>NZ_CADCWT010000056.1 GCF_902806485.1 Candidatus Frankia alpina | reverse complement strand
ATCCGTCACCAGATCGCTTGAAACCACAACTCAACGACACCTAACAAAGCCCTACTAGCTGTCTGAACCGGATCGGCCGAGCTGCTGCGCGATGGTGCCGAGCAGCTGGTTCCACGAGTCCTCGAACTTCTGGACCCCCTGAGTCTCCAGGGTCTCGATCACGTCGTCGAGGTCCACGCCGACGGATGCCAGGGCGGCGAACACCTGGCGGGCGTCGTCGTAGTAGGGGCGGATGGTGTCCCCGCGGACCTGGCCATGGTCGGCGAACGCCTGCAGGGTCGCCTCGGGCATGGTGTTGACGGTGCCGGGCGCGACCAGCTCGGACACGTAGATCGTGTCCGGCAGGGACGGGTCCTTCGTCGAGGTCGACGCCCACAGCGGCCGCTGTGGCTTCGCGCCCTTCGCGGCCAGCGCCTTCCACCGGGGGGTGGCGAACGCCTTCTCGTACCGCTCGTAGGCCAATCGGGCATTCGCGATCGCTGTCTTGGCGTGCAGCGCCTTCGCCTCCGGCGTGCCGATCTTGTCCAGGCGCGCGTCGACCTCGGAGTCGACCCGGCTGACGAAGAACGACGCGACCGAGGTCAGGTCGCCGACGTCCCGGCCGGCGTCGATCGCCTTCTCGACACCCGCCAGGAACGCCTCGATGACGGCGTCGTAGCGGTCCAGGCCGAAGATCAGTGTGACGTTCACGCTGATGCCCTGGGCCAGGGTCTCGGTGATCGCCGGCAGCCCGGCCAGGGTGGCCGGAATCTTGATGAACAGGTTGGGCCGGTCCACCGACCACCACAGCGCCCGGGCCTCGGCGACGGTGCGCTCGGTCCCGTGGGCCAGGCGGGGGTCGACCTCGAGGGACACCCGCCCGTCGACCCCGCCGGAGGCGTCGTAGACGCCGCGCAGCACGTCGCAGGCGTCGCGGACGTCGGCGGCGGTGATCGCGCGCACCGCCTCGCCGACGTCGACGCCGCGCACCGTCAGGTCGTGGAGCTGCTCGTTGTACAGGTCGCTGGACGCGATCGCCTTCTGGAAGATCGTCGGGTTGCTGGTGACGCCGACGACGCTGCGGTTGGCGACCAGATCGGCGAGGTTGCCGGTGCGCAGCCGGTCCCGGCTGATGTCGTCCAACCAGACCGCCACTCCGGCGGCCGAGAGCTCGGACAGGGGGTTGCTCATCGGGCTTTGGTTCCTCTCCGCGGGCGGTGCACATCCACAACAGGTCAAGTCGTTCTCGGTGCTGGTCATGCCCGTCGCCGGGAATCGGATCCAGTGCGCGGCCGACCAGGTGCGGCCAGCCGGGGCGCGGCCGACCAGGTCGCAGCCGACCGGTGCGTAGCGGCCGGCGCCGGCCGGCTCCGATCCGACGCCCGCCGGTGCACCCTTGTGGGCACTACCCCGCCGCGCCGGCTCCATCCCAGTCTGCTGCCAGTCTGATCCCTATGTGTTCAGCTCCGTGACGCGCAGGTGGCAGTTGGAAGAACAGCCGGCGTGAACTGGTCGGACACCACTGGTGAGACACACCACGGCGGGCCCCGGCCGTGGGGTGACGATCTCGTCCGGCGGCCCGGGCGGCTGGCGGCGCGACCGGCGACGTGAGCCAGGCCGCACGGCTCGTTGCCCGGTCCGGGCCTGACCGCCGCGCGTGCGCGCCGATCCGGCGGCTAGACTCCGACACGTCGTAGAACACCGTCCGCTCCGTCCCCGGGGCTCCGTATAGTGCGGGTCGTCCGCCGATCCCGCCGATCGCGAGGTCGCTCTGTCTACCGAGGCCGCCCTTCGACGCCGGCACTTCACCACACGCGGACCGGTGCGGTCGGGCACCTCCACGTCGGTGATCGCCGGAACCACGCTCCAACCTGCCCTGGACCATGTCCCGGCTCAGGGTGCCCCCGACCCCGCGGACGCCCCGCGCCCGGAGGCCGAACCCGCACCGACCGAGGTCACCACGCTTTCCCCCGGGACGGCGACGCCCCACGGCGCCGCGGTTGCCATCTCCAACGGGGTCGCCATCTCCAACGGGGTCGCCATGTCGAACGGGGTCGCGGTCTCGAACGAGACCGCGAAGCCGGAGGGGAGGGCGGTCTCGCTTGGGACGGCATCCCCGGCCGGCGTCGTCATGTCGAACGTGCTGGTGATCCCCCACGGGACCGCCGGAGCACGCGGCGGGTCCGGGGAGAACGGCACGTCCGGGTCGAACGGGACCGCGGCCTCCACGGCGGCGGCGCACGGAGCCGGCTCCGCCGCCTCTGCGCCGAACGGGACGGTGGTGCTCGGCGCGTCGAACGGCACGGTCGCCGCCTACGTGCCGCCCGCCGCCGACGAGGCGCCGCCCGCCGTGAGTGGGCTGGCCGCGGTGAACTCGAAGATCCGCGCCTACGTCGCGCTCATGAAGCTGCGCGTGGTCGAGCTGCTGCTCGTCACTACCGTGCCGGTGATGATGCTCGCGGATCGGGGGATGCCCTCGGTCTGGCTGATCGCCGTCACCCTCGTCGCCGGCACCCTGGCGGCCGGCAGCGCCAACACGATCAACTGCTACGTCGACCGGGACATCGACCAGGTCATGAACCGCACCAAGCGCCGCCCCCTGGTCCGTGCCACCGTCACCCCGGCCGAGGCGCTGACCTTCGGCATCGCCATCGGCATCGTCTCGACGCTGGTGTTCGGCCTGCTGGTGAACTGGCCGTCGGCGCTGCTGGCGGACGGCGCCATCGCCTTCTACGTCTTCGTCTACACCCTCGGGCTCAAGCGCCGGACCCCGTCGAACATCGTCATCGGCGGCGCGGCCGGCTGCTTCCCGGTCCTCATCGGGTGGTCCGCGGTCACCGGCACCGTGGGCTGGTCGGCGGTGCTGCTGTTCGCCGTGGTGTTCTTCTGGACCCCGCCGCACTTCTGGGCGCTGGCGATGAAGTTCCGTGACGACTACGCCGCCGCCGGTATCCCGATGCTGCCCGTCGTCGCCCCCGTCGAAGTGGTGACCCGGCGGATCCTCGGCTACTCCTACGCGATGGTGGCCGCCTCGCTCGCGCTGGTCCCGGTGGCCCACACCGGCCCGGTGTACCTGGTGTCCGCCGTCGTGGTCGGCGCCTGGTTCCTCGCCGAGGCACACCGCATCGACCGCCGGACCCGCCGCGGCGCCGACCCCCGCCCCATGCGCCTGTTCCACATGTCGATCACCTACCTGACGCTTCTGTTCGTGGCCATCGCGGTCACCGCCGTCGTCTGACCTCCCGCTCCGCCTCGGCTCCGACCGATCCGACCCCCAGACGCGCCGACCGCACACCCGCGGCCGGCGCGTCTGCTGCGTCCGGGGTGCGATGACCAGCGGCGAGGCACCGTCCGAGGCGTGAGGCTGCGGACCGCGTTGCGCTCTTTCTCGACGAGGCACGAGAGTCCGTTAGTGCACTGGTTGGGCGGTGTGAGGTCTGCTTACGCGGGCCGTGCGTCGGTCCCGGTGTCGTCGGGTTGCGCTGCCTGGTCGTGGTCACGGGCGGCGCGAGCTGCCGCGAGGTTGTTGCGGCTGGTGAGGGTGTGGGGGTGGTCGGGTCCGAGGATGCGTAGCCGGTCGGTGAGGGTCTGTTCGTGCAGGTCGATGGCTTGGTCGAGGCGTCCCGCCGACTGGTAGGCGCCGGCGAGGTTGCTACGGCTGGCCAGGGTGTCGGGGTGGTCGGGTCCGAGGATGCGTAGCCGGTCGGTAAGCGTCTGTTCGTGCAGGCCGGTGGCCTGGTCGAGGCGTCCGCCGACTCGTAGGCGCCGGCGAGGTTGTTGCGGCTGGTGAGGGCGTTGGGGTGGTCGGGTCCGAGGTCGTGGGTATTGAGGGTGAGTGCGCGGTGGTGGTAGGGGAGGGCGGTGTCGGGTCGGCCGTGCAGCGTGAGGTAGGCGCCGGTGCGGTCGCAGAGCCAGGACACCTCTCGGCGGGTCTTCTTGCCGGGTTGGCCGTCCAGGACGGCGCGTAGATGGGGCAGCAGGGCCCGCCAGAGTGGCCAGTGTTCGGGGTGGCCGTCGAGGTCGCTGGGAAGCACGGCGCAGAGGAGATGGATGAGGGTAGTGGCGGTGGTTGTGGGGGTCATGGTGGTGCGGATGGCGGCGGCGGTGAGCCGGTGCAGGATGAGGCTGTTCGGGTCGCGGCGGGCGAGGCTGTAGCCGATGAGGGTGCCGACGGTGTCGTTCCAGGCCAGCAGATCCCCGGCCGCCTCACGCAGCGCGGCGACGCTGAGGAGGTGGGGGTGGTCGGTGAAGAGCGTGAGGGGGATGGGTTCGGGTGCGCACAGGGCGCACAGGTCGAGCAGGGCGACGGCGGCCGGGTCGGTGGTGCGCAGCCGGGTGACGGACAGGTCCCACAGGTTCGCGATGGTGGTGCCGGGCCGGTCGGCGACGTGGCCGCGGGTGAGCATGTCCCCGAGCCGGGTGGTCAGCAGCCGGGCGTAGTCGGCGGGGGGTGTGGCGGTCTGGTCGAGGTAGCTGGCGGCCTGTTCCACCGCCAACGGCAGGTCCCCAAGCAGGCCGGCGATCGTCGACGCGGTGTCGGGGTCGATGCCGGGGATCCGGCGGGTGAGGAGTTCGACGGCTTCGCTGCGGGGGAGTTCGGCGACTTCGAGGCGGGTGCCGAAGCCGGCCAGGTCGGTGCGGCGGCTGGTGACGAGGAGCCGGCCGAGGGTGTGGGTGGGCCGGTAGGGACCGGCCACGTCGGGGTGTTCGACGTTGTCGAGGATGAGCAGCCAGCGCCGCCGGTGCTGGTGCAGCGCGGCGAGGATCGCCGGCCAGCCGGTGCCGTCGGGCAGGCCGAGAGCGAGGCCGAGGGCGGCGATGTGGTCGGGGATGGTGTCGGGGTCTTCAGCGGGAACCCACCAGACCACGTCGAAGGCGTCGGCATGCCGGTGGGCGTACTCGACGGCGAGGGCGGTCTTGCCGATGCCGCCCAGGCCGTGGACGGCGCAGACCGCGGCCGTGCCGCTGTCGGTGAGGTGCTGGTGGAGTTGGTCGAGGAGGTCAGCGCGGCCGACGAAGTGGGCCAGCCGTGGGGGTATGTTCCACGCCTCCCCTGACCCGGCCGCAGGGGTGGCAGGTGCTGTGCGCCGATGCTGACGGCGCTGATCGGTGCCGAACTGTTCCCGTCGATCAGTACGCCGCCGGGTCCCACCGTCGGTGTGCGGCGTTTCCACCACGGCACCGCTTACGGCTCCTCGACGTCGCGCACCCGGGTGCGGATCGACGCCCGGGAGTCTCCACCGATCTGGACCGATCCCGCACCCGAGCTGGTGCGGTGTCCGGGGACCCGGCGGACACCGGCGACGTCGGTGCGGATCGATCCGGAGGAGGATCCGCCGACCGACACCCCACCGGCCCCGGGCGGCGGCGCCGACCCTCGATGGTCGAGCACGGTCAGCACGACCTGTAGCCCGACCATCAGCACGACAAGGACGGCCAGGGCGACGATCCAGGGCAGGGTCGGCCGGTCGGAGACCAGGTTCGTCAGCACCCCCGACAGCGCACCGGCCAGGAGCGATCCGCCGGCCGCCACCGCCCGTGTGCCCCATGCAGGCCAGGCCATCACGATCACCCCCGTCACCCTGCTGGCGTGACGATCACACTACGACAACGCACAACCCGGCCGAAGCCACCCCGCGCCAGGCACGGCCGTCCGATCGGCGACAACCCGCCGGACCGTCCCGAAGACCAGACCAGCAAGGGTGTACTTAGCTTGCGTCGACGAGGCACGAGAGTCCGCTAGTGCACCGGATCGACGGCCTGCGGTCTGCTCACGCGCGCTGCGCGTCGGCCCCGTTGTCGTCGGGTTGCGCTGCCTGGTTGTGGTCACGGGCGACGCGGGCTGCCGCGAGGTTGTTGCGGCTGGTGAGGGTGTCGGGGTGGTCGGGGCCGAGGATGCGCAGCATGTCGGTGAGGGTCTGTTCGTGCAGGCTGATGGCCTGGTCGAGGCGTCCCGCCAACTGGTAGGCGAGGGCGAGGTTGCCGCGGCTGGTGAGGGTGCCGGGGTGGTCGGGTCCGAGGTCGTGGGTGTCGAGGGTGAGCGCGCGGTGGAAATAGGGGAGGGCGGTGTCGGGTCGGCCGTGCAGGTCGAGGTAGGCGCCGGTGCGGTTGCAGAGCCAGGCCACTTCCTGGCGGATCTTCTTGGTGTTCAAGGCGGTGTCGGGCTGGTTGTCCAGGACGGCGCGGAGGTGGGGCAGCAGGGTGCGCCAGGGTGGCCAGCGTTCGGGGTGGCCGTCGAGGTCGCCGGGCAGCGCGGCGCGCAGGAGGTGGAGGAGAGCGGTGGCGGTGGTGGCGGTGGTTTTGGTGGTCATGGTGGTGCGGATGGCGGCAGCGGTGAGCCGATGCAGGGTAATGCCGGTCGCATCACGGCGGGCGAGGCCGTAGCCGATGAGGGTGCCGACGGTGTTGTTCCAGGCCCGGGGATCCTGCGCCGCCGCGCGAAGCGTCTTGACCCGGAGATGGCGGGGATCGCTGGTGAGGAAAGTCAGGGGGATGGGTTCGGGGGCGCACAGGGCGCACAGGTCGAGCAGGGCGACAGCGGCAGGGTTGTGGGCGCGCAGTCGGGTGAGGGAGAGGTGGCAGAGGTTGGCGATGGTGGTGCCGGGCCGGTCGGCGACGTGGCCGTCGGTGAGCATGTCGGCGAGCCGGGTGGTCAGCAGGTCGGCGTAGTCGGTGGGGGGTGTGGCGGTCTGGTTGAGGTAGCCGGCGGCCTGTTCCACCGCCAGCGGCAGGTCCCCCAGCAGGTCGGCGATCGTCGACGCGGTGTCGGGGTCGATACCGGGGACTCGGAGGGTGAGGAGTTCGACCGATTCACCGCGGGGGAGTTCGGTGACTTCGAGTGGGGTGCTGTATCCGGCCAGGTCGGTGCGGCGGCTGGTGACGAGGAGCCGGCCGAGTGCATCGGTGGGACGGTAGGGGCCGATCACGTCGGGGTGTTCGATGTTGTCGAGGATGAGTAGCCAGCGCCGCCGGTCACGGCGCAGCGCGGCGAGGACCGCTGGCCAGCCGACGCCGTCCGGCAAACCGAGGGCGAGACCCAATGCGGCGAGATGGTCGGGGATGGCGTCGGGGTCTTCGGCGGGAACCCACCAGACCACGTCGTAGGCATCGGCGTGCCGGTGGGCGTACTCGACGGCGAGGGCGGTCTTCCCGATGCCGCCCAGGCCGTGGACGGCGCAGACCGCGGCCGTGCCTGTGTCGGTCAGGGTTTCGTCGAGGCGGGTCAGTAGGTCCGCCCGGCCGGTGAAGTGCGCCACCCGTGGGGGCACGTTCCAGACCTTGCCGGGTGTCGGGGTGACGGCAGGTGGCAGCGGGGGGAGGTGTTGGACGCCGATGTACTGCGTGACGATGGGACCGTTGTTGTCTCCGCCGACGGACGCCCCGGCCGGGCCGATCGAGGGCGGGTCGGTGCGTCGCCTCCGCCACGGCGTCGGGCTAGCCTTCCTCGACGTCGCGCACCCGGGTGCGGATCAACGCTCGGGAGTCTCCACCGATCTGGACCGACCCCGCCCCCGAACTGGTACGGTGTCCCGGGACACGGCGGACACCGTCGACGTCGGTGCGAATCGATCCAGAAGACGATCCGCCGACCGACACCGCACCAGCCCCGGGCGGTGACGCCGACCCCCGATGGTCAAGCACGGTCAGCAACACCTGCAATCCGGCCATCAGGGCGACGAGGACGGCCAGGGCGACGATCCAGGGCAGGGCCGGCCGGTCGGAGACCACGTTCGTCACCATCCCCGACACCGCGCTGGCCAGGACCGACCCGCCGGCCGTCACCGCCCGTGTGCCCCACGCAGGCCAGGCCATCACGATCACCCCCGTCACCCTGCTGGTGTGACGATCACACTACGGCAACGCACAATCCGGCCGAATGCTCCCCGCACCAGGCACGCCCGTCTGGTCGACGACAGCCCGCCGGACCATCCCGAAGACCAGACCAGCAGGGGTGTACTTAGCTTGCGTCGACGAGGCACGAGAGAGGGTAACGACCTTCCCGCGATCGGAGTCGGGGCATGCTGGCGTGATGTGGGCTGGACGGTTCAGCGGTCTGTTCCGGCCCGCACCGTACCGCCCAGGGCGTCTGGCCTTCGGTCGACGGACCTGGTTTCGGTGCCGTCGATGCGCAGTGTGACGCGGTCAGGCGGGCTGCCACAGCTCGACTCGATTGCCCGCGGGATCGGTGACCCAGCCGAATCGACCGACACCCTCCATGTCCTGCGTTTCTTCGGCCACGTCCGCTCCCTTGTCGCGCAGTTGCGCGAGCATGGCCTCCAGGTCGCGGACCCGGAAGTTGAGCATGGTCTGCTGGACGCGGGACCGGAAGTAGTCGGTCTCGGACTCGAACATCGCGAACACCGTCGGCCCGGCTTTCTGACGCCACACTGCCAGGACGGCGATCAGCCGGGCTGGCACCACATCATCCCCGCCCGGCCTTGTCTGATCCCGTCCGGTCTTGTCCGCAATCAGGGGCGGGGCGCACCGACCGGCTGGGGAGCGGCGGGGGCCGATGGCGACCCAGGGACAGCCGGCGGGGCGGGTTGGGCCGGCGGGGCGGTGAAGGGCGTCGCGTGCTCTGCCGGGGCGTCATCGGTCACCTTCGCCCCCGCAGCGGTCGCGAGGGCTGGGCGGGCGACCATGGCGAGCCACAGGCGCAGCGCGACGACCCACATGATGGTGGCGCCGGTCATGTGCAGGGCGACGAGGCCGCAGGGGACGCCGAGGAAGTACTGGGCGAACCCGAGGCCGGCCTGCGCGATGACGACGGCGACCAGGGCGAGCGAGCCGCGCCGGGCCGCCGCGGGGGCGGCGGTGATGCGCACCGCGAACGCCATCGCCGCGACCAGGCCGGTCAGCAGCATCGCGCCGTCGGCGTGGAGCTGGGAGACGTTGACGATGTCGAAGCCGAAGCGGGCGGGGTGCTCGCTGTCGCCGCTGTGCGGGCCGGTGCCGGTCACCACCGTGCCGAGGACGAGGACGCCGGCGGAGACGACGACGAGCAGCCGGGCCAGCCACAGCAGCGCGGGGGCGACCGCCGGGGTCACCGGGCCGGCGCCCTGGCGGGCCCGGCGGTCGAGGACGACGGCGTTCCACAGCAGCACCATGGACAGCAGGAAGTGGGCGGCGACGGTCACCGGGTTCAGCTTCGTCAGGACGGTGATCCCGCCCAGCACCGCCTGGCCGAGGTAGCCCAGCCACAGGCCGAACGACAGCAGGGTCAGGTCCCGGCGGCGGCCGCTGCGCAGCCGCAGCGCCATGATCGGGGTGATGAGCACCACCGCCCCGACGACCAGGCCGACGACTCGGTTGCCGAACTCGATCGCGCCGTGCAGGGCGTACTCGGAGTGCGGGGTGAACGAGCCGTCGCCGCACTGCGGCCACGTCGGGCAGCCCAGGCCGGAGCCGCTGAGCCGGACGACCCCGCCGCTGACCACGATCAGGGACAGCGCGAAGACGTTGAGCGCGGTGACGAACTGGAACGCGCGCCGGCCGACGAGCGGCAATCTCCGACGCGTTGTAGAAGTTGGCACGGATGCCATGGTAACGCCCGGTGCGCTCACGCCTGCCCGGCCGGCCGCGGCGCCGCCCGGTCGGGTCATGCGCGGGGATCGGGTCATGCGCGGCGGTCGGTTATTCCCAGCGGAAGGTGCGGGCGGCGAGACCCAGGGTCACCATCGCCCACACCGCGAGCACGACCAGGTTGCGGACCCCGGGGCCGGAACCGTCGGCGAGGACGTCGCGCAGCCCGTCCGACAGTGCGGCGGTGGGCAGCACCTCGGCGATCGCCCGCAGCCAGCCGGGCAGCTTCGACAGCGGGAAGACCACCCCGCCGATCAGCAGCAGCAGCAGGTAGACGCCGTTGGCGGCGGCAAGCGTCGCCTCGGCGCGCAGGGTGCCGGCCATGAGCAGGCCGAGGCCGGAGAACGCGGCGGTGCCGAGCACGAGCAGCGCCAGCACCGACGGCACGGCTCCCGCCCCACCGGCCGGATCCCAACCCAGCGCGAAGCCCACCGCGACCAGCAGGACGAGCTGGATGACCTCGACGGCGAGCACGGCCGCGGTCTTGCCGGCGAGCAGGATCGAACGGGGTAGCGGCGTCGCCCCGAGCCGTTTGAGCACCCCGTAGGAGCGTTCGAAGCCGGTGGCGATGGCCTGGCCGGTGAACGCGGTCGACATCACCGCGAGCGCGAGCACCCCGGGGACGAGGAAGTCGACCGACTTCTCGGCGCCGCTCGGCAGCACGTCGACGGCGGTGAAGAAGGCAAGCAGGCCGACCGGAATGATCATCGTCAGCAGTACGGACTCGCCGCGGCGCAGGGTGAGGATCAGTTCGAGCCGGGTCTGCGCGGCGAACATCCGGGCCCGGGAGGCCGCCGCCGGTGCCGGGCGCAGGTCGAGCAGGCCGGCGCCGGTGCGGCCGGCCGCCGGCCGGTAGGGGCCCGGGCCGCTGGGCGCGCCGAGCGTGTCGGCGGCGGTCACGAACTCAGCTCCGAACCGGTCAGCTCCACGAAGACGTCCTCCAGCGTTCGTTGCTCGACCCGGAGATCCTCTGCGAGCACGCCGTTGCCGGCGCACCAGGCGGTCACCGCGGCGAGCAGCTGCGGGTCGACCGTGCCCTGGACCAGGTAGTGCCCGACCGGCCCCTCGTGGGCGGTGGTGCCGTCCGGCAGCGCGAGCAGCAGCTTGCCGAGCTCCAGGCCGGTGGGGGCGCGAAAGCGCAGCTGGCCCTCGGCGCCGCCGCGGGTGAGCTCCGCGGGCGAGCCGACGGCCACGACCCGGCCGCGATTGATGATGATCACCTGGTCGGCGAGGCGCTCGGCCTCGTCCATGGCGTGGGTGGTGAGCACGACGGTGACACCGGCCGTGCGCAGCTCCTCGATCAGCTCCCAGGTGGTGCGCCGACCGGCGACGTCCAGCCCGGCCGTCGGCTCGTCGAGGAACACCAGCTCGGGCCGGCCGACCACGGCCATCGCCAGTGACAGCCGCTGCTGTTGGCCACCGGACAGCCGGCGGAACGGGGTGCCGGCGGAGTCGGTCAGGCCGAGCCGGTCCAGCAGCGCCGCGGGATCGAGCGGGTGGCGATGGTGCGCCGCGACAAGGCGCAGCATCTCCCCGGCTCGAGCACCCGGGTACATCCCGCCGGCCTGGAGCATCACCCCGACGCGGGGGCGCAGGGCGACCGCGTCCCCGATCGGGTCGAGGCCCAGGATGCGAACCTCGCCGGCGTCGGCCCGGCGGAAGCCCTCGCAGATCTCCACCGTCGTCGTCTTGCCGGCGCCGTTGGGGCCCAGCAACGCCGTCACGGAGCCAACCGGGACGCTCAGCGACAGATTATCGACGGCACGTATCCGGCCGTCGAAGGAGGCGCCCCGCCCGGCGGATGCCGCGGACGTTGCGGGCGTCGTCGAGACCTCGGTGAACGGCGCGGGCCGCAGACTCGGCGCGGCGGAGCCGCGGCGGCCACGCCGCCCGGGGCCCCGGGAGCTCTCCGCCCGGGGCCCGGACCGGGAGGGAACGGACCGCGCGGAGTAGGTCTTCACGAGGCCCGTGACGCTGATTGCCAGGATCTCGGCCACCTGGCGATCCTACGGATCCGATCGGGGGGGGCATCCCCGCCACCTCAGAGCTGACCGCAGGCTGGCGCCGTCAACTTCGCTGCCGCGGCGGCCGGATGGGCAGGACGCGGCGCCGTGCGCCGACCGCCACCGGCTCGCCCGGCTCCACCAATGCGCCCCAGGCGCCGAGCCGTTCGTAGAGCATCGACGGCGTCGTACTGTACAGCCGCGACAGTGACTGCAGGTCAGAGCGGCGCAGCCGCAGGAGATCGCGGGAGGTGTCCGAGCGCAGTACCTGCACGATCGCGATCCAGCGCCGCAGCGGGCCGGTCCGGGTCGGCGGCAGCTTGCGCAGCCGGCGTAGGTCGATGACGAGTGGGGGAAGGTGGTCGACGTCACGGCGGTCGACTGCCGGTGGGACCAGCAGGGTCGCCGGAACGTCGTACAGTTCGGCGAGCTCGACGAGCCGGTGCACCCGCAGGGTACGGGAGCCTCGTTCGTAGGCTCCCAGGGTTCCCGCGGTCCACCGACCGTGGGTGCGCTCCTGGACATCCAGTAGCGACATGCCACGCCGGTTGCGCGCGGCACGAAGCCGGCGCCCGAGCTCCAGGGCGTAGTCCGCCTCGGTCACGGTCTCCGTCCGGGTCAGGTCGACAGGAGACGCCAACCGCCCCCAGTAACACCCTGTCAGGCATTGGTGCGTCTGGCAGCCGGTTCGACCAAGAAGGCTCAAGGGAATGTGGCCCCGACGTGTTCCTGTGAATGCAGGGTGCAGCAGGCTCGGAGGTAGGGACGTTCTACCGGTGACGTTCGGTGACCAATTTACGTCACCTGGCGCGATGCCGCGGTGACCTGATCGGCCGCGCGGCAACCGGGTCCACGCCCGCCCAGTGAGCGCCAGAGCACGTCAGCAGCGTGCGTTGCCGCGGCTTCCTGTGCAGGTCCGCAGCAACTGCGCCCGTCGTGGCGACGACCATGAGTAACGACGGGTACCGGTAACAGCAGGAGCGGAAGAGGTTCGTCGAGCGAGGTGTTGTCCCTACGAGGTTCCCTCGTCGCGGTCGGTGTCCTTGGCGTCGGTGTCGGTGTCGTCGGCCCAGGCGCGGGCGCGGTCGACGGCGGACAGCCAGCGGCGGTAGGCACGGTCGCGCTGGGCGGGCGGCATAGCCGGGTGGTAGCGCCGCTCGCTGCGGCGGTGCGCGGCGAGCGCGGTCGGGTCGGCGAAGAAGCCGATCGCCAGGCCGGCGAGGTACGCCGAGCCGAGCGCGGTGGTCTCGATGTTGTCGGGCACGTCGACGTCGACGCCGAGGATGTCGGCCTGGAACTGCATGAGCCACGGGTTGCGCGCGGCCCCGCCGTCCGCGCGCAGCTCCCGCACGGCGAATCCGGCGCCGGCCATCGCCTCGACGACGTCGCGGGTCCGGTAGGCGATGCCCTCCAGCACCGCGCGGGCCAGGTGCGCCCGGCCGGTGCCGCGGGTGATCCCGAGCAGCGTGCCGCGGGCGCGCGGATCCCAGTGCGGCGCGCCGAGGCCGGTAAGCGCCGGGACGAAGTAGACGCCGTCGTTGCCGGGCAGCGAGGCGGCCAGCTGGGCCGTCTCGGCGGCGTCGCGAATGATCCCCAGCGAGTCGCGCAGCCAGCCGACCGCCGCGCCGGTGGACAGGATCGCGCCCTCCAGGGCGTAGCGTACGGGCTTGCCGTCGAGCTGGTAGGCGACCGTCCGCAGCAGTGACGACTGTGGCGGCGGCACCGTCGGACCGGTGTTGACCAGGACGAACGAGCCGGTGCCGTAGGTGTTCTTGGCCTGCCCCGGCTCGACGCAGCCCTGGGCGAACAGGGCGGCCTGCTGGTCGCCGACGGCGGCGGCGACCGGGATCCGCACGCCGAGGAAGGCCTCCGGGTCGGTCTCGGCGTAGACCCGGGAGCTCGGCACCACGTCGGGCAGCACCTCGGCGGGTACGTCGAACAGGTCCAGCATGTCGGGGGCCCAGGCCGCGGCGGCGAGGTCGAGCAGCAGCGTGCGGGAGGCGTTCGTGACGTCGGTGACGTGGACGGCGCCGCCGGTCAGCTTCCACACCAGCCAGGAGTCGACGGTGCCGAAGGCGATCTCGCCGCGGCCGCCGCGTCGGCGCAGCGCCGGGTCCCGGTCCAGGATCCAGCCGATCTTCGTGGCGGAGAAGTACGGGTCGAGGACGAGGCCGGTGCGGTCGCCGACGGCGGCCGCGTGCCCGCCGGCGGCGAGGCGCTCGCAGTGGGCGGCCGTGCGCCGGTCCTGCCAGACGATCGCCGGACCGACCGGGGTGGAGGAGGATCGCTCCCACCCCACGGTGGTCTCCCGCTGGTTGGTGATGCCCAGCGCGGCGAGGTCGGTGGGGCGCAGATCGGCGTCGGCCAGCGCCGCGTTGACGGTGTCGACGACGCTGCGCCACAGTTCCTCGGGATCCTGCTCGACCCAGCCGGGTCGGGGAAAGCTGGAATGGATCTCCGTGTAGCCGCGCCCGGCGACCCGCCCGTCGCGATCGAGCAGGCAGACCGTGGTCCCGGTGGTGCCCTGGTCGACCGCGGCCACCACGCTGCCCCGTGCAGGTGTGCCCATCGTTGCCTCCCGCCGTGCGCGTCTGCCTGCCCGCGCTTGCCCGCGCCTGCCTGTGCCGCCGTCCGGCAGATCTTGCCGCACTCCGCGGGAACAGGCCTGGCGCCGTGCCCGGTCGTGGCTCGGCCGGCTGCGCCCGGTCCGAGGTCCGAGGCCCGAGCAGGTCAGGTCAGGTCCTGGGCGGGTGAGTCCGAAGTCTGAGCTGATGGTGGCCGGGCGTGATGAGCGGGGTTTCCAAGGTCAGGGTGTGACGCGGGACGCGGAAACCTCCTGACCGCACTTCAGGTGACCACCGAAGGCCGGATCAGTGACCGCCGGTGTGCGGTCGGACCGCCCCGGTCGCCCGCGGCCGACCGTAATCGCCGGGTTCGCCGCCTCGCCAGCCCGAGGTGGGCTGATTACGGTACGTCTTGCACGGTTTGACCCCGCGGACCGTACGCACCGCACCGCAATGCTCCTGCGTACCGCCGCGATCGGCGGATGTTCGCGGTCCGCGGTCCGCGGCGAGGTGGGAGCGACAACAAGAGCGCCATGCCTGTCGCCCAGCGTTCATCAGCTATGACCCCGAGTAGGCAGGACTTACTTGCTCGGCGCGGGTCGGGCGGGTGTCAGCCCAGGCTGGACAGGTCGACGGCGGAGCCGGGTGGGGTGACGGCGGCGGCGGGACCGTAGTCGCCGAAGTCCACCTGGTTGGTGGAGCTGCCCGCGACGGTGATCCGCAGGGGGTAGGCGGGGCCGGCGTTCGCGACGAGGAAGGCGGTGCCGTCGGGCGCCGCCGCCCGCACCGCCCGGGCGCCGTCGACCTTCTCCCGCCGCACCTCGCCGGCGAGCCTGATGAGGTAGCTGCCGAGGGAGTCGCTGAGCCGGGCGAGGGTGAAGTAGCTGTACTTGGCGGCGTCGGCGGGCGCGAGCCGGACCCACCGGTCGGCGAGCAGGTCGGTGGCGGCGGCCTCGCCCGTCGCCGTGTAGAAGGCGCGGCCGCGCCGGACGTTAGGTGTCGTTGGCGATCTTGACGAGTTGGGTCTGCTGGCCGTACTCCTCGATGGTGCCACGGGTCGTCGTGGCGGACATCACCAGGTCGTAGCGGGCGGGGGAGTCGGAGCTCGGGTCCTTCTCGGTGCCCACCACGTGTACTCCGGGGGCGGAGCGCAGTGCCGCGAGCGTGCGGGAGCCGACCTCGGCGGCCGGCAGCTTCTCCAGGCCGTTGGTCTTCTCGCCCCCGCCGCCGCAGGCCGCGGCCGTGGCGAGGGCAAGCAGCAGGCCGAGTCCGAGCAGGGTCCGCCCGATCGCGCCGTGCCGTAGTCGAGCCCGCATCCGTCCGCCACCTCCCCGTTCGAGTCCGCCGGGGGGTGGGCGTCCGCAGGGACGACCCGCCCGGTGGTGCCGCAAGTCTGGCATCACGCCGTCGACGGCCGCAGACAGGCCATGAACCGTGGGTAGATGTTGTGCGGATGCGGTACGCGACCAGCCCCGGCATCATGCCTGGGGTGGGCCCCGGCTGGGGTGGGCCCGGACTGGGGCGGACCCCTGCTGTGATGGACATCGCCTCGGAGTGGAGCTGATCGGGGGCCCTCGGTTCGACCCCGTCCCGTAAATAGGGCACACTAGCGTTGTGAAAAACGACCACGATGCCTCGGGCGGGACGGCCGACGGCCGCACCCGCGACCGGGTCGTGCGTCTGCTGCTGGAGGGCGGGTCGGCCACGGCGGCCGAGCTGTCCCGGCAGCTTGGCGTGTCCCCGGCGGGCATCCGCCGGCACCTTGACGCCATGGTCGGGGACGGCATCATCACCCCGACCGAGAGCCGTTCGCGCGAGCCGCGGGGCCGCGGCCGGCCGGCCCGCAGCTACACGCTCACCGAGGCCGGCCACCGGGCCGGTCCGACGGCGTACTCCGATCTCGCGGCCGGCGCACTGCGGTTCCTGGCGGAGGTCGTCGGGCCCTCGGCGGTCAGCCAGTTCGCCGAGGGCCGGGCCTCCGACCTGGAGCGTCGGGTGCGCTCCGCGGTCGTCGCGGCGAAGCCGGCCGATCGCCCGGCGGCGCTGGCCGAGGCGATGACAGCCGCCGGCTACACGGCCAGCGTCTCGGAGCTGCCGACCGGTCTGCAGATCTGCCAGCACCACTGCCCGGTCCAGTTTGTCGCGGAGCGTTTCCCGGCGCTGTGCGACGCCGAGACCGCGGCGCTCGCCCGGGTCCTCGACACCCATGTGCAGCGCCTGGCGACGATCGCGCACGGCGACGGCGTCTGCACGACCCACATCCCCGTGGGCGCGGCGCCGGGATCGGTTCCGGATGGTCCGTCCTACCAGGGCGTATCCCGTGCGGACGGGTCGAGGTCGACCGCGTCCGAACTGCGCCCCGCACCCGCGTCCCCGACCTGTTCACCGTCCCCGTCTTCGGAGGGTTCCGCCCTATGACAACCTCTGCCGAGACCGCCCTCGAAGGCCTTGGTTCCTACAAGTTCGGCTGGGCTGACACCGACGCCTACGCCGACGACGCCCAGCGAGGCCTGTCCGAGGCGGTCGTCCGCGGCATCTCGGCGAAGAAGTCCGAGCCGTCGTGGATGACCGACCTGCGCCTGAAGGGCCTGCGGCTGTTCGAGCGCAAGCCGATGCCGACCTGGGGCGCGGACCTCTCCGGCATCGATTTCGACAACATCAAGTACTTCGTCCGCTCCACCGAGAAGCAGGCCGCCGAGTGGTCGGACCTGCCCGAGGACATCAAGGCGACCTACGACCGGCTCGGCATCCCGGAGGCGGAGAAGCAGCGCCTCGTCTCGGGCGTCGCCGCGCAGTACGAGTCCGAGGTGGTCTACCACAAGATCCGCGAGGATCTTGAGGAGCAGGGCGTCATCTTCCTGGACACCGACTCCGGCCTGCGCGAGCACCCGGAGCTGTTCCAGGAGTACTTCGGCTCGGTCATCCCGGTCGGCGACAACAAGTTCGCCGCGCTGAACACGTCCGTGTGGTCGGGCGGGTCGTTCATCTACGTGCCGCCGGGCGTGCAGGTGGAGATCCCGCTGCAGGCCTACTTCCGGATCAACACCGAGAATATGGGCCAGTTCGAGCGGACGTTGATCATCGTCGACGAGGGTGCCTACGTGCACTACGTCGAGGGCTGCACGGCGCCGGTCTACTCCTCGGACTCGCTGCACTCGGCGGTCGTCGAGATCATCGTGAAGAAGAACGCGCGCTGCCGGTACACGACCATCCAGAACTGGTCGAACAACGTCTACAACCTGGTCACCAAGCGGGCCGCCTGCCACGAGGGCGCCACGATGGAGTGGGTCGACGGCAACATCGGCTCCAAGGTGACGATGAAGTACCCGGCCGTGTGGCTGCTCGGCGAGCACGCCAAGGGCGAGGTCCTCTCGATCGCCTTCGCCGGCCCCGGCCAGCACCAGGACGCCGGCGCCAAGATGGTGCACGCCGCGCCCCGCACCTCCTCGACGATCATCTCCAAGTCGGTGGCCCGCGGCGGCGGCCGTACCTCCTACCGCGGTCTCGTCCAGATCAACGAGGGCTCCGCGGCGTCGAGGTCGACGGTCAAGTGCGACGCGCTGCTCGTCGACACCGTCAGCCGCTCGGACACCTACCCCTATGTGGACGTGCGCGAGGACGACGCCTCCATCGGCCACGAGGCCAGCGTCTCCAAGGTCGGCGCGGACCAGCTGTTCTACCTGATGAGCCGCGGCCTGTCGGAGGAGGAGGCGATGGCCATGATCGTGCGTGGCTTCGTCGAGCCCATCGCCCGCGAGCTGCCGATGGAGTACGCCCTCGAGCTGAACCGGCTCATCGAACTGCAGATGGAAGGTGCGGTCGGCTGATGGTCGTCATCGACGCCACCGGGCGCCCCCCGATGGCCTCCGGAGCCGTGCCCCGCCCGCTGCGATCGCGCAACCCGCTCGACCACGGCGTGCCCACCGGCCGCGAGGAGGCGTGGCGGTTCACCCCGCTGCGCCGGCTGCGCGGCCTGCTCGCCGGCCCCGACGCCGACGGCAAGGTGTCCGTCACCGTCTCGGCGCCGGCCGGGGTCGCCGTGGAGCAGCTCGACGCCGCCGACCCGCGCATCGGCCGGGTGCTCACCCCGGCGGACCGGGTCGCCGCGTTCGCCATGGCCCGCGCCGGCGGGGCGACGGCCGTCACGATCCCGGCCGAGGCCGCGCTGGCCGAGCCGGTGATCGTGCACCTGCACGGCGAGAGCCCCCGGACCGCGGCCGGCGCCGCCGCCGGGGTCGCCTACGGCCACCTGAGCATCGAGGTCGGCCCGTTCGCGTCGGCCACCGTCGTGCTCGACCACACCGGCAGCGCCACCTACGCCGGCAACGTCGAGGTGTACGTCGGCCACGGCGCCTCGCTGACCTTCGTGTCCCTGCAGGACTGGGACGCGGGTGCCGTGCACGTCGGCGCGCACGCCTACTCGATCGGCCGCGACGCGAAGCTGCGCTCGTTCACCGTCACCCTCGGCGGCGACCTGGTCCGGCTCAACCCGACCGTCGAGTACCGCGGCCCGGGGGGAGACGCCGAGCTCAACGGCGTGTTCTTCACCGACGCCGGCCAGCACCAGGAGCACCGGCTGCTCGTCACGCACACCCCGCGGTCGTGTCGCAGCCGGGTGACCTACAAGGGCGCGCTGCGCGGCGACGCGGCGCACTCGGTGTGGATCGGCGACGTGCTCATCGAGGCGGACGCGCTCGACACCGACACCTACGAGCTCAACCGCAACCTGGTGCTCACCGACGGCGCCCGCGCCGACTCGGTGCCCAACCTGGAGATCCTCACCGGGGAGATCGTCGGGGCTGGCCACGCCAGCGCCACCGGCCGCTTCGACGACGAGGCCCTGTTCTACCTGCAGTCCCGTGGCATTCCGCCGGCCGAGGCCCGCCGGCTGGTCGTGCACGGCTTCTTCGCCGAGGTCATCGACCGCATCCAGGTCGTCGAGGTGCGGGACCGGATCATGGCGACGGTCGCCGGTCGACTCGGCGAGACGCCGGCCGACGACAGCGCCGAGGCGTTGGCCGGCGCCGGCCCGGCGGGCGCATGAGCACCGCCGCCGACCCCGCGACCACCCCCCGCTGGCACCGGGTGTGCGCGCTGGCCGACCTGAAGGACGACACGGCGCTCGGTACCGAGATCGAGGGCGTGCCGGTGTGCGTCGTGCGGGCCGGGGAACACGTCTACGCGGTGCGGGACGAGTGCTCGCACGCCGACGTGCAGCTCTCCCAGGGCGAGGTCGAGAACGGCAAGATCGAGTGCTGGCTGCACGGGTCGCAGTTCGACCTGGCCAGCGGCAAGGCGCTGACCCTGCCGGCGATCGACCCGGTGCCCGCCTACGCAGTGACCATCGACGGCGACGACGTGCTCGTCGACGTCGCACATTCGAACCTGGAACGAGGGTGACGGCAGCGGTGTCGACCTTGGAGATTCGTAACCTGCACGTCTCGGTCGAGACGGAGGAAGGCCCGCGCGAGATCCTGCGCGGCGTCGACCTCACCGTCCGCAAGGGTGAGACGCACGCGATCATGGGTCCGAACGGCTCGGGCAAGTCGACGCTGTCGTACTCGATCGCGGGCCACCCCAAGTACACCGTGACCGGCGGCAGCATCACGCTCGACGGCGAGGACGTCCTCGCGATGGGCGTCGACGCCCGTGCCCGCGCCGGGATCTTCCTGGCGATGCAGTACCCGGTGGAGATCCCCGGGGTGTCGGTGTCGAACTTCCTGCGCTCTTCGGCCACGGCCGTGCGCGGCGAGGCGCCGAAGCTGCGTACCTGGGTCAAGGAGGTCAAGGCCTCCATGGAGGCCCTGGAGATGGACCCGGCGTTCGCCGAGCGCGGCGTCAACGAGGGCTTCTCCGGCGGTGAGAAGAAGCGCCACGAGATCCTCCAGATGGCGCTGCTCAAGCCGAAGATCGCCGTGCTCGACGAGACCGACTCCGGCCTCGACGTCGACGCGCTGCGCATCGTCTCCGGCGGTATCGAGGCCGTGCGGGCCAAGGGGGAGACGGGCATCCTGCTCATCACCCACTACACCCGCATCCTGCGCTACATCAAGCCCGAGTTCGTGCACGTGATGGCGGCCGGGCGGATCGTCGACGAGGGCGGCCCGGAACTCGCCGCCGTGCTGGAGGACTCCGGCTACGACCGCTATGTCAAGGCCGGCGGGGCCACGGCGCCGGCGGGAGCGGGAGCGGGGGCGGTGTCATGACGTTGACCGAGTCGCGGGTCGCCGACGGTACCCCGAGCGCCGCGGGTTTCGACGTCGAGCAGGTCCGCAAGGACTTCCCGATCCTCGCCCGCACGGTGCACGACGACCTTCCGCTGGTCTACCTCGACAGCGCCGCCACCTCGCAGAAGCCGCTGGCCGTCCTCGACGCCGAGCGCGCCTACTACGAGCTGCACAACGCCAACGTGCACCGTGGCATCCACGTGCTCGCCGAGGAGGCCACCGGCCTGTACGAGGCGACGCGGGACAAGGTCGCCGCCTTCATCGGCGCGACAGACCGGCGCGAGGTCGTCTTCACGAAGAACTCCACCGAGGCGCTGAACCTCGTCGCCTACGCGATGAGCAACGCGGAGACCACCGGCGCGGAGGCGCAGCGCTTCCGGATCGGCCCCGGCGACGAGATCGTCGTGACCGAGATGGAGCACCACTCCAACCTGGTGCCCTGGCAGATGCTCGCCCGGCGCACCGGCGCCACCCTGCGCTGGATCGGGCTGACCGACGACGGCCGGCTGAACCTCGACAACCTCGACGCGGTCATCACCGACCGGGCGAAGGTCGTCTCGATGGTCCACCAGTCGAACATCCTCGGCACGGTCAACCCGGTGGCGCGGATCGTCGCCCGCGCCCGCGAGGTCGGCGCGCTCACCGTCCTCGACGGCTCCCAGTCGGTGCCGCACATGCCGATCGACGTCGCCGCGCTCGGCGTCGACTTCCTGGCCTTCACCGGCCACAAGATGTGCGCGCCGACCGGCGTCGGGGTGCTCTGGGGGCGCCTCGAGCTCCTGGAGGTCATGCCGCCGTTCCTCGGCGGCGGCGAGATGATCGAGATCGTCACGATGGAGGGGTCGACCTACGCGGCCCCGCCGCACCGCTTCGAGGCCGGCACCCCGATGATCAGCCAGGTGGTCGGGCTCGGTGCCGCCGTCGACTACCTGACGGCGCTGGGCATGCCGGCGATCGCCGAGCACGAGCACGCGGTCACCGGGTACGCTCTCGACGCGCTCGCCACCGTGCCCGCAATGCGGATCATCGGGCCGCCGACCGACGTCGACCGCGGCGGGGCGATCTCCTTCGTCCTGCACGACGATGCCGGCCGGGCGATTCATCCCCACGACGTGGGGCAGCTCCTCGACGAGCGCGGCATCGCCGTGCGCGTCGGCCACCACTGCGCCCGGCCGGTCTGCCTGCGTTTCGGCGTGCCGGCCACGACCCGGGCATCGTTCCACCTGTACACGACGACCGGCGAGGTCGACGCACTGGTGGAAGGTCTGCACGGGGTTCGGAGGTTCTTCTCGAGGTGAAGCTCGATTCCATGTACCAGGAGATCATCCTGGACCACTATCGCAATCCGTTGCACCGCGGCCTGCGCGACCCGTTCGACGCCGAGGTGCACCACGTCAACCCGACCTGCGGCGACGAGGTCACCCTGCGGGTGAAGGTCGCCGACGGGGTCGTCGAGGACGTCTCCTACGAGAGCGAGGGCTGCTCGATCAGCCAGGCCTCGGCGAGCGTCATGAGCGACCTGGTCATCGGCAAGAAGGTCGACGAGGCGCTCGAACTCGAACGCGAGTTCCTGGCACTGATGCAGTCGCGGGGCACCGCGGAGGGCAACGAGGACGTGCTGGAGGACGCCGTCGCGTTCGCCGGCGTCTCCAAGTACCCGGCGCGGGTCAAATGCGCCCTGCTGTCCTGGATGGCCTGGAAGGACGCGACCGCCAAGGCCGTCGACCCGGCCGCCGCCGCGCCCGCCCCCGTCGGCGCACCCCTCGACGTACCCGAGCAGGAGAAGCCATGAGCGACGCCGTGACCGAAACCCGCCCGGAGGTGGCCGAGGTGGCCGAGGTGGCCGAGGTGGCCGACCCGACCCCCGGCACCGTCGCGGAGCGGGCGGCGGGCCTGGAGCTCGCCGACTTCGAGGAGATCGAGGAGGCGATGCGCGACGTCGTCGACCCCGAACTCGGCATCAACGTCGTCGACCTCGGCCTCGTCTATGGCATCCACGTCGCCGAAGACAACACCGTCACCCTCGACATGACGCTGACCTCGGCGGCCTGCCCGCTGACCGACGTCATCGAGGACCAGACCCGCTCCGCGCTGGTCGACGGCCCCGACGGCCTCGTCGCCGGCGTCACCATCAACTGGGTCTGGATGCCCCCGTGGGGCCCGGACAAGATCACCGACGACGGCCGCGAGCAGCTGCGCGCCCTCGGCTTCAACGTCTGACCCGCCTAGCGAGCCGCCGCCGGTCTGGTCGGATCATCCTCCGGCCAGACCGGGCCGCCGCCCCGATCATCCGGGTTTCGCCGCAGCGCCCGCACGGCCCTGGGCGGCCGAATAAATGCCGGTGAACGGATTGACGTTCAGCCCCCGGCTTCGCTGAATATCGCCATCTCGATGTGAGCCTGAGCTGGAACTAACGTAACTGGTCAGGTATTTGTTTGATCTTGGGTTAGCTGGTTGCGGGCATCCAGGCGCG
>NZ_CADCWT010000055.1 GCF_902806485.1 Candidatus Frankia alpina | reverse complement strand
TGCCGGCTAGTGGTGGCGCTTGACTGCCCAGCACGATGCCCCTCGCGAAAGAGCACGGTCGTTCCCTACCTAAGTAGGGCAGGCCGAGCGGGTGTTACCGCACCGACCAAAGGTCACGCACGCGCCCGGTTGACCTCGTTCACGGAACCCCGCGCGCACCTCGTCGGTCGGGTAGACCCCCGCCTCGAGCGATCTCCTCACCCGTCACCAGGAGAGAGGACACCATCTCGGCGTCTGACAGGATCTCCAGAGTCTCGTGCAGGCTCTCCCGCTCCTCCACCGAGACGACCACGGCCGCCGGTCGGCCGTTGCCCGTCCCCGTCACCTGGTCGTGCCGCTGCTGAATCCGGGCCAGGGCCGCAGCGGGCGGGTGGGATGTCGACACGGCAGCCGGGAGGGAGGACCCGGCGGATTTCGATCTCGCCGTTGCCGAAGGACTTGAGGACCACCGAGTGGTGCAGGGCCTCGGCGACGATCGGGACCTCGGCGAGCACCGAGTCCGGGGGCTTGCCCATCATCAGGTAGTCGACGTCCTTCCAGCCGTGCGGGAAGTGGCCGCGGACCTCCGGGTCGAGGTCGAGCTTGTAGAACCACGCCGGTAGCGGGTGGCGGCCGTGGATGGTGAGGTCGGTCCAGGCGATGTCGTCGGTGATGACCGTGCCGTCGTCGTGGATGTGGGCGAGGAACCAGCGGGTGGCGTTCCGGCTCGGGGCGCTCGCGTCGAGGGTGACCGCCGTGTGGATCTTCGGCGTCCAGTCCCAGGCCAGCGTCACCACCGAGCCGACCACGGCCACCGCCACCGCGCCCCGGCGCAGGCCACGCCAGGCGACCGACGGCCACCCCGCCGAGGTGTCGCCATCGGGCGAATGCCTGGGCAGCACCGCGTCGAGGAGGCCGGCGGCGCACAGGGCGGCGAAGGGCAGCATTGCGGTGACGTAGGGGTTGGGCAGGTAGCCGTTGCGGAAGATGAAGCCGAACTGGATCAACAGCAGCGCCGAGACCACCCGCAGGCGGCGCAGGGCGAGCAGCGGCACGGCCGCGGCGATGCCCGCCAGCACCAGGTACGGGTCGAGGTCGAGCCAGGAGCGGACCACGTTGTAGGTGTCGCTGCCGGTGTCGAGCACGCTGCCCGCTCGGCGCCCGGTCGAACAGCTGCCAGCGCACCGCCCACTCCAGCGAGACGTGGCCGGGCCCCTCGAACAGCTCGTTCTTCGCCGCCGCGTACAGGATGTAGATGCCGCAGATCCCGAGCAGGCAGCCGAGGAAGTTACGCCGCACGAACCGCCAGTTCCGCGGGTCCCAGTGCTGCCAGAGCAGCACGTACAGCCCGGGCAGGAACAGCAGCGTCGTCTCCTTGGACCAGAAGGAGAACGCCATGAACGTCCCGGCGAGCGCCGCCGCGGCCACGCTGCGCCGCGGTGAGGCCGCGCAGACGAACGCGGCGAGCAGCCACATCACCCCGATGTTGTCCAGGAACGCCATCCGCTGGTACCACAGTGCGAGCGGCGACAGCGAGAACACCAGCAGCGCGAGCCCGGCGAAGAACCGGCGCAGGCCCAGCAGCCGGCCGAGCCGGTACAGCAGCACGCAGCTTGCCAGGTGCAGCAGGAACATCAGCTCCCGGACGGCGGTGACGGCCGTCGCCGCCCGGTGGAAGCCGTCGGTCAGCTTGGTGTAGATCGCGATGAGCAGCCAGCCGCCGAACGGATGGTCGTACCAGTAGGTGTAGTGGGCGATGCGGTTCCAGTACTGCATCGAGTAGGCCTGCGCGGCGTAGGTGCCCTCGTCGTCGGTGACCCGCCCCGGCCAGCCGTCGAAGTTGACCCCGTGGACCACCGCGACGACCCGCGAGCAGGACGAGGCTGCCCCTGTGGGCCCGCGCGCCGGCCGCCACCCGTGCGCCCAGCAGCCGGGCCCGGTCGGCGGCCCAGGCGGCGGGCCGCGGCGCCACCGGGTGCGGCAGGGTCTCGTCGAAAACGTCGGGGACGGTGGTCATGATGCCGCTTCCAGCCCGAAGCGACCCGCTCCGGCGCCGGCGCCGTGGTGGGCGCCGGAATGCGACGTCTTCTCCCACTCCAGCCGCCCGCGCAGCAGGCGGGCGGTGGCCCGCACCGCGGCGATCGACAACGCGAGCTGGTAGAACGGCGCGCTGAGGATGAGCCGGACGCTGTCCCACCGGCCGACGGCGAGATCGTAGGCGTCGGCGAACTCCCGGAACGCCGCCTGTTCGGAGAAGACGATCATGACAGAGGCGGCCAGCGGCAGCCAGAAGACGATGACGAGGCCCGTCGGCGCCGCGAGGACCAGCGTGAGGACTCCCGAGACGGGTCGCAGCATCCTGGCCATCGCCTGGAAGAACGGCATGGCCAGCATCTCCGCCGCCATCAGCCGCTGGCGGGCACCCGGCAGCAGGCGCCAGTCCCCCTTGAACAGGACCTGCATGAACCCCATCATCCAGCGGGTGCGCTGGATGATGGGGTTCGTCAGGCTCTCCGGCGTCTCCTCCCGGGTTGTCAGGTCCGGGTGGTAGAACACCGTCGTGCGGATGCCGGCGACCGAGGCGCGCACCCCGAGGTCGCAGTCCTCGGTGAGGCAGGCGACGTCCCAGCCGCCGAGCCGCTCCAGCACGGGCCGGCGGATGAACACGGTGTTCCCGCCGAGGGGGATGAAGCGCGCCCGTGCCTGGAAGCGCAGGCGGGACATGAACCAGATGTAGTACTCCAGGCAGTTGCGGGCCCGCCACCAGGAAGTCCCGGTGTTCCACCGGCGTAACGCCGCGCGCAGCCAACCGGTGCCGGCGGGCCGTGGCTGGCCCCCGGGCCGCGCACGTTCATGAGCTGGACGCCGCCTTGGAAGATGCCGACCTCGGCCTGGCGCTGCGCGAGGGTGTTGACGTAGGTGAGCAGGCCGCCGGCGATGAGCGACTCGGCGTCGACGATGCCGACGATGTCCCCGGTGCAGTGCCGGCGGGCGTCCTCCAGCGACAGCGGCTTGCTGCGCTGGTTGCCCTCCGGAGCGATGACGTGGACGTTGGGATGGCGGTCGGCGATCTGTTCGGCGATGCGCCGGGTCGGCCGGTCGACCTCGTCGTGGGAGACCATCACGACCAGTTCCAGCAGGTCGGCCGGGTAGTCGCCGGCGAGGATCTGGGTCAGGGTCCGGCCCAGGATCGGCTCGTCGCGGGCGGGGATGATCAGCGAGAAGCGGTGCCGGGGCGCCGCCACGTCGGCGAGGTCGACGTGGTGCACCCGCTCAGGTACCTGCCAGCTGTACTGGCCGCGCACGAGGGTGAGGATGGCGACGAGCAGCATCAGCAGCGACACCCCCGTCCACTCGGCGATCAGCACCGCGTGGTGATGCTGCGCCGTGCGCATCGCCAGCGCCACGGCGAGCGGCACGGCGGCCACGATGGACAGCCCGCGGCGGCGGTGGCGAGCCGCCCGCGCGGACGGCTCACGGCGGGACAACAGCAGGGAGCCGCCCGTCGCGGCCGCCGCCCCCAGCGTCGCGGCGAGCCAGCCGGGCAGGTCGGGGCCCCCGACCGAGGCGACCCGAAGATCCGAGGAACCGGCGATCGTGAACACGTACCAGCCGGCGGACTCGCAGGCGAGCTGGACGATCCGCGGCAGCCGAGCGCCACGGTGATCGACACGCCCGGCGCCGCGGACCACGGTGAGACCGGCGCGACCGAACGTGCGGGGCGCGAGGACCGCGAGCGCGGCCGGAATCGCGTAGGCCAGGCCGTCCTCGGCGGCCAACGGGCCGGCGAACAGGACGGCGAGCGCGACGTGCAGCGCGATCCCCCAGGCCGCCGTCGCCAGCCGCCGGCGACGGGCGGACACCCGCGGGTCGCGGTGGAGATGCGCGGAGGGGTGCCGCGGCGAGGCGGAGGGGAACGTGCGGGACCGCGATGGTGCGGAGTCGGATTTCACCTGTACCTGCCTGACGGGATGGGGACACGGCGGCGCGCGTGATCCTGGATCGCACGCGTGGAGGGTGGGGCCGGATCAGAGGGCAGCGACGAGCCTCGGCAGATCGGCGACGTACTCGGCGACCTTCGTGTCGGCGAAGTAGCGCACTCGCACGCGGTCGTCCGGACCGATCCCGAGGACCTGCGAGGCATGGCTGACCAGGTAGGCCGGACCGTCACCGGCGCGGACGGCCGGGTCGGCGAGAGCAATCGGCACGCCGACCGCCCGCTGCGCCGCGTCGATCTGCGCCGGGGTGCCGGTCAGCCCGACGAACCCGGCGTCGAACTGGGCGAGCCAGCGGCGCAGCACCGCCGGGGTGTCCCGCGCCGGATCGGTCGTGACGAAGACGACCGTCACCTTCGCCGCGATCGCGGGCCCGGCGACCTGCCGGGCCGCCGCCAGGTCCGCCATCGTCGTCGGGCACACGTCGGGGCAGTGCGTGTACCCGAAGAACAGCAGCGTGGCGCGGCCGGCGGTGGCACGGGCGAAGTCGTAACGGTGCCCGCCGGTGTCGGTCAGAACGAACGACGGGCGGGGCACTGCGACGCCAGGAACGGTGCCGTGCCAGCCGCCACCAGCCGTGTTCGCCGCACCTGAACCGCGCGGCGGCCCGCCGACCACAGCCGGTGGCCCGCCGCCGGCAGGATCGGCGCCGCCGCAGGCCGCCAGCACGCCGACCCCGAGGACGGCGACCCCGAGAGCGACGACCAGCGCCACCAGCCCGCGGCACGCCGGCCAGACCCGCATGCCGGGGCCACCGAGCACGCCGCCGCCCCTGCGGGCGTCGCCGTCGGCAGGTACATCGTCAAGAGCCACAGAGCACCGTGCCCCGCGCGGCCGCCGGGGCCACGCCCGCAAGCCGCCGGGTGTCCTGACCGACGACTCGGACGGAGCCGATCCCCTGTTCTCGCAGGTAGCCGCAGTCGATCTGGCGGCCGGGCGGCGGGGTGCGCGGGACGCAGACCCGTCGGCCGGTGGCGGCCGCGACGTAGTTGTAGTCGCAGCCGTCGAGGCCGACCGGGACCGGGGAAGGGCTGCCGTTGCCCCGGGGCACGACCCGGCCGGACAGCGCAGCGGCCGGCGCGGCCGCGGCGACGATGCTCTGCCCGGCCGCAGAGTCATGGCCGATCACCCCGGCGGCGCCGTTGACGAGCGCCACCGCGAGGGCGATCGTCACCAGCCCCCGCCGCCGTCCCCCGGCCGCGGGAACGGGAAGGACGGGCGGGACGGGCGGCCCGTCCAGGCGCGCGCTCATCCGACCCGCACCCATCGGGCCACGGAGGGGACTCCGGCGGTGTTCTGGGCGAACATCATGTAGTACCCCGGCGGAAGAAGATTCGGATTGTCGGGGACGTCGACCGAGATCTGGCTGCCCTGGCTGCCGGCCGACACCGGCAGGTCGACGCTGCGCTGGTTGGAATCGGCCTGGTGGGTCACCGACGCCGGCCGCAGCAGCGTGACCCGGCCGATGTCGCCGTCGACCGTCAGCGCCTGCCGCGAGCCGTAGCCGAACGTGCCGGCGGCCTGGGCGATCGCGGGCCGCTGCCGGCCGAAGTACCAGGGCCGGTAGACGGAGATCGTCTGGCTGAACGACCCGTCGAGCGGGTTGTTCCCCAGCGCCGCGACGCTGCCATCGGGCAGCAGGAACGCCTGCGAGTGGTAGGTCCGGTCCTGGGGGTCCGGCGGGACCGAGGTGAACGTGTTCGCGACCGGGTCGTAGATCGACGCCTCGTGCACCGGGTCGGAGCGCAGGTGCCGTCCGCCACCGGTCTCCAGGACCTTCCCGTCGGGCAGGATCACGGCGCTGACGTACATCTTCGCCGCCGGCAGGTCCAGGCCGGGCTGCCAGTGCGGGTCGGCCTGGCGCAGGTCGATGAGGTCGGTGGCGGCGATGGCATCGGCCCCGGCGTCGCCGTTGCCACCCCCCAGGGTCAGCACCCGCCCGGCCTGGGCCGGCGGGAGCAGCACCGAGGCGCCCTGGTCGCGCAGGTTCACGTGGCGCAGACCGGGCACGTCGTTGACCGTCGCCGTGGCCGGGTCGTAGATGTTCGACCCGGCCTCCGTCGGTGCGTTGCCGAAGGTGTGGACGCCGCCGTAGAAAAGCCGCCCGTCCATCATCAGCTTCAGTTCGGGGTAGAGGCCCCAGAAGAAGTACGTCTGCGGCACTTTGGCGGTGGGCAGCCAGCTCTGCTGGGAGCTGTCGAACATCTCGGTGGCGACGCTGCCGCCCGCGTTCTGGTCCAGGCCGCCCACGGCGAGAACGTTGCCGTCGCCCAGCGCGGTCAGGCTGGGATACCAGTGGCCGCCGCCGGGCAGGTCGTTCGTCGCCGTGTACGTGTCGGCCACGGGATCGAAGAGGTAGCTCTTCGCCAGGCCCTTGTAGTTGGACGTGGCGGTGGAGTAGGCGGCCGTCCCGCCGGCCAGCAGGATTCGCCCGTCCGGAAGCTGAACATGACCCGAGCAGAAAAGGTCATCCGCAATAGGAACATCTTTGAAATGACCGGTACTCGGATTCCACACGGTAGACTTGAAGGTGCCCGCGTCGAAGGCCGACAGGTCGTTTCCGGAGCCGGCGACGAGCAGCACGTTCCCGGTGCGCAGAACGCTGGCGTGCACGGACCGGACGGACGCCGGATAGCTGAGCGTCTGCCAGGTCCCGCCGCAGTCGGCGGTGCATCCGCCCGGGGGCGGCAGGGGGCCGGGATCGCCACCGCCGGTGTAGTCGACGCGGACCTGCGCGCCACCGGCCCGGTCGTAGTACTCGGTGACGATCGTGTGGGTACCCGCGGTCACCGTCGGGGTGGCGGTGAAGGTGGTCGGGCCCTGGTCGTTCCAGCCGTCGATCACCCGGGTGCCGTCGACGTAGACGCGCACCCCGTCGTCGGCGGTCGCGGTGATCGTGACCGGGCCGGCGGCGAAGCGGTCGACCCGGGTCCAGCGGGCGGAGAAGGCATCCGGGCCGATGCCGGGCAAGCCCGGCCCGCCGTCACCGTAGTCGTGGCGCAGGCCGTTCTCGCAGCGTGCCGGCGTCGGCGTGCCGGCGAGCGTGACGTTGCCGAAGTACTGGGCCGACCACTGCAGGCCGTTGCATGCCGCCGCGGGGGTGAGGGTGTAGCCGACCCGCGCGGTCGCGCCCCCGGAACGCTCGTAGTACTCCACCCGGACGGCGTGGCTGCCGGCGGTGACCTCGGTGCTCGCCGTGTAGGTGGTGGGGCCCTGGTCGCGCCATCGGTCGATGATCGGCTGGTCGTCGAGGTAGACCCGGATCCCGTCGTCGGCGGTGGCGGTGAACGCCAGGGTGCCGGCGGCGAAGGTCGCCGTGCGCGTCCAGCGGGCGGAGAAGTTGTCGGCGCCGATGCCGGCCAGGCCGGGAGCGTCCTCACCCCAGGCGTAGTCGACGCTCGCCGAGCAGCGGGGCACCCCCGTGCCGCTCAGCGTCCGGTTCGGGAAGTAGGTGCCCGCCCATTCGTCGGCCGCGCAGTCGGGCCCGGGGCCGGGGCCGCTCAGCTCCCCCGGCCCGCCGGAGAGGTCGAACTCGACCATGGCGCCGCCGGTGTTCTGGTAGTACTCGACGATGGCCAGCGTACGGATGCCGGTGAACGTCTGCGGGCCGTGGTCACCCCAGCCGTCGACGACGGACTGCCCGTCGATGAGCACCCGGACGCCGTCGTCGCCGGTCACGCTCGCCGTGTAGGAGCCGGCGGCGAGGGTGACCTGGCGCGTCCAGCGCACCGAATAGCCGACGGTGCCGATGCCGGTGACGCCGGGGCCGTTCGCCGACCAGTCGAAGTCGATCGTGGCGTCGCAGCGCTTCCCGGCCGGGTCTCCACCGAGACCGGTCCCGGCGTGGAACTCGGCGTTCCACTGATCGTCCGAGCAGGTCTGCGCCTTCGCCGCCGGCGAACCCGCGGCGACCAGCAGGACGAGCTGCCCGACGGCCGAGACCAACACCACGGCGACCAGGGCCCGGCGCGACCGTGACGCACATGGCCGGTGTTCACGTGGCCGCATCGGAGGCATCCTCCCCCGGCGTGCCCGTCGACCAGGACAGGCCGCCCGGCCGATTCACACTGTGCCGGCGGCTCGGCCGGCTGGTTCGTGCCGATCCGAAGGGCGTCCGCGTCGGCGCGGGCGAGGCCGGCGGGATGGGCGGTGCCGGCGCGGGTGATCCCGCCGGCCGGCGGCGGTAGACCAGCCGCTCCACCACCAGGTAGCGGACGATCACCGCGGCGGCCAGCGACAGCAGGGTCGCCGTGCCGATGCCGAACCCCCACCGGCCGACGAGCAGCGCGAGCAGTGGCAGCCGGATGACGAGGTCGAGATTGTTGATAATCGCGAACGTCGGGTAGCGTCGCCGCCGCGACCCGGCCTGACGGTCCCAGACCAGCAGTTCGCAACCGACGAAGTTCCAGGCGATCGCGAGCTGCGTGGCGAGGATCGCCGCGGCCAGGTAGTGCAGGCCGAGATGGTGCAGCACGGCGGTGCCGAACAGGTTCGGGACGGTGCCGGACGCCCCGACCAGGGCGAATCGCGCCGGGCGGGGAACCCGCAGCGAGAACAGCCGCCGGGCGAACCGGACCCCCTCGGACAGCGAGGCGTTCGACGCACCGGCGTGCCGCTCGGCGAAGGCGTAGCCGACCTCCCGGATGCGCAGCGGGCCGGCGGTGGCCAGCAACTCCAGCAGGATCTTGTAGCCGTCGGGGCGCAGCCCGGCCTGGTCGACCGCGGCCACCCGGACGAGGAAGAAGCCGCTCATCACCTCGGAGACCCCACGCAGCCGCCGCGGGAACGCCAGTCGACAGACCAGGTTCGAGCCGGTGGAGACGAGGTGACGGGTGGCCCCGGCGAGACCGGAGGCGCTGCCGCCGGGCACGTACCGGCTGCCGATGACCACATCGGCGTCGTCGTGCTCGGCCGCGGCGAACAGGGCGGGGATCGTCTCCGGCGGGTGCTGCAGATCCCCGTCGATGATCACGGCGTAGGGGGCCGCGCACAGGGCGAATCCCTCGCTGACCGCGCCGCCGAGACCACCCACCCGGTCCCGCGGCGCGCGATGGTGCACCCGCGCCGGCAGGCCCGCCGTCGGCCGGACCCGGGCGATCGCCTGGGGCGTTCCGTCGTCGGAGTCGTCGACGAAGATGACCTCGTTGGCAAGGCCCCGCAGCGCGTCGTCGAGCCGGCGCAGCAGAGGTTCGACGTTGTGCGCCTCGTTGCGCGTCGGCACCACGACGGACAGTCGCGGCGCCACCAGCGCCACCAGCGCCACCGGCGCGGCCAGCTGGTCCGGTGGGGTGCGGGGCAGAGGCAGTGCCGGTCGGCGCAGTAGGCCGGTGAGGTCGTCGGGAAGACCGCCGGCATTCGTCGGCGTCATCGCAGCTGGCCTCCGCCCGGTCCGCGCACTATCAGGAAGTGGACCAGCGCCGGATGTTTCCCGTCCCCTGCGGCGGCGGCCACCGGCAATGTGGCACAGCATCTGTCGAACCTGGTTGTACCGATGAGCATGGCGAATTTCCCCCAGCTGCAGCCGAAAAAACAAACAGCGGATCGGGCCAATTTCCCTGACACCCCCGGCCCGATCTCGGCCTGACAACTCCCGAGGCCGAGCGAAAAATTACCGTACGGTCGCCGCAGGTGTGCACGGGTTCCCATCAGGCACACTCCGAGACACAACCAATGCCGCTACGCGACCCGTCTACGGGCCCAATCGCCGCGGAAATCCACGACATTTCTCCCGACAATCCTGCGTATCTTTACCGGCGCCCATGGCCCGCCTCCGCTCGCGACCACGGGCGAGCCGGTAAAAGACATCGACGTCAAAAGTTCCAATGCCGAACAAACGGGCCTATCGGCCGGATCGAACGAGTCCGGACCGTTACACCTGCGCCGAGCCCGCCGCGTCGGGTTGCGACGGTCGGGGGCTCTGCGGGCCAGGGGCGACGGACGGGGGCGCGGCGAGCAGCTCGGCGAGATGGCGGCCGCGCCGGGTGGTGACGTGCACGGCCTGGGTCCGGCAGGAGAAGCCGTCGGCGAGCAACACCGCGTCGGCGGGAGCCGCCGCGGCCGCCCGGCCGATGCCCCGCTCGGCGATCGCGACGGAGACGTCGTAGTGCCCGGCCTCCATCCCGAAGTTGCCGGCCAGGCCACAGCAGCCGGCGAGCACCTCCAACCGGGCGCCGGCCGCCGAGAGCAGGTCGCGGTCGGCGGTGAAGCCCATGACCGCGTGCTGGTGGCAGTGCGGCTGGGCGAGCACCCGCACCCCGTCGAGGCGCGGCGGCGCCCAGCCGGGGGTGGCCGCCAGCAACTCGGCCAGCGTGCGGACCCCGCCCGCCACCAGCGCCGCGGCCGGATCGTCGGGAAGCAGCCCGGTCAGATCGCCGCGCAGCACCGCGGTGCAGGACGGCTCCAGACCGACGATGGGTGTGCCCGCGCGGGCATACGGCGCCAGGCCGGCCACGGTCGCCCGCAGCCGTCGGCGTGCCCCGTCGAGCTGGCCGGTGGTGATCCAGGTCAGCCCGCAGCACAGTGGGCCGGGCGGCACGATCACCCGGTAGCCGGCGGCGGACAGCACCTCGACCGCCGCCCGGCCGACCTCGGGCGAGAACGACTCGGTGAACGAGTCGATCCAGAGCACGACGTCCCGGCCCCCACCATCTCGCCGCAGCGCCGCCTGCCGCCACCAGCGGCTGAACGGCTCGACCGCGAACGCGGGGACGTCGCGGCGGGGATCCATGCCGCCGAGGCGCAGCAGGGCCCGCCGTGTCGCGGGCCGGGACAGCACGGCGTTGACCAGCGCGGGCGCCCGGCCGGCGAGTCGGGCCCAGCGCGGCAGCCAGCCGAGGACGTAGTGGCCGATCGGCCGGATCCGGCGGCGGTGCGCCCGGTACAGCACCTCGGACTTGTAGGTCGCCATGTCCACCCCGGCCGCGCAGTCGTGCGCGCAGGCCTTGCAGGACAGGCACAGATCCAGTGCCTCGGTGACCTCCCGGGCGGCGGGGCCGCCCCGGACCAGCGTCCCGTTCGCCATCTCCTGCAGCACCCGGGCTCGCCCGCGGGTGGAATCCTTCTCGTCCCGGGTCGCCAGGAACGACGGGCACATGAACCCGCCTGCCGCCGACGTGTCGGCCCGGCAGGTCCCGAGCCCGACGCAGCGATGCACGGCCCGCCCGAAGTCCCCCCGGTCGGTGGCGAAGGCGAAGCCGCCGGCGAGAGGCAGCGGGCCGGCGGCGGGCAGGCGCAGGTCGGCGTCGACCGGCCGGGGCCGGACCAGTACGCCCGGGTTGAGCAGGTCCGCGGGGTCGAACAGGTGCTTGAACCCGGCGAAGGCGGCGATCGCGGCCGGCGAGTACATCCGGGGCAGCAGCTCGCTGCGTGCCCGGCCGTCGCCGTGCTCGCCCGACAGTGACCCACCGTGCGCGGCGACCAGGTCGGCGGCCTCGCCGAGGAAGGCGCGCAACCGGCCCGGCGCGGCCCCGAGCGGCAGGTCGAGCCGGACGTGGACGCAGCCGTCACCGAAATGGCCGTAGGGCACCCCTGCCAGCCGGTGGACGCGCAGCAGCTCCTCGAAGTCGCGCAGGTAGGCCCCGAGCCGCTCGGGCGGCACGGCGGCGTCCTCCCAGCCGGGCCAGGCCGGCTCGCCGTCGGCAGTCCGCCCGGCCAGCCCCGCGCCGTCCTCCCTGATCCGCCACAACGCGCGGCTCTCGGGCCCGGTCGCCAGCACGCGGACCGCCGCCGTCCCCGCGTCGGCCGCCAACGCCCGGCCGGCCGCCAGGGCCTGCTGCGGGGTGTCCCCACCGACCTCGACGAACAGCCAGCCGGTGCCGGCCGGCAACGCCGGCACCGCGCCCGCCCCCCGGTGGCGGCGGACGATGTCGACCAGCCGGGCGTCCATGCCTTCCATTGCCAGCGGCCCGTGCGACCGCAGCGGCACCACGGCGTCCGCGGCGGCCGGCATGTCGGGATAGCCGAGCACCACCATGGCGGTCGCCGACGGGGGTGCCACCAGCCGCACGGTCGCGCCGAGCACGACCACGCAGGTCCCCTCGGTGCCCACCAGCGCCCTGGCCAGGTCCGCGCCCCGCTCCGGGAGCAGGTGCTCCAGGGAGTAGCCGGACACCTGGCGGCCAAATCGCCCGAGCTCCGTGCGCAGCGTCGCCAGGTTCGCCCGGACGAACGCGTCGAGCCCGGAGATCTCGTTGCGCTCGCCGGCGCCGACGCGCCACCGGCGACCGGCGCCGTCGAGCACGTCGAGGGACAGGACGTTGTCCGCGGTGCGACCGTAGGCGATCGCGCGCGAGCCACAGGCGTTGTTGCCGATCATGCCACCGAGGGTGCAGCGGGCGTGGGTGGACGGGTCCGGGCCGAAGCGCAGGCCATGGCGGCCGGCGGCGGCCTGCAGCCGGTCGAGGACGACCCCGGGCTGCACGGTGGCGGTGCGTTCGGCGGGGTCCAGCGCGACGATGCGGTCCAGGTGCCGGCTGACGTCCACCACGACGCCGGGGCCGACCGCGTTGCCGGCGATCGAGGTGCCGGCGCCCCGGGTGGTCAACGGGGTGCCGGTGACCCGGCAGACCTCGGCGACCGCCGCGATGTCGTCGATCTTCCGCGGGAACACCACCACCGCGGGCGGCACCCGGTAGTTCGACGCATCCGAGGAGTACTCCGCCCGCCGCCGGGCGGAGGCGTCGACGGCCGACCCGGCCGCGCCCGGCCGCTCCCCCAGCGCCGCCCGCAGCCGGGCGACCAGCTCGACCCGGCCCCGCGGCCTGTCCTCATTCCCCGTCACTCGACCATCCTGGCCGCTGGACCGGGCCGCCCGCACGGGATCGGCGGTCCGATCACCGGCGGTCCGAATCACCGGCGGTCGGGGCAGTCCTGTTCGAGGCCGCTCAGGACCGGCGGGAGCTCGCCGGAGTGGACGACGCTGAGCGAGCGGGTGGCCCGGGTCAGCGCGACGTAGAGGTCGGCGAGGCCTCGGGTCGGTTCGGTGAGCAGCGCGGCCGGTTCGACGAGCACCACCGCGTCGAACTCCAGGCCCTTGGTCTCCGCCACGCTGAGCACCGCGACCGGCGCATCCAGCGCGTTGCCGGCGGCGCTGGCCGGGTCGACCGAGTCGGCGACGACGGCCAAATCGGGCAGCAGGGCCATCAGCGCCGAACGCAGGGCCAGCACGTCGCGGGGCCGCGTGATCACAGTCACGCGGCCGAGGCCCCCCGCCGCCTCCCGCCTGGCCGCATGCGCGACGGCGGCCAGCAGCTGCGCGGACGGCTGGCCCGCGGGGGACGGCGCGTCCCCCAGCAGCCGCGCGAGCCCGGGGACGTCCTCGACGGCGACATCGCCGACCCGCAGCGCCGTGGGTCGGCGGCCCACTGCGCGGACCGAGACCGGTGCCGTCAACGACGGGTTCTGCGCACGCAGAACCTCCGCCGCGACGTCCATGATCTCTTGCGGGGTGCGGTAGTTGACGCTGAGCCGTTCCACCGTGAACCGCTCGTCGACCACGGGCGCCAGCAGCTCCGCCCAGCTCGTCGGCGCGCCCGGCCGGGCGGTCTGGGCGAGGTCCCCGACGAGGGTGGCCGTGCGCCCCGGGCAGCGACGCCACAGCAGCCGCCACAGCATCGGGGAGACCTCCTGGGCCTCGTCGACGATCAGATGGCCGAACGCCCAGCTGCGGTCCTCGCAGGCGTGCTCGGCGGCGGAGCGCCGCACCCGCGGGCCGGACCAGCGGTCGGCGAGCGCCGCCGCGTCGATCTGCCCCTCCAGGCCCAGCATGTCGACCACGCCGCGGGCGTACTCGCGTTCCTCCGCCCGCTCCCGGTCGGCGCGCCGGGCCGCCTCGAGGCCCGCCTCCTCCTCGGGGTCGCCGAGCAGCTCGGCTGCCTCGTCGAGCAGCGGCACGTCCGCCGGGGTCCAGCGTCGCTCGCCGCCGGCGGCGGCCCGCGAAGTGGTGGGCCGGTCAGCAGTGACGGTCGGATCACCCGTGCGCGGGACCGGAATCCTGGACGCGGCCCGGGGATCGACGGAGCCGGCGCCCGCGGCGGTCGGAAGCAGGTTCCCCGCAGCGAACAGGTCGTCGGCGTCGTCCACCGCCTCCGGACCGCCGACGCCGCCGGCCTGCGACGCCCGCGGCCCACCGGCGCCGGGCAGCGACCGGCCGGGCCGGGCCGGGGGCAGGTCCAGCAACAGGGCTCGTTCGGCCGGCCGCAGGCGGCTGCCCGCCGCCCGGGCGAGCGCGTCCGAATCGGCGAACAGGTCGCCGATGAGCTGCTGCGGCGTCAGCAGCGGCCACAGCCCGTCGAGAACCGCCCGGATCTCCTCCTCCGCCCACAGGTCACGGGTGATCTGCCCGCGCTCGTCGGCGTCGAGCAGGCCGCCGGGAATCTGACGGACCACCTGGGTGGTGAGCTCGGCGAGCAGCTCGCGCAGGAAGACCCGCCGGGCCGAGTTGTGCGGGCGGCGGCTGCGGCGGGCCCGGGTGCGGGCGCGGGCGACGGTGTCCTGGTCGAGCCGCAGCACGTGGTCGTCATAGTTGATCACCAGCTCCTGGTGGGGCAGGCGCTGGCGGTCCCGGATCGCCCCGGCGACGACCTCGGCCATCCGCGGGTCGCCCTTGAGGGTGGCGACCTCGACCGGTTCGGTGCCGGTGGCGTCGACCCCGGGAAACAGCCGCCCGGGGGTCGCGAAGACCACCCCGGTCTCACCGAGCGACGGCAGCACCTGATCGATGTACCGCAGGAACACCGGGCTCGGCCCCACGATCAACACACCGGACTGGTCGAGCCGGGCCCGGTCGTTGTACAGCAGGTACGCCGCGCGGTGCAGCGCCACCGCCGTCTTGCCGGTCCCCGGGCCGCCGTCGACGACGAGGATGCCGTTCGCCCGGGCCCGGATGATGCGGTCCTGCTCGGCCTGCAGAGTCGCGATGATGTCGTGCATGCGGCCGGTACGCGGCGCCGCGAGCGTCTCCAGCAGCATCGAGTCCCCGGACTGCGCCACCGTGCCGCCCGGCGCCGGCCCGATCGGCCCGAGTGGGTCGTCCGCGATCCCGGTGACCTCCCGTCCCCGGGTGCGCAGGTGCCGGCGACGGACAAGGCCCTGCGGATCGGCGAGGGTCGCCCGGTAGAAGGCGGTGGCGACGGGGGCGCGCCAGTCGACGAGGATGGGCTCCTGCTCGCTGTCGGACAGCCCGATCCGCCCGATGTAGGTGCGCCGGCCGTCGTCATGATCCATGGCGCCGAAGCAGAGCCGGCCCTCGGCCGCGTCGAGGCGGGCAAGCCGGTCGGCGTGCGCCGCGGCGAACACGTCCCGCTCGACGATCGACTGCGGAGTGCCCGTGCCGACGTTGAGCAGCACCCCGCGCAGCTGCCCTCGAGTGATCTCCCGGACCTCGTCCAGCCGGGTGTACAGCGTGTCGAGGTATGCCTGTTCCCGCGCGCGCTCGACATCCTGCATGGTCGGCACCGGCGCTCCTCCCGGTCGGTTTCGGGTTCGATGGCTAGATCGGCTCACGTCGGCTTCGCTGGTCGGTCGGCCGGCCAGGGTACGCCGCTACGCCGACGGCGCCCCGGCGTAGCTCGCCAAGCTCCGGTGCAGCAGCCGATCCGGCCAAGCGGCCGCAAGCTCCGGCCGCCGACCACGGCCCGACCTGCCCACCAGGCGCGGACCGGTGAGCAAGAAAGGTTACAGCACCCTCCCCGCGAACCATCCCGGCCCACCACGCAGACCCGTGTCCAGCCAGGCTGCATCGGCGGATCAGGTGGACAGAAGACCACAAAGCGACGGCGACGGCGTCCCGAACCGTACCCGGGGCACGGCGGCCGCAACGCCGCACCGGCGCGTGTTCCAGATTACGGACGTCGGGCTGGGACGTCTGGTCACCCATCCGTCTGGGCTGCGCCAAACGGGGGGTGCGGGTCAGAACACGGTCCGGTCCAGACGGGGGAGTCAGGAGTGGTCGGAGGCCGACTCCCGCAGGTCACCTGTGTCGCGCTCCTGCCGCACCCGGACCAGCGCCGCGACCAGCCGGGGCAGGTCGGCGCGGTCGACCAGGTCCAGGAACTGCGGCGGGCTGGTCGGCAGTCCGAGCTCGCCCGCGGTGCGGCGGACCCGCTCGTCGAGGTAGGGGACAAGTTCGTCCCAGCCGGCCTGGGCCTCGCGCAGGAAGATGTCGGCCCCCACCGGGCCGATGCCCTTGATCTTCTGTAGCAGCGCTCGCTCCCGGTACGGGAAGTGATCCGCGGCCTCACGCAGGTGCCGGATGTCACCGTCGTAGGTTTCCGACAGGTGGCGACTGGCCTCGGCGAGCTGGTGGGAGGCGCTCTCGTCGTAACGGGCATAGCCGTTGCGGTTGAGGACGCGGGTGCGCTCCTCCCAGGTCGCCTCGGCCATCGACGCGGCGTCCGTCCAGCCCGCGTCCATCAGCGCACGGGTGGCCTGGACGGCCGCCGCGGTCCGGATACGGGCGCTGGCGAGCAGGGCGAAGACGGTCAGCTTGAACATCGCCTCGGCGGTGTCAGCCGGCACGTCTGCGTCGATCTCGTCGGCGTACGTCCGCCCATGGCGGGTGAGCAGTTCGGCGACCACCGCCTCGGGGTCAGTTCCAACCATGCACTGGGACTACCCGCACTGCCCGCGCCCACTCCGGCGCTGCCGGCCGTTGGCGACCGGCCAGTACTTTGGGCGATGATTTCATCGCCTTTCGTGGGTACCGGCAGGTCGTGGGTACCGGCAGGCGGGCGAGGTGCGGGACACCTGCCACTCGGCTCCCGCCGCACGGACGTCGGTCCCGACCTGTGGGTTCCGGTCGGCGCATGCCCCGAACGCGATCGTCCCGCAGGCTGGGGGTAGATACTCGAGAGGAAGGGAGGCTGACATGTCCAACGATGCACAGCGGTCCGCACTGCTCCCGTTGTCGCCCGGCCTGGCCCGGGAGGTGGTCGCCGCCGCCGCCGCGGCGCCCTCCATCCACAACACCCAGCCCTGGCTGTGGCGGCTCGAGGCGGACAGGCTGACCCTCCTCACCGACGGCTCCCGTCAGCTCGACATCGCCGACCCCGAGGGTCGGCAGCTGCTGCTCAGCTGCGGCGCGGCGCTGTGCAACGCCCGGCTGGCGCTGCGGGTGCGCGGCCTGGAGCCGGCCGTCGAGCTCGTGGCGGACGGCGACGACTTCCGTTCGAAGCGCCTGGCCACCGTCACGATCATCGGGCAGCGGCCCGCCGACGACGCAGAGCGGGCCCTCGTCGAGGCCATCCCCCGCCGGCACACCGACCGCCGTCCCTTCGACGACCAGCCTCTGCCCGAGGACGTCATCGCCCAGTTGCGCGACGCGGCCGAGGCGCACGGCGCCTGGCTCACCGCGCCGACCGATCCGGACCTGCGCGTCCAGGTCAGCGTCCTACTCTCGCGGGCGGACTGGATCGAGGAGCACAACGACGACTACCGCAAAGAGCTGGCGTCGTGGAGCCGGACGGCGCCGGCCCCCGACGGCATTCCGCGCAGCGCGGTCGTCCACTCCGACGCGCTCCGCCAGTCCGAGTTCCCGCTGCGTGACCTCGACGTGATCGGCCAGGCGGGCACGCTGCTGCAGGAGTACGACGTGGAGCGGCCCGACATCCTGCTGATCGGCACCGATGCCGACACCACCGCCGACCGGCTACGGGCCGGCGAGGCGATGCAGCGGGTGTGGCTCACGGCGACGGCGCTCGGCCTCGCCACCTCGCCGATGTCGCAGGCGATCGACGTCGAGGGCATGCGCGAGCAGTTCCCCGGGGCCACCGGCGGGCTGGGGCACGTCCAGATGATCCTGCGGGTCGGCTACCTGCGGTCGGATACCGAGCCACTCGGCCCGACCCCGCGGCGGCGGGTCGACGACGTCCTCGACGTCGCCGGCTCCGACAAGCGCGTCTGACGCGGCGTCGATGAGCGGGGGGTTCGGGCTCGACCTGAGCGACGAGCAGCGGGAGCTGCGTTCCTGGGTGCACGGCTTCGCCGCCGATGTGGTCCGCCCCGCGGCCTCGGACTGGGACGAGCGTGAGCAGACGCCGTGGCCGATCATCCAGGAAGCGGCGAAGATCGGTCTGTACGACTTTGACGCCCTGGCCACCCTGTGGGCGGATCCCACCGGCCTGTCGCTGCCCCTGGTGTCCGAGGAGCTGTTCTGGGGCGATGCCGGGATCGGAATGTCGATCATGGGCACGACGCTCGGCGTCGCCGGCGACGTCTCCGCCGGCACCCCCGAGCAGATCGGCGAGTGGGCACCGCAGTGCTTCGGCGACGCGGCCGACCCGAAGGTCGCCGCGTTCTGCGTCTCGGAGCCGAGCGCCGGCTCGGACGTGTCGGCCATGCGGGTTCGGGCCCGGCACGACCCCGTCACCGACGAATGGATCCTGAGCGGCCAGAAGGCCTGGATCACCAACGGCGGCATCGCCGCCGTCCACGTCGTCGTCGCCTCGGTGGACCCGGAGCTGGGCTCGCGCGGCCAGGCGGCGTTCGTCGTCCCGCCGGGCACCCCCGGGCTCAGCGCGTCCCGCAAGATCCGCAAGCTGGGCCTGCGGGCCTCGCACACCGCGGACGTGTTCCTCGACGACGTGCGGGTCCCGGGGCGCTGCCTGCTCGGCGGCCGGGAGCGCCTCGCCGCCGCCCGCTCCGGCCGGCGCGCCTCCGGCCAGGCCGCGCTGGCGACCTTCGAGGTCACCCGGCCCATCGTCGGGGCCCAGGCCATCGGCATCGCGCGCGCCGCGTACGAGTACGCCTTGGCCTATGCCCGTGAGCGTGAGCAGTTCGGCCGGCCGATCATCTCCAATCAGGCGATCGCCTTCGCGCTCGCCGACATGCGGATGGAGATCGACGCGGCCCGGCTGCTCATCTGGCGGGCCGCCTGAATGGGCCACAACGGCCGGCCGTTCGAGGCCGGCGAGGGGTCGATGAGCAAGCTGAAGGCCAGCGAGGTCGCGGTGTGGGCGACGGAGAAGGCGGTGCAGATCCTCGGCAGCGCCGGCTACAGCCGCGACCATCCCGTCGAGCGGATGTTCCGCGACTCAAAGATCTACACGATCTTGGCCATTGTGGGCGGATCATGCTGCCTACCTGCGTGTTTAGGGTGTCATGCACCTGGCGGGGGCAAGCGAATCCACGCTATGTCCACGCAGGCTCGATTTCGGCCCGAACTCCGCCCCCAGGGACCGCCCAGACCATGGTCAGCTGAGGGGCAGGCAAGCGCATCTGTGGACGCGCTCTCGCTCTCGGCCCGTCGAGGAGATGGCCCCCGCCTCCTCGAGGTCTGCCAGACCCGCTCGGGAGCTCCGGTCCCAGCGGCCACCGGCACCGCCAGGACCAGCTCGGCTGGCGCTGTGGGGGCGGGGGCCATCTCCTACCCGGACGCGCTGCTCGCAGCCGTCGACCGGGCTGACTCCACGCTGGGGAATCCCCGAACCCCGGTGACACGGTGACAAACGGCCTTCCGGTGAGCGTTTCCGCAGGTCAGAGTCGGTGCGAACCCGTCACCAGCCCCGGTGACACGGCGGTGACAGCGGTGACAGCCAGGCGCCCGCTCGGCTGCCCTTGAACAAGTACGGAAAGTTGACACAGCGCTACCGGCGCCGGAATCCGCCGCTTCCGGGAGGTGGCAGGCGCTGTGAGGGCGCGAGATCATCAATCGATGAGTTCACGCCTGCAACACTGCTTTCGATGCCGTCCAATGCCCGCTTAAGATCAGTGTTTAGATCTACCAGCGCCGAGATGATCCCGTTCACGTCTTCGCTGTCGGCAAGCTTGCGGTCGATCAGGTCGATGTCCCGCCCTATGGATCCCAATTCGCCCCGCACTGCGAGTAGAGCCAGGGCCGTGGCGTAGGCGATCTGCTGGTCAACGGTCAACCCGGGCACGTCAACGGCTTGGAGTTGTGCGTAGGCGGCAGTCGCGAGGGGGTCCGGGTCCGGGAAGCTCAGTGCGCGAGGTTGAGGCAGCCATATGGGCCAGCCTGTTGCTGTTTGCGTCAGGCCGCAGTACCTCCGCCGATGATGGTCCGAGAACCCCCCGTGTCGGTGGTCCAAGTAGTCCCGCATGGCCAGTCGGTAAGAGAGCCGGCATGCGGCATCAAGAGCAAGACCTCTCCTTACATGCCACCGACTGGGAAGATCCACCTTGAGCGGGATCAGCCGTCGCGGGCAGCGAGTGGACCAATAATCATTCGGCGCTGACGTCGTAGAGCAAGACGTGGCGATCGCCGGGAAGGATCACAACGTAGACCTCGATTGGCCGGTCATGCTGATCGAAGCTGGTCCGGGCCAGCCGACCCGCAGGGACCCCAGGGGCTAGGCGCAGCTTGGCGGATTCCTCGGCAGTTGGCATGCGCCAGGTGATTTCGTCCTCGTACCGGGTCGGAATGTGGCCGAGGTCTTCGAGGACCTGGTCTGTTCCCTCGACAACATCCGCGGGATCCATGATCTTGCTTCCATCGACGATGTCGAGAGGGTAGTAGCTGTCTCCGAGCTGTAGCGGCTCGTCGTTCGCGTACATCACCCGCCTACGAACTCCGACCGACTGATCTGGCCGCAAGGCAAGGTGGGGCGCAATTTCGGCGCCGGCTGGGACGACTTCCGTCGTGCTGACCTGTTTCGGCACCTTCCCTTGCGCCTCGATCTGCTGGGCGAAGGTGTCTCTCCGCCGGTCGGCTTCGAGCCGCTTGCGACGGGAGCCGGTGAGCGATGCGTAGTACTTCATCGGTGGCTCTGGTCGGACGAAGCTCCCAAGCCCCCGTTGGGAGATCAGCAAGCCCTCGGTGCGCAATAGGTTCAACGCCAACCGAACCGTGTTACGGCTGGTCGAATGTCGCTCGGCAAGCTCTGCCTCCGTGGGGACGCGGGCGCCTGGAGCGAGGTCACCGGAGCGGATCTGCTCGCGGAGTTGCGCGGCAAGTTGGTGGTAGAGCGGGCGCGGGTCCGCCGGATTGAAGATCGCCATTGCCCCTTCGCCTGCCCTCGACCTGCGAGGTTGTACCCACAGGCTAACAAGCCTTGACACCTGCGTGACCCATTGTGTATCAATGGCGTTGTTGGTACAACCCAACAATAGTGAGACGGGGAGGCACCCCGCCTCACCAGGGCAAACTGCGCGACCGTGTTCTCAGTCGTGTTTCGTGGCCGGAATCCCCCTTTGCTGGCACGGGCAGCGTGTCCCGCCGGTCGTGGTGTTTTCCGTCGCTTCGCGGCGCGTCCCAAGCAGTATCGTTCGCAGATTCGTTCGCGAGCCGTGCTGCCGGACTGCCGCCTCGCTGCCAGTGACAGCCGGTCTGGTAGGCGAGATGGCCCCCGTCTCTTGGGGTTGTGTCAGACCCGCTCCGGGACTCCGGTCCCAGCACCCGCTGGAGCCGCCACGCCCGGCCGGCCTTGGGGCGGGGGCCATCTCCCATCCCGACACGCTGCTCGCGGCGGCGCTGGCCGCTGTCAACCAGGCCCGCGCCGGAGAACCCTCGAATCGCGGTGACACGGTGACAAACGGCCTTCCAGCGCGCGTTTCAGTAGGTCAGAGGTCATGAAGACGTGTCACCAGGGGTGGTGACGCAGCGGTGACAGCGTTGACAGCCACGGCTTGCTCAATGAGTCGCCGTAGGCGGCCGGGTTGACTGTTGGTTAGAGCGGGATTGCGCGAGTGGGAATGATCGCCGGGTGGTCCATCGCCACGAACATTCGCGTCTCTCTAGGAGGACCAATGAAACCCGCTCCACCGATACCGTCGCCTTAGGCATCTTCCTCATGGGACGGACAGCTTGAATCACCGGCTCCGCCGGTATGTCCGAATTGCAGTACGCAATTCCAATATGTGGGTTGAACGTGCCCGTCTCGAACTCGACACGAGGCACCTTAGCGGCTATTGCTTGGCGTAGAGCCTCACGAACCCGGAGAATTGGCTCCCAGGGTGTAGTGCTGAACCGAATGGCCCCGGACGAACCGGCTAGCGGGCCAGCGGCGAGCGTGAATGATTCGATAGATTTACATGCCGATTCTGCGGCGGACTCGATCGAGCAAATATCATTGTCATTCAAGTCTGCTTCAAATCCTATTCGGTCCAAGGTCATGTGAAGTTCGTCCAGATTAATCGGATCAAGATATGGCGCGGCAATCTCCGTTTGACAGTCCATGGCGAGTTTTCGGAGGGAAGGGCTGTCACCAAAAGTAAGATACCAATAGTACGCTCGTTTTCCATGCTGCCACCCAGGCTGCTGCCAGTGATTGATTAGTCGATCCAAGGATGCGAATCGATCCCAGTCGGCCTCAACAACGTCCTGCTCCGAGTTCACGCAATTCCTCTGGGGTTCGCCGAGATTTCGGCCGCCTTTACGGCGTGTCGAATGTTGACGATGGATTGTGAGTCTGTCCACCTTCTTGTAGATGCCAGAAACTCTCTGCTTCGCTGCAAAACGGAGGTGATTGGTCGGTCTTGCGAAATCTCGAGGGCCTCTCTCACCAAACTGCAAGCTCTGTCCAAGTCTGGTCTGCCCGAGTTGATAAGCGAGTTCGCTAAGTCCAACCTTAGAAGTGACTGGCTCCATCGTGATTCTGATGACTCGAACTCCGGCATCGCTATGTCAGCGTGCTCTTGGACGTAGTCAGGCAGACCAAGTGGCACGTAGGCAGTCACAGCATTGCTTGCCGTCCGCGACAGGCAATATCCGTCGAACGAGACAGGAGAGGAAACGCCCTGCACGACTGGGTGCCTTTCGAGCTGCCGGTAAGCTGCCTCAACCGCCCTGTGGACGCCCTCCACATCGCCCAGCTTTCCGAGTGCCCGAGCCTCGCCATTGACTGCGAGACGGACGCTCTGAGCGCCGCCGGCCGATAGCTTAAGGCCAGATCGAGCCAGGTCTCGGGCCGAAATAAAGTCGCCTGCGTAGTATTCGCAAAAGCTGTGTGTTCCTCGTGCCCAAGCCTGAAGTTCCGGTGATTCGCCAAAATCTCCAAGATGGAATGCTTCCGAACAGTAAGCGCGGGCGATAGAAAATTCGCCACGATTAACGGCGATGTAGCCAAGGATTCCGGAGGTCTGACCTGCAAGGCGATAGATAGATCGTCGTTGAGTTGGGTGTC
>NZ_CADCWT010000054.1 GCF_902806485.1 Candidatus Frankia alpina | reverse complement strand
GCCGCGGCCGTACTCGACGACGGTGACGTCGACGGCGGTGGCGAACGTGGTAATCGTGGTGATAAGCCGTAGCTCCCCGGCGGCCGAACGCAGGCGCAGGGGAACCGCGAAGCCGAGATCGCGGAGTCAAGCGGTCATGGCGACGCTCCTGCCGGTACTTCGCCGGCCCGTGCAGGCGGCGCAGACCCTCGCCTCCCTCGACCTGCTGTCCGGCGGGCGACTGACCGTGGCCGTGGGCGCGGCCTTTCCCGGCCGTTTCGGCCGGCCCCTGCACGAGCTGTCCCAGGTTCCCTGGGCCGACCGGTTCACCCGGCTCGACGAGACCGTCGCCCTGTGGCGCCGGCTGTGGGCCGCCGATGGCCCGACCTCCTTCCACGGCGAACCTCCTGCACTTCGACGGGATCCCGCCGGCCACGGCACCCAGCCAGGCCGGTGGCCCACCGATCTGGCTCGGCGGCGCCGCCCCCGCCGCGCTCACCCGCACCGGTCGCCGCTACGACGGGTGGCTGCCCTACCCACCCGACCCGGCGGACTACCGGACCGGTCTGGCCCAGGTACGGCGGGCAGCCGCCGACGCGGGCCGCGCCACGGACACGATCACGCCCGCCCTGTTCGTGTCGGTGCTGATCGCCGACACCGTGGAGAGCGGACGCGACGCCCTGGCGGACTACAGCCGGGCGAACTACGGACTCGCGCTGCGGGACCTCGAGGCCATCCAGGCCGTGACCACCGGGCCGTCGGCGCAGGTGGCCGCGCACCTGGCGGGCTACATCGCCGCCGGAGCACGCCACCTCGTCTGCCGGATCGGCACCGTTGGCCTCGGGTCCGCGCGGGACCAGCTCGAACGTCTCGCCGAAATCCTCCCGGGCCTGCGCGGGCCTTCCTGTGGGTCAGGCGGGTCAGGTGAGGGCCGTGGCGAGGGCGGCGCAGGCGCGGACGAGGGCGGGGGCCGCGCGGCCGGTGAGGTCGTCGCTCATGCGCACGGCGGGACCTGACACGGACAGCGCCATCGGCGCCATGCCGGGCACGGACACCGGCATGGCGACGCAGCGCACCCCGACCTCCATCTCGCCTTCGTCGAAGGCGTAGCCGCGGGCGCGAATGGCGGCCAGCTCGTCAAGCAGTGCGTCGAGCTCGACGATGGTCGTGGCGGTGTGAGTGGACAGCGTCGAGCGCCTGAGGATCGCGCGGGCCTCGTCGTCGCCGAGCGCGGACAGCAGCGCCTTGCCGACGCCGGTGCAGTACAGGGGGACCCGCCGGCCCACCTCGGTGAAGGTGCGCATCGAGTACACCCCGGGGGCCTGGGCCACGTACTCGGCGCGCTCGCCGGCCAGGACCGCGAGGTTGGCCGACTCGCCGAGCCCGTCGGCGAGTTCGCGCAGGACCGGGGCGGCCCGCTCGCCGAGCAACGCGTTCGCGCCGGCGCCCAGCGGAACCAGCCGGGAACCGAGGCAGTACCGGCGGTCGGGAAGCTGGCGTAGGTAGCCGCGAGCGGTGAGGGTCTGGACCAGCCGATGGATGGTCGGTAGCGGCAGACCGGTCGCCGCGGCCATCGCGCTGATCGAACAACCGCCGCCCGCTGCCTCGGCGACCTCGAGGATGTCCAGGGCACGCTGGACCGACTGCACCCCCGCCGCACGCTGCTCGACCGGCATCCCCGCGCACCTCCCTCTCCCCTTGGGCCGGGCATCGGCCCTGAGCACAGGGCGCGCCTCGGCCGGCTCCCCCGCCTGCCACCCGGCGTTCACCTTGACCGAGGGCCCCGTCGCGTCCTACGTTCGTATCACGATACAGATTTCTTTTTCCGCATGATGGAAGCTGGCAGAGTGGAAGCCGGCGTCCTGGACGCGATGTCGTGCGGACCCTCCCCTGGAAAGGCTCGCCGCTGTGACCGTGAAGGACGTCACCATCGCCGAGCTGGTCGACACGCTGCCCGCCGGGGTGGTCGTCACCGATCCGGACCTGCTCGAGAAGTACCGCCGTGACCGCGCGGCGGACCCGCTCGCGGGACAGCCCCTCGCGGCGGTGCGCGCCGAGTCGACCGAGCACGTCCAGATCGCCGTCCGGTGGGCGGCGCGCCACCGCGTCGCAGTGGTGCCGCGGGAGGCGGGCACCGGGCTGTCCGGCGGCTCCACCGCCGTCACCGGGGGCATCGTGCTGTCGACGGAGCGGATGCGCGCGATCCGCGTCGACCCGCTCACCCGGATGGCCGTCGTGCAGCCGGATCTACTCAACGCCGAGGTCAAGGCGGCGGCCGCGGTCCACGGGCTGTGGTATCCGCCGGACCCGTCGTCGTTCGAGATCTGTTCCATCGGGGGCAACATCGCGACGAACGCGGGCGGCCTGTGCTGCGTGAAGTACGGCGTCACGACCGACTACGTGCTCGGGCTGGAGGTCGTGCTCGCCGACGGGCGCACCGTGCGCCTCGGCGGCCAGCGGCTCAAGGACGTCGCCGGGCTGTCGCTGACCAAGCTGTTCGTCGGCAGCGAGGGGACGCTCGGCATCGTCACCGAGGCCACCCTGCGGCTCATCCCGGCCCAGCCCCCGTCGAGCACGCTGGTCGCCACCTTCCCCACCACCTAGGCGGCCACCGCGGCCATCCTGGCGATCACGTCGGCCATCCGGCCCTCGATGCTGGAGTTCATGGACCAGGCGTCGATCAACGCCGTCGAGGACGTCCTGCACATGGGGCTCGACCGCGACGCGGCCGCGCTGCTCGTGGCCCGTTCCGACAGCCAGCACCTCGCCGCCGAGCGCGAGATGAAGATCATGCGCGACGCCTACGTGGCCAGCGGCGCCACCGAGACGCTGGTCACCGACGACCCGGACGAGGGCGAGGCGTTCGTCGCGGCGCGCCGCGCGGCCATCCCCGCGGTGGAACGGCGCGGCGCGCTGCTGCTCGAGGATGTCGGCGTGCCGCTACCGCGGCTGCCGGAACTCGTTCAGGGCATCGAGACGATCGCGGCCGACCGCGCCCTGACGATCGCCCTGATCGCGCACGCCGGCGACGGCAACACCCATCCGCTCATCGTCTTCGACCCGGCCGACGCGGACATGGCCCAGCGAGCCGAGCTCGCCTTCGGTGAGGTGATGGACCTCGCCATCAAGCTCGACGGCACGATCACCGGCGAGCACGGCGTCGGCCGGCTCAAGAAGGCCTGGTTACCCGACCAGCTCGGTCCGGAGGTGATGGAGCTGTCCCTGCGCATCAAGCAGGCGCTCGACCCTCTGGGCATCCTCAACCCCGGGGCGATCTTCCCCTGACGGCGGACTCTCCCGACGGCGGATCCCCCCCGACGGCGGATTCTCCTGACGGCAGGCCCCGCACGTTTCGACCGCGCCGCTCGGTAACGCGACCACACGACAAGGACTGACGATGACCGAACGGATCCAGATCGGTGCCCTTCAGGTGGCGGCGAGCCTGCACGAGTTCGTGCAGGCCGCCGCCCTGCCCGGCTCGGGAGTTGAGCCCGCGGCCTTCTGGCGCGGCGTCGAGGAAATCGTCACCGCGCTCACGCCCGTCAACCGGGCCCTGCTCGCCGAGCGCGACGAGCTGCAGCGGCAGATCGACGACTGGCACCGCGCCCGCGCCGGCTCCCCGCACGACGCGGACGCCTACTACGACTTCCTCGTCGAGATCGGCTACCTGCGGCCCGAGCCGGAGCCGTTCCAGCTCTCGACCGAGAACGTCGACGACGAGATCGCGCTGACCGCCGGCCCGCAGCTCGTCGTGCCGGTCCTCAACGCCCGGTACGCCCTCAACGCGGCGAACGCCCGCTGGGGCTCGCTGTACGACGCCCTCTACGGCACCGATGTCATCGCCGAGGACGGCGGCGCGCACCGCGATGGGCCCTACAACCCGGTTCGCGGCGCGAAGGTCATCGCCTACGCGCGGGCGCTGCTCGACGAGATCGCGCCGCTGCGCGAAGGCGGTCACGGCGACGCGACGCACTACGCCGGCGCCGACGGCGGCCTGGTCGTCACGCTGGCCGACGGCACGAAGACCGGCCTGGCCGACCCCTCGGCGCTGCGTGGGTACACCCGCGAGGCGGCGTCGCCCAGCGGGATCCTGCTGGGCCACCACGGCCTGCACGCGGAGATCCTCGTCGATCGCGCGGGAGCCATCGGCGCCGGCGACCCCGCCGGGGTGCAGGACGTCGTCCTCGAGGCCGCGCTCACCACGATCGTCGACTTCGAGGACTCCATCACCGCCGTCGACGCCGAGGACAAGGTGGCGGCCTACGCCAACTGGCTGGCGCTGAACCAGGGCACCCTGACCGCGACGGTGACGAAGGGCGGGTCCTCGTTCGAGCGGGCGCTGGCCGCGGACCGGACGTTCACCGCGCCCGACGGCGGGCAGGTCGTGCTGCCGGGCCGGGCGCTGCTGCTGGTCCGCAACGTCGGGCATCTGATGACCACCGACGCGATCCTCGACGCCGACGGCGCGGAGGTGTTCGAGGGCATCCTCGACGCGATCATCACGTCCCTGGCGGCGCTGCCGGGTCTGCGCACGGACGCGGCCCGGCGCAACAGCCGCACCGGCTCGATCTACATCGTCAAGCCGAAGATGCACGGCCCGGCCGAGGCGGCCCTCACCGTCGACCTGTTCGCCCGGGTCGAGAAGCTGCTCGGCCTGCCGGCCGACACCCTCAAGATCGGGATCATGGACGAGGAGCGCCGCACCACGGTGAACCTCGCCGCGTCGATCGAGGCGGCCCGCCGGCGGGTGGTGTTCATCAACACCGGCTTCCTGGACCGGTCCGGCGACGAGATCCACACCTCCTTCGAGGCCGGGCCGATCGTGCGCAAGGCCGATCTGAAGACGCAGCGCTGGATCGCCAGCTACGAGGACAACAACGTCGATCAGGGACTGGCAGCCGGCCTGTCGGGCCGCGCCCAGATCGGCAAGGGTATGTGGGCGATGCCCGACCTGATGGCCGACATGCTGACCCAGAAGATCGGCCAGCTCCGGGCCGGCGCGACGACGGCGTGGGTGCCCTCGCCCACCGCGGCGACCCTGCACGCGCTGCACTACCACCAGGTCGACGTGTTCGCCCGCCAGCGCGAGCTGGCCGACCGGCCCCGCGCGGACCTGCGCGACATCCTGCGGATCCCGCTCGGCGACCCGGCCGCGTGGAGCGCCGAGGACCGCCAGCAGGAGATCGACAACAACGCGCAGTCGATCCTGGTCTACGTCGTGCGTTGGATCGACCAGGGCATCGGCTGCTCGAAGGTGCCCGACATCCACGACGTCGCGCTGATGGAGGACCACGCCACCCTGCGGATCTCCAGCCAGCTCATGGCGAACTGGCTGCGCCACGGCGTCGTCACCCCGGAACAGGTGCACGCCAGCCTGCAGCGGATGGCCGCCATCGTCGACAAGCAGAACGCCGACGATCCGGCCTACCGGCCGATGGCCCCGGACTTCGACGGCGTCGCCTTCCGCTGCGCCACCAGCCTCATCTTCGACGGCGCCCGGCAGCCCAACGGCTACACCGAGCCGATCTTGCACGCCCATCGCCGGGAGGCGAAGGCGCTGGCCGCCGGTCTGTGACATAAGCCGATCGGTGACACAAATCGGTAACGAGAAGACAATGACTATGGGCAAGGTGGTGGGGTCATGCGGGACGCAGCGATCGTCGAAGCGGTGCGGACGCCGATGGGCAAACGGAACGGAGGGCTGGCCGGGGTCCATCCCGGCGATCTGTCGGCGCACGTCCTGACGGAGCTCGCCGCCCGCAGTGGGATCGACCCCGGCCTGGTCGACGATGTCGTGTGGGGCGTCGTCTCGCAGGTCGGCGAGCAGGCCCTCGACGTCGCCCGGACCGCAGTGATCACCGCCGGCTGGCCGGAGCACACGTACCCGGGACGACCGTCGACCGGCAGTGCGGCTCATCGCAGCAGGCGGTCCACTTCGCCGCCGCCGGGGTCATCGCCGGGCAGTACGACGTGGTCGTGGCGGGCGGCGTCGAGTCGATGACCCGGGTGCCGATGGGTTCCGCGGTCGGCGACGCCAAGCCGCATCCGGCCAGGTTCATCGAGTACTGCGACGGGGTGCGCCCCAACCAGGGCGTCGGCGCCGAGATGACCGCCGAGAAGTGGGGTTTGTCGCGGACCGCCTGCGACGAGTTCTCCCTCGCCAGCCATGAGCGGGCGGCGGCGGCCGCGGATGCCGGCCGGTTCGAGGCGCAGATCGCCCCGGTCGACCTGCCGGGCGGCGGCCTGTTCGGCGCCGACGAAGGCATCCGCCGGGGCGGCACGGTCGAGACCCTCGGCAAGCTGAAGACCGTGTTCCGCCCGGACGGCGGCGTCGTCACGGCCGGCAACGCCTCGCAGATCTCCGACGGTTCCGCCGCACTGCTCCTGACGACGAGCGAGCGGGCGGCCGAGCTCGGGCTCACCCCGATCGCCCGCGTGCACACCGCGGTCGTCGTCGGCTCCGACCCCGTCATGATGCTCACCGGTCCCATTCCGGCCACCCACAAGGCACTGGCCCGCAGCCGGGTGTCCCTCGGCGACATCAGCGCATTCGAGATCAACGAGGCGTTCGCGTCGGTCCCGCTGGCGTGGCTGGCCGAGTTCGGCGCCGACCCCGCGACGGTCAACCCCAACGGCGGCGCGATCGCGCTCGGCCACCCCCTGGGCGGCTCGGGCGCGCGGATCATGACCACGCTCGTCCACCACATGCGGGACAACGGCATCCGGTACGGCCTGCAGACCATGTGCGAGGGCGGCGGTCAGGCCAACGCCACCATCCTCGAGCTGCTCTGACCCCGCGGGCGGCTGCGGCCAGCTCCGATCCTCCCTTTCCGTTCTCACGAAGTGGACCAACCCCAGTGGTAGACGACGCACGCGACCTGCTGCGCTACGAGTCGGTCGGCTCGATCCGGGTCATCACGCTGAACGACCCCGACAAGCTCAACCCGATGACCGACGCACTGCACGAGGCACTCACCGACGTGTGGGTGAAGGTCATGCGTGACCGTGAGGTCCGCGCCGTCGTGCTCACCGGCGCCGGGCGCGCCTTCTCCGCCGGCGGCGACATCCCGGGCTTCCTGGCCTGCGTCGAGGACCTCGACCACCGCCGGTCCAACATGCGCACCGCCCGCCTGCTCGTCGACCACATCCTCGGCTGCCACGTGCCGGTGATCGCCGCGGTGAACGGGCCGGCCGGCGGCCTCGGCTGCAGCATCGCGGTGTCCTGCGACATCGTGCTGATGTCGGAGAAGGCCTACCTCGCCGACACCCACGTCAACGTCGGGCTCGTGGCCGGTGACGGCGGCGTGGTGACCTGGCCGTTCATGATGAGTCTGCTCAAGGCCAAGGAATACCTGTTCACCGGCGAGCGGATCCCGGCCGCGACCGCCGTCGAGCTGGGCCTGGCCAACCGGGTCGTCGCGCACGAGAAGCTGCTCGACGAGGCGATGGCCCTGGCGGAGAAGCTGGCCGGGCAGCCGGCCCAGACGCTGCAGGAGACCAAGCGCTCCCTCAATCTGCATCTGCAGCACGCCGCTCTGAAGGTGCTGCCCTACGCCCTGTCGACCGAAAGCGAGTCGTTCTCCTCGCCCGAGGTCGCCGAGCGGGCCCGCACGTTCGCGGCCCGCTCCAGCAGTGGCAAGGGCTGACCCACTCGAATCCCGGCGGGCGGGTTCCTGAAACGGCTATGGCCAGAACAGGAACTCGGCCGCGAGGGTTCACGCGCCGCGGGTGCGCGTGGCGCGCCAGCCGAACGCGAGCAGGCCGGTGGCGAGGACGAGCAGGGTGATCAGGAAGGTGACCTGCAGCGGCCAGAACTGGCTCGCGGGGTGGTAGCTGCTGTTGCCGTGGATGATCCAGCCGTCGCGGGGGACGCTGGGCCGGGGCCCGGTGGTGTGGCTGGTGGGTGTGAGCGTCTGGACTGCTCGACCGGTGCACAGCAGGAGTGCGAGGAACCCGGCCAGCGCGATGCCGACGGCGGGCAGGGTGCGTCGTAGCCAGGCACCGGCGGCGACGGCGAGGGCGAGGGCGAAGGACAGCAGGATCTCCCCGACCGGGGCGAGGCCGACGGAGAAGAACCACGGCCAGCGTGAGCTGGTGAGGCCGCCTTCGGTTAGGGGTCGCTGGAGCCGGTCGTTGGCGAGGCCGGCGAGCAGGCCGGTGAGGGCGAGCCCGGTGGCGGCGGTGAGCACCTTCGCGGTGTACCAACGCCGGCGGGGCACGGACTGGGTCCAGGCGGCGAGGTGGGTGCGCTGCTCGATCTCGCGGGCGACCAGGGGCGCGCCGACCAGGGCGCCGATAACGGCGACGACCAGCGGAACGCCGAGCTCGAACAGGGGGATCGCGTAGTTGAAGTCCGGACCGAACCCCTCGAGTCCCGCGCAGCCCGAGCCGTGTCGTTCGCCCGGGTCGTGGCCCGGGCTGATGCAGCCGGCGGCCCGGAACGGCGCGAGCGTGTGAGAGGCGTGCAGCCCGACCCGGAGCATGAGGACGCACAGGGCCGCGACGGTCAGCGCGGCCCACAGCGCCTGCCCGCGGTGCTGCCGCCAGGCGAACCAGGTCATGCGAGTGCCTCCTGCGGGGTGTGCCGGGCGTCGTCGAGGTACCCGAGCACCAGTTCGTCGAAGGTGGGCTGGGATTCGTCGAGTCCCGGTCCGGCGACGGCGCCCGGGTCGGATCGGACCAGCGCGGTGGTCCGCCCGGCGGTGCTTCGCGCGCTGATGACCGACCACCCGCCGGACTGCGGCCAGCCGGCCGGCCCGGAGACGACCCGGTGGTCCCCTCGCAGGTCGTCGATGTCGCCGGCGAGCCGCACGCGGCCGTCGCGCAGCACGATGAGGTAGTCGCAGATGCGTTCGAGTTCGCCCACGGCGTGGGAGGAGAACACCACGGCGGCGCCGGTCTCGGTGCACGCGGCGAACATCGAGGCCAGGAAGTCCCGTCGGGCGAGCGGGTCGAGGTTGGCCAGCGGTTCGTCCAGCAGCAGCAGGTCCGGCTGCTTGGCCAGGACCATGGTGAGCGCGACCTGGGCGCGTTGCCCGCCGGAGAGGGTGTGGATCCGGGCGCGCGGCGGGATGTCCAGCCGCCCGATCCGCTCGGCCGCCAGCGCCGTGTCGAAGCGGGGGTTGAGGTGCCGACCGGCGTCGAGGACGTCCGCGACGCGCAGGCGCGGCCACAACGGCGCGTCCTGGGCGACGAAACCGATCCGCGCGAGCTGGCGGGCCGGGGCGAGGCCGGCGATGTGGACGGTTCCGGCGCTGGGGGGCAGCAGCCCCGCGGCCAGGTGCAGCAGGGTGGTCTTCCCGGAGCCGTTGGGGCCAACCAGCGCCACCACCCGTCCCGCGGGCACGTCGACGTTGCAGTCGCGAAGTCCCCACGTGCCTCGCCCGTAGCGGCGTCCCAATCCGTCCGCGCACAACACGGCCGTCATGCGGCACCTCCGGCGCTGCGGTGGACGTCTTCGCCTGCGCCCGGCTCGTCCAACGCGACGGCGACCAGCGCCCGGATCTGTTCGGCGGACAGCCCCTGCTGCCTGGCCCGCCGGACCCAGCGGACCAGCGGGGTCAGCAGCGCGGGGGGCGCATCCAGCGGCGATGTCGGTGGCGCGGACGCGACGAAGGTCCCCACGCCCTGGCGACGCACCACGATCCCCGCGTGCTCCAGCTCGCCGTAGGCCTTCACGACGGTGTTCGGGTTGACCGCGAGCACCTCCACCAGCTCCTTGACCGTCGGAAGCTGCTCGCCCGGCTTCAGCCGGCCGAGCATGACCTCCTGGCGCACCTGCTGCACGAGCTGCCGGTAGATCGGAACGCCGGACCCGGCGTCGAGACGAAACATGCACACTCCTAGATCACTAGTCTACTAGTGATCTAAAGAATGGCGACGCAATACCTGCGGCGCGCGAGCCCCAGGTCGCCGAGGTGACGCTTACGGACCCTCGCGCCAGGCCGGGGGCCGAGAGCGGCGTCGACGATGCGGTCGGCGAAGTCGCGGTCGATCGCGCCGCGCAGCAGCGGCCGTTCGGTGATCATCAGCGCCTCGGTGATCAGGTCGACGGGGCGAGGCCAGTGCCGGTAGATCGTTGCCCGGCCCACCTCGGCCCGCTGCGCCACGCGCTGGTGCGTCAGCGCCGGGGTGCACCGCTGCCTGGGCTCGCACCTGGCGCGGTTGGAGATGCGCCTGGTGTTCGAGGAGTGGCACCGACTGATCCCCGACTACGATCTCGCCCCCGGTGCGTCGCCGCAGGTGAAGTGGCCGCGCGGCACGCTCGGGACGGTCCTGGACCTGTCCGGACGGGACGGGCGTACTGCGGGCACCACACGACGTGGTAGCCGAGGTCGTAGGCGCCACCCACGCCGATCATCACCTGAGGGGGCGGGGCGCATAAATGTGGTAAGCCGCCTTTGCGTAGCCGTCGGTGCCGGAGCCGAGCCAGTCGCCCACCCAGCCACCGACGATTCCCGTCACGATGGGCGCGGAAGCAGCGAGTACAAGCAGCAGCGCAAACCGCCACCAGGGCTGTTTCATTCCGGGATCGTTCCATGACGGACGGTCGTGTCAGCCCGGAGCGGCCGGAGCAACCGGGACCGCGGACTGGGCGGCCGGGACGAGCAGCCGCGGGCGGCCCGTGCCATCCGCCGGGACCGTCCAGGTATCGGCGAGAGGCGTGCCGGGGCCGGGGTTCGCCACGGCATAGCTGACGTGGTCGTTGTCGATCCAGGCGGCCTGGTCGTCCACGTTGCGGGTCTCGGCGAGCAGACGGTCCGCGCCGGTGGCGAGGTCGAGGACGTGCAGGCGCCAGGTGGCGGGGGCGAAACCGTGGTTGCGCCGCGACTTGTAGGCGATGCGGTCACCGGCCGGGGACAGCGACGGGCATTCGACGCCGTCCCGCAGGATCTCCGCCCGCCGGTCGCGCACGTGCCCGCGGATCAGGTAGTAGTGGTCGCCGGTGTGCAAGGTGGCGTAGAAGGCGTCGGAGTCCGCCGCGAACGTGACGCCCCAGAAGTTCTCGTCGATGGCGTGTAGCCGGTGCCCGCCCCGCGTCACGGCGAAGTCCTCCAGGTCGGCGACGGTCCGGCCGGAGATAAGATCGATGAGCAGCGTCCGGGTCGAGAAGGTGTCGATGTTGTAGGCGTCGCCGGCGACGAAGGTGGTCGCCGCGCCGATCCGCCCGTCCGGCGCCACCCGCGTCCGGCTGGCGAGGCCCGCGATCGGCAGCCGGAACAGCACACGCAGCCGGTCGTCGAACACGGCGACCCCGGCACGGGCGGACGCCCGGTCGTCGGTGAGGCACAGGCCGCGCCCCGCCCGCTGGTCCACCCGGTCGCAGGTCAGCGACGTCGGCGCACGCGGCCCGGTCGGATCGCGCACGTCGACCGCTTCGACCCGGCCGAAGCCCGCGCCCTCGGCGGCGTCGAGCACCAGCAGGTGCGGGCGGACCAGCAGCGCCGGCACCGACACGGTCATCGGCACCGGGCGGGCGGCGCCGGGCGACGCCGACCCCGTGGCCCGGTGCGCGCCCGACGCCCGGACGGCAGGCGCCTCGCGTCGTCCGTCCCGCACGCTCACCCCGACCGCGCCCGTCAGGCACACCGCGACGACCACGGCAAACGTTGCCACCCGCGGGCCCGACGGCCATCGCAGTCCTCGCGCCAGGCTGTCACCGCGGCCGCGTGCGCCGACGGACACTGCGGAAACCTCGACTGCAGGAACTGCGGGAACCTCGGCTGCGGGAACCTCGGCTGCGGCGGATTCGGGAGTCGGGGGACGGGAACGGCATCGGCGGAACGGGCCGACGAGTGGTGGCCGGGTCGGAAGGGCCGCAGCAGCACCGCCGCGAACGCCCCGCTCACCAGCGTCAGCGCGAGCGCGTCGACGAGCGCGGCGCCCGGCCCGCAACGGGTCCAGACTGCGCCGAAACCGAACGTCGCGGTCCCCCGCGCGGCGGCCAGCACGAGTCCGACCAGGGCAAGCCCCATGGTCCGCGCCGACGCGGGAACCGTCTGACTCGTCAGTGCGGCGATCACCCCGTCCGTGGCGGCGAAGTAGATCCCCAGCAACACGGGCAGGGCGAGCACGCTCACCCCGTACCCGGGCCGGGCGAGCAGCACGGCGAAACAGCAGGCGAGCGCCACCTGACCGCCGAGCAGGACTCGCCCGGCACCGACGCGGTCCGCCAGCCGACCCATCGGCACCGCGAACAGCAGGTAACACAGCGACTCGACGACGAACAGGGACGGGAAGAGCCGGACGTCCATCCCGGCCTGGTGACGCAGGGCCAGGAACAGCAGCGAGTCGCTCACCGCGGGCAGGCTCAGCAGCGCCGTCGCCGCGAGCAGCCGGCGTAGCGCCCGGTTCGCCCATAGCCTGGCGAGAGGAGTCCACAGCCGTCGCGGCGCTCCGCCGGCCGACGCCACCCCCAGCACCCCCAGCACCCCCAGCACGACCGGCACGACCGGCACGACCGGCACGACCGGCACGACCGCGACTGCGGGTGGCACGACCGCGGGCGGCGGCGCGTCCTCCGCGGGCCGGCGGTTCTCCACGAAGAGCGCCAGGATCGCGAGGCCGACGACGGCGAGGAGAAACGCCGCGGTGAACAGCGTCGAGTAGGAGCCGGGTGCGACGCCGAGCAGGACCACGGCCAGCAGCGGGCCGAGCAACGCGCCGCCGGTGTCGAACGCCCGGTGCAACCCGAACGCCTCCATGAGCCGCCCGGGCGGCGCGGACAGCGAGATGAGCGCATCGCGGGGGCCGGTCCGGATTCCCTTGCCAAGCCGGTCGGCGCCGAGCCAGGCGAGCACGGGCAGCCAGCCGTGCGCCCCGAGCAGGCCCAGCCGGGAGGCCGCCGACAGCGCGTACCCGGCGCCGGCCGCCTCGCGGTAGCGCCGCCACCGGTCCGCGAGCAGCGCCCCGAGCAGCGCGATGACCGCGGCGACGACCTGGAGGAGACCGTCGGCGGCGCCGAACTGCAACGCGCTAAATCCCAGCCGCGCCGTCAGGTAGAGCGGCAGCACCGAGGCCACCATCTCGGCGGAGACGTCGGTGACCAGGCTCGTCAGGCCGAGGAACAACACGTTGGCGGACATGGTGGGCGACGCCGCCTCCGCGTCGACGGCGTCGGCAACGCCACCGCCACCGCCGTCGCCGTCCGCGTCGTCCGTCCGGCCGCGTGCGGACTTGGGCAGCGGGCCCCGCCCCGCCAGGTACACGCCGGCCCCGCTACCGGACCCGGACCCGGCCGGTCAGTTCTTCTCTCCCGGCGCGGTGCCGCCGCGGTCGTCGGCCGGGACGGCGTCGACGGCGGGATGGCGCACCCCGGCGGGGCCGGCGGCGAAGGCGGTCAGCAGGTTGGTGGTGATCTGGGTGATAGCCCGTTGGACGTCCGGGCCGCCGGTGCCGGGCCCGCAGACGTCGGCCAGGGGGCAGACCCAGGCGCTGGTTCCGCTGTCGAACACCCCGGCCCCCGAACGCGCCGTGTAGTAGGAGACGTCGGAGAAGTCGTGGACGCCGCGGCAGGTGATCGGGGAATGGGCGATGACCTCGATCGGCCGGGGCGTGGGATAGGCGAGGTCGACCCGGTCGTACTCGGAGCCGATCAGGCCGGGCAGCCGGGCGCCGGCCGCGAGCCCGGTGCCCGCCAGCAGCCAGGACTGCGGCCGCGTGACGACCAGGTCGCCGTGGACGGGGTTGCACTGGTACATCCCGCCGGTGAGCGAGCTCTCCGGGTCGGCACCCGGCGGGGAGGGCCAGTTGGCGGTGATCCGCGCGTTGTCGCGGCCGTACAGGGGATCCTCCTGGGCGACCTTGTAGGCGGTCTCGAGCCGGTCGGGCCCCAGCGGCGACGGGTCGAGGCGGATCCGCCGGTACACGGCGTTCGCGCCGAGGAACGCGAGGTTGGTGCCGCGGTCGCGGGCGGCGGTCAGCGCGGCCCGCATCGCCGGGGAGTAGTACTCGTCGTGCCCCAGCGAGATCACCACGCGGGCGCCGTCGAGCAGGTGCGGGTCGGCGTGCAGGTCGAGGTCGGTGGCGTAGGAGACCGGCAGGCCGAGGCGCTCGGCGAGGGCGACGAGGGGCTCCTCGTTGCCGGTGAAGTCCGCGGCGCCGTCACCGTAGTCGTACGGCCGGTAGAACGAGACGACCCTGGCCCGGTCCGCGAAACCGCGCGGGCCGTGGTAGAGGCTGTAGCCGCCCCAGGCGTTGTAGGCCTGCCAGGTGGTCACCGCGTTGAGGATCACCACTCGGCCCGCGGCGGACGGCCCCCGGACGGTCAGCGGCACGTACCGGTGGTTGCCGTCGGAGGCGTCCAGCCGGAACAGGTAGTCACCGGGCGGCCAGGACCCGGTGGGGAAGGTGGCGGTGGGCGCCCAGGACGCCGCCGAGATCGTGTTGGTCGCGGGGTCGTGCGCCGGGCCGGCCTGACGACGGCCGGGAAGCGGCCCGACCGTCGTGATCAGGCGACAGGTCCGCCCGCCGTACCACCCGGTGCGGAAGACCGAGACCGTCAGCGACGGGGCCGTCGTCGACGCGAACAGCCGCACCGGCGTGCCCGCGGCGATGCCGACCTGGTCCAGCCAGCCCTGCACCGCGTTCTGCGGACCGAGCTGGCTCAGGCCGCACTCGGCCCCCGGGCGGGCGTTCTCGGCCCGCACGTCGAAGCCCCCGGACTGGTCGCCGCCGGGGCCGGACGTCGTCGGGACGCGAGCCGCCTCGGGCCGGCGTGGCGGGTGTGCGCCACCGCCGCATCCCACCAGAACGAACCCGCATCCGATCACACAGACATAAGACACAAGGCGGATGAGCCGGCGCCGACGCACGGCTCATCGTCGCAGTATCCGCCCCGCCCGGCCTCCCGGGGTGGCCGAATCCGACCGGATCGACCGGGTATGGCGCGGGGGCCTGACCTCAACCGAACCGAACCGGACCGGACCGGGACCGGGACCGGGACCGGTCAGGCCAGGTCAGGTCACGGCGGAACCTGGGGCCGAGGTGCCGGACAGGTGGGCGAGGTGCCGGTGACAGGCCCTCGCGCGGTCGGCGTCCTCCTTCATCACGGCGCGGAAGAACTCGGCGATCTCCCGCTCGTCGGCGTTCTCCGCGTCGCGGATGAACTGCTCGTAGTCGTGCCCGGCCTTCAGCGCGTGGTACTGCACCGTGATCAGATCGTGGACGATGTCGCTGAACCCGGTCTCACCAGTCGCCATGAGATGCCTCCTTCTCGCACTTCCGGGAGGTCGCAGCAGATATCCACGGCATTCCGCGGAGGCTCGCTGCCAAACATTGCGCGCCGCCAGGCTGGCGACCGTCGGTTCACCGTCGGGATCCGGATCATGCCGGCCTCCGCTGCGGGCTGAACTCGCGGCAGACAGTCATCCTGCGTGTCGAACGCTCGGCCCCGATGGGGCGGAGCCGAGCCGGAACCAGGACGGGACCGGTTGCGGTGCGTTCTGCACGCTCTGAGCCCGCGGACCGTGCGCAACGCACCGCAACCCGCCTCATGCACCCGCAGAAGCGACCCGGCTACAGCACCAGTGCAGCCGCTCGCATGCGCCTTTTCCGGTGTTCGGTGACGGGGTGTCGTCAGACGGCGCTCGCCTCGCCGCCGGACGGTTCGCCGGAACCACCCCGCGAGAGGTGTGCGTGGGAACGGAGCCACGTGGTTGCTCTGTATGGACAAATCGGACGCCGAACCGTACAGAAGAACCACGGTGGCGGCTCTCCCACCCATCCGCCCCGAACCGCGAGCCGTCGTCCGTGCAGCACCCGGTCGTAGCCACATGGCGACGTCACGCAGCGTGAAAGCAGGACAGGAAGCGGACCTTCGCAGCGTTGTACTAGCCCGCCCCGCCACGCCCCCGTGGGAGGGCGGCGAGGGCGGCGCGCAGCTCGTCCCAGGGAAAGGCGGTGTTCTCCCGGCCGGGCTGGTCGGTGCCGCCGCGCGGGTCGCCGGGCCGGCCGAACACGAGACGCACGCCCCAGGAGCGCAGCGCCTCGACGCTCGCGGCGTAGGCGGGGTGGCCGGCCAGGGCGCTGTTCGGATACGGCGCCATGATGATCGGCAGACCCGCGCCGAGAGCCTCGTTGAGCAAGCCCAGCGCCAGGGTGTCCGAGATGCCCGCGACGATCTTGTTGACGGTGTTGAACGTCGCCGGGGCGACGACGAAGGCGTCGGCCGGCGGCAGCACGTCGGGCTCCCCCGGCCGCTTGTATCCGGAGCGGACCGGATGGCCGGTGAGCTCGGCGAGCCGCCCGGCGTCGAGAAACGCCATCGCGGCCGGAGTGGCGATCACGCACACGTCCCACCCGGCGGATCGGGCGTGCTCGACGAACCCCGGCAACTCGACCGCGGGATACCCGCCGCACGCGACGACGTAGAGCACCCGACCGTCGGCTGTCATGAACCACCCTCCCGCGGTCAGTACAGGATGCGCTGGCCCGGACCGGAGCCGGCGGCGGCGAGCGCCCGCGCGGACATCCGGTAGAGCGACGCCTGGGTGGCGTCGTTGCAGGTGTAGTACAGGTCGCCGCCGCGGTCGGCAAGGATGCCGAACAGCCGCTCGGTGTCGCCGACGCACGCCTGCCGCAGGACGGGCCGGGCGAGGGCAGCGGTGTCGGGGCCGGGGGCGGCAGGGCCGGGGCCGGCAGTGCCGCTGCCGCCCGGCCGGTCGCTCACCTGCCAGGCCGTCCCATGCCGGGCGTCGGTGAACAGCACTCCCCCGCCGCCTGGGGCCGGCGCGAGGCTGGTGATGGCGGCGTCGTCGAGGCCGCGGTCGACGACGGTCCTGATCCGGCCGTTCTCGACGACGTGGATGCGGGCGTGCCCGTCGGCGTAGGACAGGACGAACACCCGGCCGGCGGCGTCGACCGCGACGCTGTAGGCGTTGGCCAGCGGGACAGCGGTCGCCCGGTCGGTGCCGTCGTCGTACCGGCGTTCGTGGGCCACCCGGTGGCCGCGGTCGGTGGCGGCGCCGTTGCCGGCGACGAGCTGCGCCGCGGTGGTGCGATAGTCACCGGTCCCGGCGGCGGGATCGATCTTCCAGACCTGGCCGGCGTAGCCGGTGGTGAAGTACAGCACGCCGCTCGGGCTCACCGCGACGCTGGTCGGCGTGCCGATCTGCGCGCCGACGTTCTTCGGCCCGCCCGCACCGCCCGCCGGGCAGATCGTCGACGGCGCCACCGACCTGCCGCGGTCGGCCGCCCCCGCCAGCACCCGGTCCACCGTCTCCGTCGACGGCCGCCCCGCCACGGTCTCGCCCCGCCGCGGCTGCCCCGCCGGCCGGTACACCCGGCGGACGACGCAGTTCCACTCGTCGGCGACGAAGACGGACCCGCCGTCGGCGGCGATGCCGGCCGGGCGGCGCAGCGCGGCGACCGCGGCGGGTTCGTCCCGGGCCGGTCCCGGCTGGCCGCTGCGGTCCGCGGCGGTCCGGCCGACGATGGTGCTGGCCGTCCCGCGTGCGAACAGCGTCAGCGCGTGCTGGCTGGAGTCGGCGAGCAGGATGCCGCCGCCGCCGTGCCGCCAGGCTGACCAGGCCACGCAGCGGCAGCGGCGCGCTCAGCGGGTACGCCGGCGCGGCACTCGGCCGGGCGGGCGCCGCCGCGGGTCCGGCGCCGTCCCCCGGCCCGACGCGCAGAACGCCCGTGGCGAGCAGCACGGCGACCGCGAGGACGACCGCGATCAGGGCCGACGCGGACCAGCCGAGCTCCCCCATCCGTGCCCGCACCGGCTTGACCCGGTCCCGCAAGGACCGCGCGTCCCGCAGCACGGCGTAGGCGTGCGCCCGGCGCCAGCCCGCCAGGGTGGGCTTGTTGAAGCTGAAGCCGCCGAAGTCCGTGCCGTGGTTCTGCAGGTAGGCGCACTCGTCGGCGCTCAGGCCGAGGGCGCCGATGAGGATCGCGGCCTTGGCCACCCGGGCGAAGACCTCGTCGGCGCCGTCCGCCGCGTAGCTCGACAGCAGCGCCGAGGCAGGGACCGGCGTCGTCGGCGACGTCGCGGTGCGCCACTGGAGCTGGGCGACGTCGGCGCCGCCGGTGTCGAGCTGGTAGAGGGTGCCGGCCTTGAGCGTGACGAGGTCGCTGCTCCAGACGTTGTTCGGGTCCTCCTGCTGGTGCGGGAACGCGACCGGCGCACCGTCCAGGGTGAGCGCCGCGGGCTGGGTGTCGCTGCCGGTCACGACGAACGTGTACGCACCCCCGGCGGGCGGCAGCAGGTAGCCGTGCCAGCCGGCGCCGGCCGGGGCGGCTTGGCGCAGGCCGAGGAGCGCGTCGATCGCCCGCGTCGGGGCCGCGCCGACCACCAGGACGCCGGAGAGCAGGGTGTCGGTGACGTCGGCGGCCAGCCCGGACTCGCCGGCGACGGTCTCGACGATCATCTTGTGCGCCAGCCGGGCCCGGAGCTGGGGCAGCAGGGCGCGCAGCAGGTAGAGCCGCTTGCCGGGCGCGGCACCGGCGGCGGCCGGGTCCGGCGGCGGGTTGACGTCGCCCGCGAGCAGGATCGCCGCGGCGTCGTCGGGCGCGGGAAAGAGCGCCTGGAGGGTCTCGGTGAAGAACCGGCGCGGCTGGGCCGCAGCGCCGCCGACCAGGCTGGCGACGCGGAGAGCGTCTTCACGCGCGCGGTCGCAGCCGGGGTGAGGATGCCGGTCACCCGCAGCTCCGCGGTCGGCGACGTCGTCTTCGGCCGGGGCACGTAGGCGACGGTGGCCGCGAGGTCGTCGGGCACCGTCAGGGTCAGCCCGGCCGGCGCGTTCGTCGTGTGGACGGACGTGCCGTCGAGCAGCCCGACCAGGCCCGTCACCACCGCCTGGTCGAAAACCAGCCCGGCCTCGGAGCGGACCAGCTCGTCGGTCGCCTGGTCGAACCCGTCCGCCGGCAGGTCGGGGTGGGCCGCGTCGATCGCGGTCAGTCCGTCGTACAGCGCCTTGGTGGTCCGCAGCACCTTCACCCGGCCTGGGGCCAGCGGGCGGCGCGGATCATCGTGGTCGAGCAGCACGTAGTCGAGCTGGCGGTAGCCGAGGCCGGCGTCCGCCGCGGCCTGCCAGTCCGCCAGGAACGTCCACGCCGCGCTGGCCGACACGAACGGGTCCCCGAAGACGGCGACCACCCCGACCAGGTCGGGGATCTTGACGCGCAGGTACTTCGCCAGCACCGCGTGCCGGAACAGCACCGTGGCGCTGGCCAGGGCGAGCCCGTCCGGGAGGGCGCGCCACTGGACGACGGTGGCGAGGTCGGTGGCGAGGTCGGTGGCGGACAGGCCGAGCGCGGCCTGCAGACCGGCGACGTGGTCACTGATCTTCCCGGCCGCGGCGAGCACGTGCCCGTTCGCGTCCGGCCGGAAGACCGGGTCGATCGCGAGGACGTTGTGCGAGCCGAACACCCTGGTGTACAGCGAGGGGTCGCCGGCGGTGCTGACGTCGGCCCAGAAGCTCAGCACCCGGTCCAGCGGCAGCCCGGTGATCTCCAGCACGCGGCGCAGCGCCACAAGCTGGGCGAGGAAGTCGACGGTGATCTCCGTCGGCTCGGGGACCGGCGGGCACGGCGGGTCCTGCGGGCCGCCTTCACCCGCCGAGCAAGGGCCGGACGGCTCGGCGAAGCTGTCGAGCCGGACGAAGGCACAGTCGCCGGCCTCGGTGACCGGGCCGGCGGCTGGACGCGCCGACAGGCCGGTCAGCGCCTGGTCGGTCTCCAGGATCGTCCAGCCCGTCGAGCGCCAGAGCCGGATAAACCGGTGAATCCGGTCGTATTCAGCGGTGGTCACGCCCGTGCCGTCCAGGTGGGTCAGCCGGACCGGGCCCAAGTCGCAGTCGTCCAGCAGCATCCAGGTGATCCGCTTGCCCGTGCGGTCGGCGATCGCGCCGGTCGAGTCGACGGTGCCGATCTGGACGCCGGCATCGTCGAGCACGGTAAGCGTGCGGTTCGGGTCGAGCGGAGCGCCGGAGAGGTCGGTGACCAGGCCCGCGTCGGTCACCTGGCCGGCCACCGCGCCGGTGTTGACGTCGGTCACCACGCCCTCGGCGGTCAGCCTCCACTGGGTGGTCGCCCGCGGGGCCTCGGGGACAATGCCGATGACGATGTCCGGGATAGCCAGGTAGCCGTGCAGCGGCAGCCGGCGGGTACCGGGCGCGTCCAGCACGATCAGCCCGCCGATCTGCTCGAACGAGCAGCGCGCCCACTGGTAAACCTCGTCACGGCTCAGTCCCGGCTGCTCCTGTGTCAGGAAGTCGACGAGCGGGCCGAACCGGCGCCGCGAGTCTGTGCTGGTGGTGTCCACCAGGCCCTGCAACAGGCGGTACCGGAACCTGACCGCATCGGTGAGCCGAAGCGCGGCGCCGCTGGGGAAGGCCGGGTTGAGGTACCGGGTCCGCAGCAGGTCGGACAGCTCGACGTACGTCACCCCGGTACGGGGCAGCAACTGGGCTGCGACGAAGGTGAGGCCGCTCGCGGCGCCTTCGTCCCGGTCGAGCATCGCGGCTTCGAAGTCGTAGCCGTAGTACTCGTGGACGGGGCGCACGCCGATCTTCGCGAGGTAGTCGTCCTCGCTGACCTCCGCGCCGGTGGTCAGGCTGAAGTACTCCCGCGGCCAGAACGCCTGGCGGGCCAGGTGGATGTACTGCTCCTGGGTGAGCCCGAGGTACTCGGCCTGGCAGGCACGGTCGAGCGCGACGCCGTGCAGCCGGGTCAGCTCCGCCTGCTGGTCGTCGTCCAGGTCCGCGCCGTCACACCGCTCGGTCGCCGTCCGGAACGTGTCCAGCACGTCGAAACGGCTGGTCCCCAGGTAATTCAGCCAGATCCGCTCCCGGTCGATCGGCTGGTGGTAGGGCAGGCCGAACGGGCGGACCGCGCTCTTCAGCTCGCAGTACGCCTCGTAGTTCACGTGCTGGGGCTGAGCCTGAAGCTCCGCGGTGGTCTCGTTCTCGACGTTGAAGACGTCCAGCACGGCCTGCCTGGGCACGTGCGTGTCCAGCGCGTACTCGGCCAGGTGGACCGTGAAGCTCTCCATCACCTCGGTGGCGAGATCGAGGTACGGCAGCACGGTGAAGGTGTTCTCGCAGGTGAGCTCCAGGTCCGCGAGATCCGGCCGGCGCCGCAGCAACATTCCGAGCGCCGTGCCCTCGATCCCCGTGCCCGCGTACTTGGGGTCGTCGTCGAGGTTGTTGTTCCGCAGGTACTGGAGGAGCTCGACGAAGTACGCCGCCGGGCTGTAGACCGAACGGCAGTCGTCGCAGACGCACGTGTCCAAATCGGCGAACAGGGGCTGCGCCGCCGCCCCCGCACCGACGGCGTCGAACTTCGCCTGTAACAGGCCCACCCGCTCGTCGCGACTCGCGGCGCCGTCCAGCAGGGCGATCCCCGACCCGGTGACGGTCTCCCGCAGCGACGCGAGCACCGCCTCGTTGCGAGCCTGGACCCGCACCGCCGCAGCGTGCACCTGGTGCGCAAGCTCCGGCTCGAGGCCCTCACGCCGCGCGTGCTCGACGAACCGCGCGCGCGGCACCTGGGCGACACTCACCGCGGACGGCACCGCGGCCCGCGCCAGAAAGGTCACCGCCTCGGGCACTGGGCTGATCGCCTGGATCCGCTGGAGCGTGCCGAGCTGCCTGGTCACCGCGTGGCGGACGTCGGCCGGCACCCCGGCGCCGGGCGCCCACGCTTTGACGACCTCGTGCACCGGCGTCGCGCGAATAGTCGAAGTCCGGCGCGCTGGCCAGCGCGTCGGTGACCGCGGCGCGCACCGTCGGGTCACCGGCCGGCACCTCCCCGTCGGCCAGCATCCTGCGCAGCACCGCCGTCGGCTCGGCCCGGAACAGCCCGCGGCGCAAAGCGGTCGCGGCGGCCCGCCGGTCCGCCTCCGGCCGGGACGGGTCCAGCAGACCAGCAAGCGAGTCGACATTCTGGCCGAGCGCCACCTCACGCAGGGTCGGCAGCTGGCTCTGCGCACCGAGCGCGCGCGCCACGGACGGATGGTCGCCGGCCCAGCCGATCAAGGCATCCGCCGCCGCCAGCCGATCGGCCACAGTGGGCAGCTTCCGCTTCAGCGCGTCCAACGCGACATCCCAGCGGCCGTCCGCGGCCGCGACCGCCTGGTCAACCTGCTCCCGCTGGTGGGCCGTCCGCAGCAGGGGCTTCAGGGCCTCGGCCCGGGCCCGGGCATCTGGTCGGCTGGGCGGCATGACGGAACCTCCGGTGCCATCGACACGGCGCGACGATCCGCCAGACGAGGTGGCTAACCGGGCCGTCGGCGGTGAACCTGGCGGACGCGCCCGCAGAATTACCGGAATCGCCCCCGACTGCCCGGCAGGCGCCACAGCGCCGGCTACACTGCGCATCCTAACGAAAACAGCCAAACCAGGTAAAGGTTTTCCCGGATGAGGCCGTCACCAGACGAGGAGAGACGGCGTCTGTTCGGGCGCCGTTCACCTCACGGGCCTTCCACCGGTCACCCCCGCCCGGGAAGTGTGACGGCATGACACCGATCCGTCGCACCGTCCTGGCGGCCGCCGCGGCAGCGGCACTCGCGTGTTCCGCCGCCACGGCCGCAGCCGCATCGACGACGGCAGCCGCACCGACGACCACGGGCAATCCCGCGGCGGCCGGCGCCGCGACGGCGCTGGGCGTGCCGCGGGAGAGGTCCTGCCCGCCCACCGCGGTGGCTGTCGGGTTCAGCGACGCGTTGGACAAGGCGTCGATCGACGGGGTGACGGTCGGGGGGCTGTCGGGGCTCGCCGCGGATCGGCGGGGCGGCGGGTACGTGGCGGTCGAGGACCACAGTGGGACGGAGCCGGCGCGGCTGTTCTTCTTCCGCGACCCGCGCCACCCCACGCTGACGGGCACGCTGACCCTGCGCCGCCCGGACGGCACCCCGTACGACGCGACGAGCTTCGACGGGGAGGGCGTCGCCGTCCTGCCGGACGGGCGGTTCCTGGTCAGCTCAGAGACGGAGTCGTCGGTGCGGGTGTTCGGGCGGGACGGTCGGCAGGCCGGGGAGCTCGCGGTGCCGGCGCGTTTCGCGGTCGCACCCGCCGGCGAGGCGACGACGAACGCCACCCTGGAGGGCCTGTCGGTCTCGCCGTCGGGGCGGTTCGTGTAC
>NZ_CADCWT010000053.1 GCF_902806485.1 Candidatus Frankia alpina | reverse complement strand
GGGTCTCCACGCCGCAAGTCCGATGACAGTATCCGGCGGACCCGGCCCGTTCAGGCTGGGCTTCCTGACCCATGTGCACGGCCGCGGACGGCCGGTCGGCGCCGTCTACCGCGAGCTGGTGGAGCTGTTCGTTGCGGGCGAGGAGCTCGGGTTCGACGGCGGCTGGCTCGCCCAGCATCACTTCTCGCCCGACTACGGTCGCCTGCCGTCGCCGCTGCTGCTGCTCGCCGCGGCCGCCCAGGCGACCCGGCGCATCGAGCTGGGCACCGCCGTCGTCCTCCTGCCGCTGGAGGATCCGATCCGCCTCGCGGAGGACGCCGCCGTCCTCGACGCGCTCAGCGGCGGTCGTCTGCAGCTCGGGCTCGGCACCGGCGGCCCGCGCGCCCCCGCCTTCGGCGCCTTCGGCCGCGACGCCGCCCGGCGGCGGGAGCTGTTCGCCGAGGCACGCGCCCGGCTGCGGGAGCTGCTCGTCGGTGAGCAGATCGCCGGGACCGACGGGCTGCGGCTGCATCCGCCCGCGCGGACCCTCACCAGCCGGTTCTGGGACTCGACGACGAGCACCGACGGGGTGCGGGCGGCGGCTCGGGCCGGCGATGGGCTGCTGCTGGGTATCGGCCCGGCGGCTTCCGCGCAGCGCCCCCTCGCCGACGCCTACCTGGCCGCCCATTCGGCGCCCACGGAGGCACGGCTCGCCGTCTCGCACGGGGTGTTCCCCGGGCCGGACCGGCTGACCGCCCGGGTGGACCTGGCCCCTGACATCGCCCGGTTCCGGCCCTACCTGGGGCACTTCGGTTTTTCCCCCGACCTCGACGACGGCGCCGCGCTCGACGCGATGAACGTCCACCACGGCCCCGTCGGCGTGGTGATCCACAGTCTCGCGACCAACCCCGTCGCCCCCGCCGCCGTGTCGTACTTCATCGCCGCGGTGCAGGGCGAGGCCGGTGCGGCGGCCGACCTCGATGCGACGCTGCGCCGTATGGAGCTCATCGCCACCGAGATCGCCCCGGCGCTGGGCTGGCGGCCCGCACCCGTGCCCGCACCTGTGCCCGACAGGCCGACTCCGATCGGCCCGGAGAGGAACAGCAGATGACCACTACCCGCAACGGCCGTGGGCGGCGGATGCTGACGTTCGGTGCCGTGCTGCAGGGCGCCGGCGGTCACATCGCCGGCTGGCGCCATCCGCTGTCGCCGCCCGACGGCGGGCTTGACCTCGCCCATCACATCCGGGTCGCGCAGACGCTGGAGCGCGGCACTTTCGACGTCGTGTTCGTCGCCGACCTCCTCGCGGTCTCGGGCACGCATCTGGACTCGTTGCCCCGCACCGCCCGGTCGAACACGTTCGAACCCCTGACCCTGCTGGCCGCGCTGTCCACGGTGACCGAGCGGATCGGCCTGGTCGGCGCGGCCAGCACGACCTACAACGAGCCGTTCCACGTCGCCCGCAAGTTCGCCTCGCTCGACCATCTGTCCGCCGGCCGCGCCGGCTGGAACGTGGTGACCTCGGTGAGCCCGCGGGAGGCCGCGAACTTCGGGCAGGACGCCCACCTCGAACACGGCCTGCGGTACAAGCGCGCCGCGGAGTTCGTCGACGTCGTCCGCGCGCTGTGGGACAGCTTCGACGACGGCGCCGTGCTGCGGGACACCGCCGCGGGCCGCTACTACGACCCCGCCGGCCTGCACACCCCGCATCACCGCGGCGAGCACTTCACCGTGCGCGGGCCGCTGAGCATCTCCCGCCCGCCGCAGGGCCACCCGGTCATCTTCCAGGCCGGTTCGTCCGAGGCGGGCAAGAACCTCGCCGCCCGCGACGGTGAGGTGGTGTTCACCGCGCAGCGCGAGCTGGCCGGCGCGCAGCGGTTCTACGCCGACGTGAAGGCGCAGGCCCCGGCGCGGGGGCGGGGGCGCAACCCCGACCATCTGTTGGTCTGGCCGGTCCTCGCGCCGATCGTCGCCGACACCGAGGCCGCCGCCCGCGCGCGGCGCGACGAGCTGCTGGAGCTCATTCACGACGACGTGGCCCGCCGTCTCGTCCAGGACACCGCCGGCGACCTGGACCTGTCCGGCTATCCGCTGGACGGGCCGTTGCCCGAGGTCGGTGAGACGAACCGTAGCCGCGGCCGCCAGGAGCAGTTGCTCGGCCTCGCTCGCGGCGAGAACCGGACGATCCGGGAGCTCGCCCGGCGGTCCTCGGGCGGCGGCATGATCACCGGCACGCCGGAGACGATCGCCGACCATGTCGAGGAATGGTTCACCGGGCGCGGGGCGGACGGCTTCAACGTCGGCTTCCCCCGCCTGCCCGGCGCCGCCGAGGACTTCGTCGACCACGTCGTGCCGGAGCTGCGCCGCCGGGGCCTGTTCCGCGAGTCCTACACCGAGACCACACTGCGGGGGCATCTCGGCCTGCCGCGGCCGGGGGAGCGGGACCGCGCCGAGTCCGGTGCCGAAACGAGCGGGGCGGGAGCCCGATGACGTCGACCGAGCCACGGCGGACCGGTCAAGTTTACCTCAACGCCTTCCTCAAGCCGCCGGGGGAGTTCCTCGCCGCCTGGCGGCACCCCCATGCCGTCGCCGACGCCGGGGTGAACATCCGGCACGTGATCGAGCTGGCGCGCACCGCCGAGCGGGGGACCTTCGACGCGATCTTCCTCGCCGACCTGGTCGGCGTCCCCCTGACCAGCCAGGAGGTGCTCTCCCGCGTCTCGGTCGTCAACGACTCGTTCGAGCCGACGACCCTGCTCGCCGCGCTCGCCACGGCGACCACCCACATCGGGCTCATCGCGACGGCGTCGACGACCTACAACGAGCCCTACCACCTGGCCAGGACCTTCGCCTCGCTGGACCACATCTCCGGCGGGCGGGCCGGCTGGAACCTGGTCACCTCCCTCAACGACGCGGAGGCGCGCAACTTCGGGCTGGACAGCCACGTCGAGCACGAGCTGCGCTACGCGCGCGCCGCCGAGTTCCACGACGTGGTGACCGGCCTGTGGGACAGCTTCGACGACGACGCCTTCCGCCACGACCAGGCGTCCGGGGTCTACTTCGACGCGGAGAAGCTGCACTGGCTGAACCACGCCGGGACGCACTTCCGGGTCGCTGGGCCGCTGAACATCGCCCGGCCACCGCAGGGCCGGCCGGTCATCGTCCAGGCCGGTGCCTCCGAGACGGGCCGGGAGCTCGCGGCCCGAGTCGGCGAGGTGATCTTCACCGCGCCGCCGACCTTGCCGCAGGCGCAGGCGCACTACGCCGACGTGAAGGCGCGGGCCGCGGCCGCCGGGCGCAACCCCGACCACGTGCTCGTGCTGCCCGCGCTGTCCACGATCGTGGGGCGGACCCAGGCCGAGGCGGAGGACAAGATCGCCGCGCTGCGCTCGCTGCTCGACCCGCGGGTGGCGCTCGCCGACCTGGCTTACCGGCTCGGCGGTTTCGATCTCACCGCGTTCCCGCTCGACGGCCCGCTGCCCGAGCTGCCGGCGTCCAACCAGAGTCTCAGTGACCAGCGGCAGATTCTCGACCAGGCTCGGGCGGACAACCTGACCATCCGCCAGCTCGCCGAGCAGATCGCCCGGGACGACCGGACCCTCGTCGGCACGCCGACGACCGTGGCCGATCACATCCAGGAATGGTTCGAGCAGCGCGCCGCCGACGGCTTCAACGTGATCTTCCCGTACCTGCCGGACGCGCTGGACGACTTCGTCGACCTGGTCATCCCCGAACTGCGCCGCCGCGGCCTGTTCCGCACCGCCTACACCGGGCGGACGCTGCGCGAGCACCTCGGCCTGCCGCGTCCACCGAGCCGGTACGCCGCCCGGTCGGAGGCGGCCACCTGACGCGGCCACCGCCGGGGCCCGGCCCGCGTCAGGGCTTGTAGCCGACCGCGCCGTAGATGCTTACCTGCGCGTCGGTCAGCTCCGACAGCGGGATGGCCTTTACGCGCGAGGCCGGGTCCGTCGAGGTCGCGCCGTCGCCGGCCGGGGTCGTCTCGGCCGGGTCCGCGAGTTCGGGCCGCCAGTGGTGGACGACCTGCAGGCCGGGCTCGACGAGGTCCAGGCCTTCGAAGAACCGCTCGACCTCGGCGCGGGTGCGCAGGTGCATGGGGACGCCGCTGGTCAGGTAGGCCCGCTCGACCTCGCGCATCGCCGGGTCGAAGTCGGCGGTCAGGTGGGTCAGCGAGACGTAGCTGCCCGACGGGAGCAGGTCGACGAGGCGACGCATGATCCCGTACGGGTCGTCGCCGTCCGGGATGAAGTGGAAGATCGCGATGAGGGACAGTGCGATCGGCCTGGTCAGGTCGAGAGTGTCGTGCAGCTCGGGGGCGGTGAGGATGCGCCGGGTGTCGCGCAGGTCCGCGTCGATGTAGGCGGTGCGTCCCTGCGGGGTGCTGGCGAGCAGGGCGCGGGCGTGAGCGAGCACGATCGGATCGTTGTCGGTGTAGACGACCCGCGCGTCGGGGGCGACGTCCTGGGCGACCTCGTGCAGGTTCGGGGAGGTCGGGATGCCCGTGCCGATGTCCAGAAACTGGCGTACCCCGGCCTCGGCGGCCAGATAGCGGGTCGTCCGGGTCATGAACAAGCGGTTCTGCCGGACCACGATCCGGGAGTTCGGAAACACGCCGAGAACCTGTTCCGCGGTCTTGCGGTCGGCGGGAAAGTTGTCCTTGCCGCCGAGGAAGTAGTCGTACATGCGGGCCGGGTGAGGCACGTCGACCTTCAGATCGAAGCCGGCGCCCTCCGGGACCTGTCCGGCCCGCTGGCCGCCGAGCTCCTCGGTGTCCTTGCCGCCGAGGCCCTCGTCGGCGGTGGTCAGCACGTTCTCGGTCTCCGACACCGCGTCGCGCCCTTCGTCTCGTCGGACTGTCACGGAATCACTTTAGTGGGTGATGCCGCAACTGCGGTGAGAGACCAGAGGCATCCGATACGTATCCCGTCTCCGCGGACGAACCCAGGCCGGCCGTATGCGGTGCGTTGTGCACGGTCTGAGCCGGCGGATCGTGCACAACGCACCGCCATGCGCGTCTCGCGCGCCGCGACCGGCCGTTCGTTCGTGGCTGGGGCTGCGGACGAGTCGCGGCCGTGCTCGTCGGGCAGCGGGCGGTCGCCGGTGCACTCCAGTGCCTCCCAGAGCAGCATGCGCAGCAGGTCCGGGTTCGTGCGTTGGAAGTCATAGGACTTGCGGATGTACTCCGCGATGCCCTCGTCGATCTCCACGATCGTCGCGGTTCTCATCTCCTCCAGCATGTCCGCCAGGACGCGCCGGCCGCGCCGTCAGGCCCTGGTCGCGTCTGTCGGCCCCGGGGCGGGCGCGAGCAGGCCCCGGCGGCGCAGCAGGGACAGGACTCCCTCGGCGAACCAGTACGCCTCCTCCAGGTGCGGCTGGCCGGAGAGGATGATGTGCTCGATGCCGAGGTCGTGGTACTCCGCGATGCGGTCCGCGACCTCGGAGTGGCTGCCGACGAGCGCGGTGCCGGCGCCGCCGCGGACGAGGCCGAAGCCCGCCCAGAGATTCGGGGAGATCTCCAGGGCGTCGCTGTTGCCGTGGTGCAGGGCCGCCATCCGCTGCTGTCCCACGGACTCGGTCTGGGCGAAACGCCGCTGTGCCGCGGCGATCGCCGCCGGATCGAGCTGGGCGAGCAATTCGTCGGCGATCGCCCAGGCGGCGGCGGTGTCCCGGGTGATGACGTGCAGCCGGATGCCGAATTTCAGCTCGCGGTCCTGTTCCTTGGCCAGCGGCCGCATCCGGTCGAGCCGCTCGGCGACGGCGGCCGGCGGCTCGCCCCACAGCAGGTAGACGTCGGACTGTCGGGCGGCGACGAGTTCGGCCGCGGGGGAGGCGCCACCGAAGAAGATCGGCGGCGTCGGATCGGGACGTTCCCGGACGGTGGCACCCCGCACCGCGTAGTGCTCGCCGTCGAAGGTGAACGGCCGGCCCGTCCACGCCCCCTGGACGATCTGCAGGAACTCTTCGGTACGCCGGTACCGGGCGTCGTGGTTCAACCAGTCACCGAAGCGCTGCTGCTCGTCGGCGTCGCCGCCGGTGACCACGTTGAGCAGCAGCCGTCCGCCGGAGATGTGCTGGTAGGTCGCCGCCATCTGCGCGGCGAGGGTGGGGCTGAGGAAGCCGGGCCGCAACGCCACCAGGAAACGCAGCCGGGTGGTCTCGCGCAGCAGGGCCGCGGTGGTGAGCCAGGCGTCCTCGCACCAGGTTCCAGTCGGGGTGAGCACGGCCTCGTACCCGAGATGCTCGGCCGCGCCGGCGATCTGGGCGAGGTATTCGATGCTCGGCGGCCGTTGGGCGGCGGGCTGCAGGTGGGGGGTTTCCTTGGCGCTCACCGCGGCGGCGTCGAGGTTGCGGCTGTCTCCCGAGGTGGGCAGGAACCAGTGTGCGTGCACGTTCACGCGGATCTCCCATATGCCGGAGGGCGAGGGGCGAGGGGCGAGGGGCGAGTGCCGGAAGGACGAGCTGAAGGGCTTAAGCCTCGGACCGACAACGCGTCCGGACCGGTGGACACGAGCCCCGCGATCCTGCCGGCGGATCAGCCGCTCGACGGGCCGGCCGCGACGCCGATCAGTGGGACATCGGGCGGCGCGGGACGCGACACAGCGCGCTGGCCACCCGGGCGAAATCCACGTGCAGGCGGCAGACCAGAGTGGGATCCGCGCGCATGAAATAACCGTATGCCCCGGCCGTGGCGCAGTCCACCGCCATGCCCGTCGTGCCCGGCGGGACGGCGGCACGAAACGCGCACCGGACTCGGCTCGCGTCACGGTCTGGAGCGCCCACGGTGGTGCGGCCTCAGGGACGCAGCAGCACCTTGATCGCCCGGCGCTCGTCCATCGCCCGATAGCCCTCGGCGACCTCGTCCAACGGCAGTTCCAGATCGAAGATCCGCCCCGGCCGCACCCGGCCGGCCAGCACGTCGTCGAGCAGCTCGGGCAGGTAGGCGCGCACCGGCGCGACCTCGCCCGCCAGCCGTACGTTCTTCATGAACAACGGGCCCAGGGGCAGGTTGCCCAGCGGGGCGCCGACGCAGCCCAGCCGCCCGCCGGGGTGGGCGACCGCCGCGGCCTGCTCCAGCGACTCCTGCGAGCCGACGCACTCGAGGACGGCGTCGGCTCCATCGCCGAGCAGCTCGCGCACCTGCGCGATGCCCTCGGCCCCTCGACCGGCGACGATGTCGGTGGCGCCGAACTCGGCCGCCAGCTTCTGCCGGCTCGGCGTCCGCGACATCGCCACGACGCGTTCCGCCCCGAGGCGGCGGGCGGCGAGCACCGCGCACAGGCCCACGGCGCCATCGCCGACGACCACGACGGTGGAACCCGGACCCACCCCCGCGCTGACCGCGGCGTGGTGACCGGCGCCCATCACGTCGGACAGCGCCAGGACGTCGGGCAGCAACGCGTCGGGCAGCTCGGTGCCGACCCGGACCAGGGTGCCGTCGGCCAACGGCGCCCGGATCAGGTCGCCCTGGCAGGCGTCGGAGCGGGCGCCGGACCCGTCGTCGGTTCCCCAGACCGAGCCGTTCTCACAGGAGGTCTGCAGGCCGGCGCGGCAGTACCGGCAGGCGCCGCAGCTGATCAGAAAGGGGGCGACGACCACGTCGCCGGGCCGCACGGTGTCGACCTGGTCGCCGATGTCCTCGACGAACTCGTGCCCGATGCGCTTCGGGAACACGCTGGGCGTCTTGCCGCGGTAGGGGTGCAGGTCCGAACCGCAGATACAGCTCGCGGTGACGCGCACCACCGCGTCGGTGGGGCGCTGGACGACCGGGTCGGGGAACTCCCGCAGCGCAATCTTTCCGCCATCCTCCAGCAGGGTCGCTCGCACGTTCCCATGCCTCCCTGACGTTCGTCCCGGCGGCTGTCCACCGCGGTCGCGTTCCGGTCGTAGCCCGGCCGGAACCCTACCTGCCACATGGACGCTATCCGATCCAGAATGATCGGGTCGTCGGGGTGCCGCCCGCTGGCCGCTCCGGCCGGGTCGCCCACGACGGGGCCGTCCCCCACACCCCCCACGCCCGGCTCGTCCAGCACCTCGCCGTGACCGACGACCTCACCGTGTGGATCGGCGCCAGCCCCCGCTCCCGCAAGGCCGCCGACCTGGCCGCGAACCCCGACAGCCGGGTGGCGTACGCGCTCGAGGAGCGGGCGGCCTTCGCGTACCTGAGCATCTCGGCGACCGTCACCGTCGTCGACGACGAGCGCGAGCGCGTCACGAACTGGGAGGACGGTCTGGCCGCCTTCTTCCCCGCCGGGCAGCTGCGCGCCGGCGGGCGGCGAACTCCCTGAGGATCCCGTTGTTACCCTGCGGCATGGGCCATCTCTCCCATGGTCAGTTGTTCCGGCTCGCCCGGGCCGCGGAGGGCGCAGGCTTCGGGTTCCCCGACCGGCGGCGGTTGCTCCTCGACGGGCTGCCGTCTGCCTTCGTGGCCCTGATGCCCGTGCACGCGGTGCCCCGCATCCAGCTCCTGGCCGATCTCCAGCGCCTGAACTCGGCCGGCGAACTACCCGACGGTACGGTTCCGCTGCGGGTCTGGTTGGACAATGCGAGCCTGCTCGTCGGCGGCGACCCCGCCGAGCCGGCGATCACCGAGGCCCGGACGTGGCTGCCGGCGCGCGGGCGCCCGGCCGCCGGTCCCGGCGAGTCCCCCTCGGCCCTGGAGCAGATCTTCATCAGTCACGCGGATGCGGCGTCGGACCGTGCCTGGGCTGCCTGGACCGTGGCGGTGCTCGAGGGCATCGGCCTGACGGTGACCGCGGCTGTCTGGGACGACGTGCCCGGCCGCGACTGGACAGCCGAGGTGGGCCGCGCCCTCGGCGAGGGCGGCCTGATGCTCGCGTTGCTGTCGTCCGCCTATCCGCCTCGCCCCGGGCTGCGCAGGAGTGGAGGCTCGCCGCCGGCCGGGGTGCCGACGGCGACGGCGGCCCGGGTCTGGTGCCGGTCCTCATCGAACCCGTCGACCCGCCGGGTTTCCCGGGCATGCGAACCGAGGTGAACCTCTGCGGCCTGACGGAGTCCGCGGCGAAGTCGGCTCTGCTCGCCGTGGTGGGCAGCGTCTGTTGCCCGGCCGGGAATGGCGACGGGCCATCCGGAGTGCCCTTTCCCGGGCCGTCCGGATGATGCGGCCGGGGTGACCCGAGGCGGGAGAACGGCGCACGGTCGCTGGGCTGGACGCATCAAATGTTACCCATCGTGACCTGCGCGGATTGCACTGGAGCGCCGTAGCGCACTCGAGGCGGCGGCATATGGCCGCCCGACATGCGAGTTTGGCAGACCGCAGGGGATTCACCCGGACGGGTGTCTCCGCCATGTCGATCGGATCGCGTTGTGTTCTGCGCTGGACTGCCGGGATACTCCGGGCCGCGCGGTGAAAGGGAGGTCGAGTGACCCGGCAGGGCATCGCGGGTGACGGAGACGAGGGGATCGTCTCCCCGCTCGTCGATCTGGACGGTCTCGGTCTCGACGCGCTGCGGTCGAGCAACGATCCGGACATCATCGGGATGGTGCGGTTCTTCGTCGAGAAGTGCGAACAGCAGGCTGCATACGGTGGGTTCAAGGTCGGACGGCAGGACTGAGCAGATCTTCGCGGTTCTCGTGGCCGGGGGAGGAGCGCGGGAGAAAGCGGAACCGGCGCCCGCGCATCAGCGGATTTCCGGCCTGCCGCGCGGGGCGGTCGATGTTCCCGGCGCGTGATGGGGCGTCATGAAGAGGCATTTCCTGCCGGCTCATCTTCTGCGTACCGTCACGTCCGGAATGGCGGGCGAGGAATGCATGCCGGTCCTGGTCGACGCCGAGTACAGCCTGCGCCTCGTCGCCCTGCGGGCGGTCCTGGACACCGTGCGGAGAACGACGCCGGCAACGCCTCTCGCTGACATCGACGAGGCTTGGGATCTCCTGGTCAGGGTGGACGAGGCCGCCCCGGAGATCGTCTGGATGGTACTCGCCTATCCGCACGTGGGGACCTGGGCGAGGTCGGTGCTGCGCCGTCTGCGCGGGCCGGCGACGTCGGCTCAACCGGCGGGGCTGCCGGCGTCGACCGGGGCCACGGTGCCGTTATGGGCGGAGGTCGGCTACCTGCACGCGCTCGCCGCGTCGGCCGCCGCGCGAGCCGGGCTGACCTTCTGCATCCGGGTGCCGGCCGTGCGGGGTGCTGTGAGCCTGCCGACGCTGGGCCTGGTCTCGCCGCCCGGCGTACCCGGCCCCGCCGCGCCCGCCAACGCGGCGGGGCCGGTCCCGGTCGCGACCGCGCAGGTCATCGGGGCGCGCGGCCGGGTTGAGGTGGACCTCGACGGCAGCGTCGTTCCGCTTCCTGCCGCGCTCGACGACGACGCGCGGTCCTGGCGACCCATCCGTTCCATCCGGGTGGTCCAGGGCGGCGCGGTGCTGGCGGTCGCCCTGGACGACCTCGACCCGTACCGGGTGGTGGCCGGCCGGACCGCGCCGCAGCCGCTGGGGGCGGCGCAGGCCGCGCGCTGGCGGGAGGTGCTGGCGCAGGCCTGGCGCCTGCTCGTCGAGGTGGACGGCGAGGGCGCCCGGGCGATGGGCCGGGTCCTGGGCGCGATCACCCCGCTGGTCCCCGCGGAGCGGTTCAGCCCGCGCAGCGCCTCCTCCGCGGACGCGTTCGGCTCCCTGATCGCTTCGGCGCCGGATGACGCGGCACAGCTCGCCGCGATCCTCGTCCACGAGTTCCAGCACAGCAAGCTCGGCGCGGTCATGCACCTCGCCCGCCTGCACGACGCCGCCTCGGACCGCCGGTACTACGCGCCATGGCGCGACGATCCGCGCCCGTTGTCCGGGCTGCTGCAGGGCATCTACGCCTTCGCCGGGGTGACCTGGTTCTGGCGTGCGCACCGGCACCGGACGGCGACGGCCGGCGCCCGCCGGCTGGCCGAGTTCGAGTTCGCGCTGTGGCGGGCCCAGACGTCGCGGGCCGTGGCGGACCTGCGCGGCGACTCGGGCCTCACCGCGCTCGGCGAGTGGTTCATCGCCCGCGTCGACCGGTGGATGGCGCCGTGGACGGCAGAGCCGGTGCCGGTGGCGATCGAGCGGGCCGCCGGCCTCCGCCGCCCTCGAACACCGCACGGGCTGGCGGCTGCACCATCTCAGGCCCGCGCCTGACATCGTCGAACGGCTGGCCACGGACTGGCTTGCCGGCACCGACGCCAGGCTGCCGCCGGCCCGTGGCCGAACCGGCGGAGCCGCGACTATTGGAGGCCAGGGCCGTGCTCCTGCGTTACCGCCTCGCCGACCCGGCCACCTTCGCCGGCTTCGTCGCCGACCCGGCCCGCGCCGCCGAAGCGGTCCAGGGCGCGGCCGCCGCCGACGTCCTGCTCGCCGCCGGCCGCTTCGACGAGGCGCGGTCGCTGCACGCCGCGCGGGCGCGCGCCACGCCCGCGGGCCGGGACGCCTGGGTGGGGCTCGCCCTGTGCCTGCACGGGCAGGCACAGGGGCCCGGGACGGTGGACGCGGCGGCGCGCTCGGCCCTGCTGCGCCAGCCGGAGGTGGTCCGGGCGGTCGCCTGCCGGGTGGCGGACCTCGACCGCCCGGCGCCGGACCCGGTGCGTCTCGCCGCGTGGCTGGCGGGTCGGCTCGACCGGGCGATGCCCGCCCCAGCGGCGCCGGACTGAGGACTGAGGCAGTCCTACCAGGCCCGGCGGCGGTTCACAGCGGCATGGGGTCGATGTCGCAGTCCGCCCGGCGCCACTCGCTAACGACCCGGGTCGCGGCGTGCGTCGCTCCCAGGGCGCGGGTGAGCAGGGCGACGGCCGCGGCGTTGCGTTTGGTGGCCTCGCCGGTGCGGCCGACGGCCCGCAGGTCCAGGGCCAGGTTCGCTGCGCACATCAGGGTGGCCGGGTGAGCCTCGCTGTGTGCCCTCGCCGACCGGGCCAGCGCTTCCCGGTCGCGCTCCTCGGCCTCCTCGAACTCGCCGCGGGCGAACGCGTCGCTGGCCAGGTTCGTCGCGCACAGCAGGGTCGAGGGATGACTGTCGCCGACCCGCTCCCGGAACGCGTCGAGCGTGGCCCGGTCGAGGCCGTACGCCTGGTCGATGTCGCCGAGCCGCCGCAGCGTCACCGCCATGTTCGCGGCGGCGGCGAGGGTGTGCGGATGGGTTTCGCCGAGGATCCGCCGGTAGCGGTCGAGGGTGTCCCGGCCGAGCAGCAACGCGCCGTTGAGGTCGTCGGTCTGCCGGCGGTCGACGGACAGGTTCAGCGCCGTGGCGAGCGTGTCGGGGTAGTCGGGGCCGTAGCGCGAGACGTACCGGGCGTGCGCGTCCTCGGATAGGGCGCGGGCCTGGTCGACCGCGCCCGACTTGCGCAGGGCGACGGTGAGGAAGCGCACGGCGAACAACAGCAGCGGGTTGTTCTCGTCGTGCAGGCTCCGCCGGTAGGTGGCGACGATCTCCTCCTGGGACCGTCGAGCGTCGAAGTAGTCCCCGAGCTCCCAGCGGTCGATGTTGACGCCGATGCGGGTGGAGAGGATGGGGTCGTCGTCGGCGCCGAGGTTGCGGGCGAGGTGGTGGACGGTCGACTCGTCGAGGGCGAGGGCGCCGCGGAAGTCGCCGACCAGGCGCAGGCTCACGCCCAGGTTGTGGGCGGCGGTGAGGACCGACGGGTCGTCGTCGCCGTAGGCGGCGCGCAACCGGTCGTGGACCTGGCGGGACAGCTCCGCGGCCCGGCCGAAATCGCCGCGCACCCGCGCGCTGGCCGCCACGGCGCCGAGTGCCTCGAGGGTGTCCTCGTCATTGTCGCCGCGGATGCGCCCCAGGACCGTGTAGCGCCGGCTGTTGATCTCGGAACTCTCGCGGAACTGGCCGACGACGAAGAGGATGTAGCCCAGCCACTTCGAGATGGTCAGCGTGGTCTCCGGATCCTCCTCGCCGTACTTGGCCAGGCAGGTGTCGTAGGTGCGCTGGGTGAGGTCGCGGCTGGCGGCGTGCGCGCCCCACTTCCACAGGTACTTCGCCTCGTTCACGACGAGCTGGCGGACCCATGCCTCGTCGCAGTCGAAGGCCTGCGAGTCGACGACGTGCGCGTACAACTCGCCGTAGCGCGCCCACTTGGCCGGGTCGGCCCAGTCGTTGGGATCGTTGGAGGCCAGGACGAGGTGGGCGCCGTGGCGCAGCACGGACTGTTCGTCGTCGGTGAGCCGGCTGCGCACCACGTCGCGGACCAGCCGGTGCAGGTGCAGTGTCTCGCGGTCGGCGTCGATCTTTGCCAGGCCGAAGCGGTCGATCTGGTGCATGGCGCGACGTAGCTTCGTGCGGTCGCGCAGCGCCGTGTCGAGCTCGGGGATGATGGTGGTGGAGCGTACGTTGGCGAACAGGCCCCACGGGATCTGCTCGGGCGCGAAGTAGGAGCAGACGCCGACGAGCTGCAAGGCGCCCTTGTTCGTCTGTTCCAGCCGATCAAGGGCGATTCGCCGCGCGGCGGCGACCGGCAGCTCGTGGCACAGGTCCGGGAAGCGGGTCGCGAGCTCCGCCCGTTCACGTTCGAGCTGTTCGAGGTATTCGGCGGCCGGCATGCCGGTCACCGCCCGCCAGGTTGCGGCCTGCTCGACGGCCAGCGGGAGGTCGCCGAGTGCCGCGGCGAGCCGGTCGGCGTCCTCGACGTCGAGATCCGGGCTGCGCCGCTGGAGCAGGTGCCGGCTCTCCTCGCGTTCGAACACGTCGACGGCCAGCGGCGCGCCCTCATCGGCCCAGGCCGGGTTGCGTGAGGTGACCAGGATGCGGCCGACCGAGGTCGGCGGTCCGCCCGGACCGGTCGGAAAGTACTTCTTCACGTCGTCCGGCGAGTCGGCGTTGTCGAACACCAGCAGCCAGCGGTCCGACGGTCGGCCGGCGGCGAGTTCGCGCAGCACGGCCGGGACCGCGGTGTTCGCCTCGCTGCCCGCGTCGAGGCCCAGATGCTGGGAGAGTTCGACGAGAGCGGCGTCGATCTGCGCCAGCCGCTCCGCCGGGATCCACCAGATCAGGTCGAAGTCGGCGAGATGCCGGTAGATGTACTCGATCACAAGTTGGGACTTGCCGACGCCACCGCGGCCGTGCAGTGCGTCCGGCAGCACGGCGGTCGGCCCGCGCATCAGCCTGGTGTGCAACTGGTGGAGCAGGTCCTCCCGGCCGGTGAAGTAGGTGTTGCGGACCGGCAGGTGACCGTGCTCCATCGGCAGTCTGCCGCGAGACCGGTGCGCCGGCGCGGCGGGCTGGTCATGGGCGAGGACCACGGACACGTTCGCTCCTTGGGTGGGATCCGTCGGGACGTCATGGTCGGCGTCGGAGCCGTGCGAGGCGCGGTCGAGCTGCGGCGCGTCGGGCTCCAGCGCGGCGACCAGGGCACGTGCCCGGCGCAGATGCCGGCCGGACATCGCGCGCAGCGCCGCGAGTTCGGCGACCAGGTAAGGCCGGCTGGTCGAGGTCACCGGCTCGAACGTCTCGCCGCCGGGCTCGTCGAGTGCCCGCGCGGAGCGGCGGACCGCGCTGACCCGGGGGTCGAGCACGTTCTGCACGACGCGCATGACACCGGCGGTCTCGGTGCGCCGGCCGCGCGAAACGCGTTGATCCGGTGGTAAGCGCCGGCGGCGGTGGGCGGGACGACCTCATCGTCCGGTTCGGGGCGCCGGTGCGCGACGGTCGCGGCGAGATCGGTCCAGCCCGGCAGCGTGCCCGCGACGAGACCGGCCCAGTTGCCCAGCGACGCGGGATCGAGCTGAAGGACCGGCACAGGCACAGCATTATCGGGGTTGGGGAGTGCAACGCCGGGCAGATCCGTCGCGGGCAGGGGCGCGTCCCACGGGATCCGTGGCTGCGGGTCCGCGAGGAGGAGCCTGTTTCCTGGCCCGTCGCCGACTGTCCGTAGTTTCTTGCGCTCGACGGGGATCCCGGCCCGGAACCACAGCTGCTGCGGGAGCAGGTGGACGAGCGCGACGGACTGGTGGCGTCCCCACAGGTGCAGCGCCGGCTCGACGGAGCGGGTGCGTCACGCCCGGCCGATCCAGTCGGTGATCACCAGGATGAGCCTGCGCCCGCTCGGGTCCGCGATCTCCGCCGGCGGGCTGGCCGACCCCGGTCGCCCGCCGCGTAGCAGCACCGAGGCCGGCGAGCCGCCCCCGGTGATCAACCGGCGGCGGGTGACGTTGCGAAACGCCCCAGACTGCTCGAGCGCGGCGGTGAAGGAGGTCACGGCCTCCTGCCAGAAGATCATCGAGGTATGGTTGTCGACGACGAGGACGAGATCCCACCGGTGCTCGCGGGCATGTTCGAACACCGGCAGCCACAGGCCGTCGGCGGCGGCACGGTCGGCGGTCGCCTCCTCGTGCAGCGTGCGGCCATGGGCGGCCGGACGAACATCCGTAGCGGTCGCAGCGCCCTCGACAGCGCCCTCGGCGGCACCCCCGCCCGGCCCGTCGTCTCGCCGCCCGGCCCGGTCTGCCGCAGCGGCCATGAGCCCTCTCCCGCCCAGTGTGCGTCGTCCGGCTCGGGCCCGTCCGGCGGCGCGTCGCCGCGTTCCCGATGGGTGCCGCCCGGCGTCAGTGGCGGCGCCGGCCGCCGGTGGCGCCGGGCGCTGGGCCGCTCCGTCGGCGTCGCCGTCATCGTCTCCGGGGGCCGATCCGTCCGCCGCCGCGCGGATCCGGCCGGCCAGAGCGCGTCCGAGATTTCGGACCACAGCAGGTCGGTCGGAGCGGCAGGGCGGGGTATCGACGCCGCGGTGGGTTCGCCGGTGCCCGGCCGCCAGGGGCGGGAAAGGCGACCGATCGGATCCGACTCCCGAGGGCGGACCGCGCGCAGGGGACCTCCCGGCATGCCGGCGCGCCGCGCGGCCGCGCCGGCCGCCGGGCCGGATCCCGTCATGGTGCGGCGGTGAGCGGCCGCCACACCGCGCGCAGCAGGGCCTGCCAGGCCTTTCGGTCACTGAGCTCGAATGCCCCGGACGTCACCAGGTGCACGGCGTTGAGCAGCTGGTCGGCGGCCAGGTCACCCCGCTCCTCCCGGGCGCGCAGGAAGTCCGTGACGAGGTCGCGGGTCGTCTCGTCGGTGCCCGGTGGGAAGTGCGCCGCAATCATCCGGACCAGCTTGGCCTCGTTCGGCTCGGTGATGCTCAGCCGCAGGCAACGGCGCAGAAACGGGGCGGGGAACTCGCGCTCCCCGTTACTCGTCATGATCACGATGGGGAAGGCGTGGCACTGCACGATGCCGTCGAGCAGCGGCGCGGTCCGGCCCGCGTCGGCGGTGTGCACCACGACCTCGCGCTGACGGTCCCGCACCCGGACCAGCTCGGGGATGACGAACCCGCCGTCCTCGAAGATGTTCAGCAGATCGTTGGGCAGGTCGATGTCGCTCTTGTCGATCTCGTCGACGAGCAGCACCCGCGGCAGCCGGTGGGGCAACAGCGCCGTGCCGAGCGGGCCGAGATGGACATAGTCGCCGATCTGGCCCTCGCCGCCGGCATCGTCCGGGCCGCCCCGGCGACCGGCGGCCGCCTGGGCGCGGCCGATGGCGTCGTACTCGTACTCGCCGTTATGCAGCGTGGTTCGGCTGGTGATCGGCCAGCGCAACGGCCGGCCCAGCCGTAGCTCGCGGGCGATCCGCAGGGCGAGGCTCGACTTGCCGGTGCCCGGCGGGCCGGTGACCAGTAGCGGGCGACGCAGGTAGAGCGCCGCGTTGACCATCGACACCTCGTCCGCGTCGACCCACTGCGCCACGGTGGCTCCGAGCCTGCGGTCGAGGTCGGCGTTGTCCAGCGGGGGCGGGGGGAGGTCAGGCCCGCCGTCGAAGTCCCGCCACCGCGGCGGCGCGGGCCAGCGCCGGTCCCGCTCATCGGCGTCGAGGGGAATGCCCGTGCCCTGGAAAATCCACCATCGGGTGTCACCCGGCCCGGCGGTCCCGGCGGCTACGGAAGCGTCACCTTCGTCTTCTCCGTTCACGGGCGGGCCCCCTCCGACGAGAATCCGCTAGCCTGCGGGTACGTCCGGACGTCTTCGCGGATCATCCCACAGGAGAGCCAGCTGGAATCCGGCGGGTTCATCGTCCCAGGTTTCATCTGTCTCGTTCGCCGTTTCCGAGGCTTGGCGCGCAGCCTCGGGCGAGCTGTTCGCCGCAGCCGACGCCATCCTCGCTTCAACAATACGACGCCTTTCGAGAACGCGGCGCGGAAGCGAGCGGAAATCGCCACCGGCGAGCAGGCCGCTGACCTCCTCGCGGAACAGCGGCGAGAAGCAGTCCGACCGATGCCACATCATCACGGGACAGCCGGCCCGCAGGGCGAGCTCGACCTCACGTCCGCCGTGCGTGTCCGGACCGCCGGGCGGGGCGCTGAGCACGAGGCAGACGATCTCGTCGGCCCGCAGCGCGGCGTCGAGGCGCCGGAGGCCGTCGGCGCCGTGGCCGGAGCTGTGATGCGCGCGGGGCCGGGTGCCGTTCGGCCGCGGTTCCTCCACCAGTCGCCACCGGTTGGCCCACATCCGGCCCCAGTGCCGGCTGCGCAGCCGGCGCAGGCTGCGGATCACCACCGGGTACGCGAGTCCCAGCGCCACCGGGCGAAACGAGCCGCTCTCCAGCGTCCACGCCTCGACCGGCAGCCCGAACAGATCGTCCGGCAGGATGAACTCGACGGCGAGCGTCCGCGCCCGGCCGGCGTCGTCGCGGGTGCCCCCCGCACCCCACTCCGCCTCCATGTCGACGATGAGCTGCTCCACGGTCGCCTGCAGTTCGGTCGCCGCAACCGTGTGTTCTTCTCCGCGTACGGGGCGCCATGGTCCCAGGTCCCACTGCCGCCACGACGAGACCAGCAGCTGGTCCGGCCGGGCCGCCGCCGGCTCTATCTGGATCATGAGATGGGCGGTGGGTTCCTCGCCCGCGGGCCGATCGGCGGGCGGAATCGGGTCGAGATGCGCCGGGGGTTCGGGCAGATCCCACCGATCGGCCGTGGTCTGGACGAGCCGCTCCACGTGGGCGCGGGCGGGCGGATCGAGCCGCGCCGCGGCGAAGCGCAGGAACACCAGCCACGGCGGGTCCACCTCGGGCGCCGCGTTGCACGGCGCAAGGTGGACGAACAGATGCCACAGCGTCTCGTGCCCGGCCGGTGGCCGGGACAGCCGGTCGGCGGTGATCTCGTAGGCGACCCGGGCGGCGTCGGGCAGCACCCGTTCCCACAGGCAGTCGCGCAGCATCAGCCAGTCGGCGGCGGACAACTCCCCCTCCAGCGCGGCGAGCGCGTCCAGCTCGGCGACGCAGAGTCGGACCGCCCGCGCCGTCGTCTCGTCCCCGACGAAGTCCACCGCCACGGCCAGCGCCGCCAGGCCGTCGGGCAGCTTCACGCACAGGCGTACCAGATCGCGCAGCACCAGCCCGGGCAGCAGATGCCGGCGCGGTTGTAACCGCTCGGCGACGGCATCCTGGACGTAGTCCTGCCGCAGCCGCAGCCCGCCCTCGTCGGTGACGGCCGTGCAGGTCTCCAGCGCCCGCACCAGGTCGAGTTCGGTGCGTAGGCGCAGAGTCGTGAACCGATGAGGCACCTGCCACCCGCCCCCCGGTCAGGTCGTCGTCAAGGGCGGTTCGCGGCCGGCGATCCGCACCACAAGCGTAAGACTCGGTCATTGAACGAACCTGACAAATGAACGCTCTGAATCGGTGCGGGTCGTCGTGGCGCGGGCGTTGTTCCGGCCCGCCCGCACGCGGCGGACCTGCGCGAACACCGGGATGGTCGGGAACCATGGATGAGAGTGAGGCCGCGGGTTCAACCGGCGGTCAACGGATTTACAACCGCCGACCCGACCTGGCCCGACTCGGCTCGACCTGGCCCGACTCGGCCCGGCCTGGCCCGCTCTCGGTCGAGGGCGAGTCGCCGACGCTCGGCCGGCGGTACTCGGCCGGCGAGGGTCAGCTTGCCAGCACGGTGGCGATTCTCGCCCCGGTGGGCCCGTCCAGATCCGACACCGGGATCCAGCGGTGGTCGGTGACCTCGTCGTGACGCAGGTCCACCGTGCCCGGCCCGGTGGACCGCAGGATCTGGAAGATAAACCGGAAATCGTAATGCGTGTGCTCCGGTTCGCCCTTCTCCGGATTCTCGGGAATCGAATGGACGTCGATGTCCACCGGAATATTACGCAGGGGCCGGACCGTCGACGGGAGAACGCCGGTCTCCTCGGCGAGCTCCCGCAGGGCCGCGGCCACGAGCGTGGGATCGGTGTCGTCGACGTGGCCGCCGGGGAAAAGCCAGCGGTCGAGTGCGCGGTGGCGGACCTGCAGAACTCGAAAGGTCGTGTTCACGGCGATCGCCCCGCAGGTCACGTGGCCTGGCAGGGTGGTGCGGGCGGTGACCGGCGCCGCGGTGGTCGCCAGCTCTAGCAGCGGGACCAGCCTCTCGGCCTCCCTCGGATGCGCGACCAGATAGTCCCGAACCACGGAGATCACCCGATCGTTCAATCTGTATTCCTCATTCATCGTCGGTACTCGTCGTCTGTACGGGGTCGGTGCCGTCGGCCGATGGTCCTCGAATGCCGCCGTCTCATGATGGCACGGGCCGTGGCATTCCACGGCTCGGCCGCAGGCCAAGCCGTGGTGCCGCCCGGCGAACGGATCGGAACTCGGCCCCGGTCACAGTGGACAGGTGGGCGGGCGTGGTCTGGTGGGCCGTCATTCCGGGGCGCCTCGTCGGTCTGTCGGATCCGGGCTGGCGGCGGCGAGGTCGAGGGCCCGCAGGGCGAGCTCGGCGTAGAGGGCGGCGCCGTCGGGCAGGACGGTCTCGTCGAAGCGGGCGCGGGGGCTGTGGTTGAACGGCGCGGTGTGCGGGTCCGAGTCTGGGGTGCCCGCGCCGATCGCGATGAAGGTTCCGGGTACCTGGGCCAGGACCCGGGAGAAGTCCTCCGAGCAGGCCAGGGGGTGGGTGAGTTCGCTGTAGCGGCGTTCGCCGGATGTCTCTGCGACGGTGCGGGCGGCGAGTGCGGTCTCGGCCGGGTGGTTGATGGTCGCCGGTCGTTCGGGCACGAACTCGATGTCGGCCTCGATGTTGTGGCCGTCGGCGATGCCTTGCAGCAGCCGTCGTGTGGCCTGTTCGATCTGGTCGCCGGTGCGGGTGGAGAAGGTGCGCACGGTGGCCTCGAAGTACGCCTCGTCCGGGATGATGGTGCGCCGGGTGCCGGCTCGCAGGACGCCGACGGTCAGCACCACCGGGTCGAACACGTCGAACTGGCGGGTCACCATGGTTTGTAGGGCGAGGATCATTTCGGCGGCGGCGGCGGCGGCGATCGGGTCGTGGGCGCGGTGCGGCATCGAGCCGTGGCCGCCCTCGCCGCGTACGGTGACGCGCAGCATCGCTGATGCTGAGGTGATCGCGCCGGTCCGGCCGCAGAACTGCCCGTGGGGCAGTTCTGCGGAGAACACGTGTAGGCCGTAGGCGGCGGATACCCGGCGTCCGGAGGCGTCGAGCACGCCTTCGTCGATCATCTGTTGGGCGCCTTCCCAGCCTTCCTCGCCGGGTTGGAACATGAACACGACGTCGCCGGGTAGCCGGTCGTGGTGTGCGCTGAGTAGGTGGGCGGCGCCGACGAGCATGGCGGTGTGCAGGTCGTGGCCGCAGGCGTGCATGGCGCCGTCGGTGGTGGGAGGCGTGGTCGAGGCCGGTGCGTTCCTGTACGGCCAGCGCGTCCATGTCCCCGCGCAGCAGCACCGCCGGCGGGCGCGCGTGCCGCCGCCGCGGGATCCGGGTGGAGTGGGGCGCTGGGCGCGGGCGCGGTGCCACGCAGGACCGCCGTCACCGAGCTCGCGCCGCGGCCGGTGGTGATCTCCAGCGGGAGCCCGGCGAGGGCGGCGAGTACCCGCTCCTGTGTGCGCGGCAGGTCCAGGCCGATCTCCGGTTCCCGGTGCAGGCACCGTTGCAGGTGCACGAGGTCGTCCGACATGGAGCGGGCATCGTCGAGCAGCGACATGGCTGTCCTCTCCGCAGACGGCGGCAAGCAGGCTCAACACGGATGATGTGCGAAGTCTGCGCGAACTGCGGCTTCGGCGGTCTGGAGGACCGATAGGTGGACCCGCTCACCGGCTCGTGCTGGAGCCTGATAGCCTAGACAACACCGAAGGCGGGCGACATGCACATCGACCGTATCGACCATCTCGTGCTAACCGTGGCCGACCTCGAACCGAAGGCCGCCCGTCCCACCCCCGGCTCGGCCGACCTCTGCCTGATCAGCAGCGTGCCCCTCGACGAGGTAAGGGCCCGACTCGCCGAGCTCGGCGTGCCTATCGAGCAGGGCCCGGTGGGCCGCACGGGCGCCACCGGGCCGATCACCAGCTGCTACCTCCGCGACCCGGACGACAACCTGATCGAGATCAGCACCTACGACGGCGACACCGCGTCGCCGACCGCCACCGGCTGACGGTTCTGCTCGGGCACGACCATGGCTGGCCCGGCCGCGGTGGCGTCGGGCCCGTTCGGGACGCCCACGGCCCGCAGCAGCGCCGAGCCGATCAGGGCGACGGCGAGGTTGAGCGCGAACGCCGTGACCGCGATGTACCCGGCGCGGCCGAGACCGGGCACGTTCGCCAGCGAGCCGCCGAAGTGGGCGGCCAGGGCGCTGCGCTGGGCGTAGGCCTCGGCGGTGCCGTAGCAGATGCCCACCAGCCAGCCGGCTAGCAGTGCCCACCGGTGCAGCCGCGGCCGCCACAGTGCGAGTACCACCGACGGGAACGTCTGCAGGATCCACACCCCGCCGAGCAGTTGCAGGTTGATGGAGTTCTGGGTGTCGAACCCGAGGACGAAGACCAGCGCACCGGCCTTGACCAGCAGCGAGGCGATCTTCGACACGCGTGCCTCCTCGGCCGCGGTCGCCCCCGGCCGCAGATACCCGACGTAGACCGTGCGGGTGAACAGGCTCGCCGCCGCAATCGACATGATCGCGGCGGGGACCAGCGCGCCGATGGCGACCGCGGCGAACGCGACGCCGGTGAACCAGGCGGGGAACTCCCGCTCGAACAGCAGCGGCACGGCGAGGCGCGGATTCGTGGTGTGCACCCCGGCGGCGATCGCCACATAGCCGAGCAGCGCGAGGAAGGCCAGCAGCAGTGAGCACAGCGGCAGGACGGCGGTGTTGCGCCGGATGACCTCCCGGCTTCGGGTCGCCAGCACCCCGGTGATCGCATACGGGCACAGCAGCAGCGCCATCGCCGAGCCGAGGGCGAGCGTGCCGTAGGCGATGAACTGGGTGGGCCCGGGGATGAACGCCGCCGGCGCCGGACGGCCCGCCTTCACCGCGGCGGCGTTCGCCGCGTCGAACTTGTGCTGCGCTGCGTCGAAGACCGCGCCGAAGCCGCCGAGGCGGTGCGGGATGACGACGACGGCGACGAGCACCACGGCGTAGATGAGCAGGTCCTTCGCGAACGCGATCAGCGCCGGTGCCCGCAGCCCGGCGGTGTAGGTGCAGGCAGCGAGGATCCCGAACGCGACGACGATCGGCAGGTCGCGCACGACCGCGACGACACCGCGGGCGGCCACCGCTTCGACCCGCCGGTGGGTCCAGCTGGACTGGTGGGACCTGTCGGACCGGTGGGATCCGGGGGACCGGCGAGGCCGACCGTCGGGTTCGGCGGGGTCATGGTCGTGCATCATCCGGCGTCGCTCCTGACGTATGACTGCGCAGGGGAGTCGGATGATGACTATAGGGTGAGATCTCGGCGGGGATGGGCAGTGCGCGATGTGCGGCGTGTGGTCCGGTCAGCTGGACGCCGTGCTGGCGATCGCCGAGTCCAGCCGGCGGAGCTGATCGGCCGCCCACCGCTCAGCGCCACCTCCAACGGCCGACCGGTGCCGGTCGGCGGCAGCGCCCGGCGACCCCGAGGCCAGCGACCTGCGCCGGTTGGCCTGGCCGGCGCGGGCGGTCACAGCCAGCCGGCGTTCTCGGCGGTGCGTAGGGCCTCCATCCGGTTGCGGGTGCCGGTCTTCGCGATCACGGATGACAGGTAGTTGCGTACGGTGCCCTCGGAGAGGAACAGCCGCTTGGCGATGTCGGCGATGGTCGCGCCGTCACGGACCGCGACGAGGACGTCGCGTTCGCGGCCGGTGAGCGGGCTCGCCCCGCCGGCGAGGGTGGCGGCGGCGAGGGTGGGGTCGACGACCCGCTCCCCGCGGGCGACCCGGCGGATGGCGGCGGCGAGGGCCTCGGCGGGCGCGTCCTTGACGACGAAGCCGAGCGCGCCGGCCTCCATCGCCCGGCGCAGGTAGCCGGTGCGGCCGAAGGTGGTCACAATGAGGACCTGGGTCGCCGGCGCGGTGGTACGCACCGCCGCCGCGGCGGCCAGCCCGTCGATGCCGGGCATCTCCACATCCATCAGCACGACGTCCGGGCGCAGCGCGCCGACCTGGGACACGACCTCGATGTCGTCCTCCAGGGACAGCAGCGCGGCGAGCGCGCCGCGGACGAGATGCTGGTTGTCTGCCAGCAGCACCCTGATCATCGGCGCGCCGTCGCCGTCGCCGTCGCCG
>NZ_CADCWT010000052.1 GCF_902806485.1 Candidatus Frankia alpina | reverse complement strand
GCACCGGCTGCGCCATCACGGATCACCCCCCAGGATCGGTCAGCATCCTCATCCCAGACGGTGTGCCCACAACCACCCGCTCCACGACCGGAAACGTTCGTGGCCAGCGCACTAGGGTCGGGTCAGGCTGACCGGGCGGCCCGTATGGTCGAGTCCCCACCTCAGCGCGGAGGCACCATGGACAAGCAGCAGGAGTTCGTTCTGCGGACTCTGGAGGAGCGGGACATCCGCTTCGTTCGGCTCTGGTTCACCGACGTGCTTGGCTACCTTAAATCAGTGGAGATCGCGCCCGCCGAACTCGAGGGCGCGCTCGCCGAGGGCATCGGTTTCGACGGCTCCGCGATCGAGGGTTTTGCGCGGGTGCACGAGGCCGACATGCTGGCCCGGCCGGACCCCTCCACCTTCCAGGTGCTTCCGTGGCGCGGTGAGCATCCGCTCACCGCGCGGATGTTCTGCGATCTGGTCATGCCGGACGGGGGGCCGGCGGCCACGGACTCGCGGTGGGTGCTGCGCCGCACCCTGGCTCGGGCGGCGGATGCGGGCTTCACCTTCTACACGCATCCCGAAATTGAGTTCTTTCTGCTCAAGGAGCCGCCGAAGCGTGGCGGGCCGATGCCGGCGCCGGTCGACGAGTCGGGGTACTTTGACCTCACGCCGAACGACATCAGCCACGACTTCCGCCAGCAGGCCATCAGCATGCTGGAACGGCTGGGCATCTCGGTGGAGTTCAGCCATCACGAGGTTGCGCCCGGGCAGCAGGAGATCGACCTGCGTTACGCCGACGCCCTCACCATCGCGGACAACATCATGACCTTCCGCCAGGTGGTGAAGGAGGTGGCGTTGCGGCAGGGAATCTACGCCACCTTCATGCCGAAGCCGTTCGGTGATCAGGCCGGTTCGGGCATGCACACCCACCTGAGTCTTTTCGAGGGTGACCGCAACGCCTTTCACGACCCGACCGACGAGTACCAGCTGTCGAAGGTTGCCAAGGCGTTCATCGCCGGTCTGCTCACGCATGCCGCGGAGATCACCGCGGTGACGAACCAGTGGGTGAACTCCTACAAGCGGCTCATCGGCGACCAGCGCCTCGGCGAGGTACTGGAGGCGCCCGCCTACGTGTGCTGGGGCCACAACAACCGGTCGGCCCTGGTCCGGGTGCCCCTGTACAAGCTGCACAAGTCGCAGGCCACCCGGGTGGAGTTCCGGCTGCCGGACAGCGCGTGCAACCCGTACCTGACCTTCGCGCTGGTGCTGGCCGCCGGGCTGCGGGGGGTCCAGGGCGGCTACGATCTGCCCGCGCCGGCGGCCGACGACGTGTGGACGCTCACCGACGCCCAGCGCCAGGAGCGGGGGATCACCGCCCTGCCGGACTCGTTGGCCGAGGCGATCACGGTGATGGAGCGGTCCTCGCTGGTGCGGGAGACCCTCGGCGACGAGCTGTTCGAGTTCTTCCTGCGCAACAAGCGGGCCGAATGGCAGGACTACCGTCGGCAGGTGACACCGTTTGAGATCAACCGCTACCTGCCCGTGTTGTGAGAGTGGCGCCATGCGGGTCGAATGGCCGGGAGGCTCGACCGGGTCCGGCGCGCCGCCAGCCGTCGACCATCCGCGCGGCAGCTCGGTAGCCGCCCAGCTCGCCCGGCTTGGCTTCAGCGACGTCGACCGGGTGGCGGCGACCATGGAACGGCTCGGGCTGCTCGGCGGGTCCGCGACACCGGCTGATCAGGAGTCCCGGCTCGCGGTGAACGTCGTGGTCGGGCCGCTGGCTGCGGCGGCCGACCCCGACCTGGCACTCGCTGCGCTGGACCAGCTCGTCGACGCGCTCGGCCCGGCCGACGGACGGGGACTCGTCGCGGATCTGGCCAGACACGCCGGGCTGCGGGTACGGCTGTGCGTCGTGCTCGGTGCGAGCCGCGCCCTTGGCGACCATCTGGCCCGCCATCCCGCGGACTGGCAGGTGTTGCTGCCCGACGAGCTGGGCGGCGCCCCGCCGGAGGCCGGCCGGGTGCGGGCGACGCTGCTGCGCGCGGTCGGCGCGGACCCCGCCGACCGGACGCCCCGCGCCGTCGACGACCGGCCGGCGACCCTCGATGCTCTGCGCGTCGCCTATCGCCGGGCGCTGCTCGTCGTCGCCGCCCGGGACCTCACCGGCGCGGTGGCGCTGGACGACGCCACCGCGGAGCTCGCCGACCTGGCCGCCTCGGCGCTCGACGCGGCGCTGGCGATCGCTCGCGCCGGCCTCGACCCGCAGCTGCCTCCGGTGCGGCTCGCCGTCATCGGCATGGGCAAGTGCGGGGGCCGGGAGCTGAACTATGTCAGCGACGTGGACGTCCTGTTCGTCGCCGAGGACGGGGCTGGGTCGGACACGGCCGATGCGCAGGCGGCGCTGCGGGCGGCGACGCGGCTGGCCGAGGGAGTGGTGCGGGCGGCTGGGCTGGTGACCTCCGCGGGCGCGTTGTTCCAGGTCGACGTCGGCTTGCGCCCGGAGGGCCGCGACGGCGTCCTGGTGCGCACCCTCGACAGCCACCGCGCCTACTACCGCCGCTGGGCCCGGACCTGGGAGTTCCAGGCTTTGCTCAAGGCCCGTCCGGTCGCCGGGGACACCGCCCTCGGCGCCGACTTCTGCGCCATGGTCGCGCCGCTGGTCTGGACCGCCGCCTCCCGCCCGCACTTCGTCGCCGACGTGCGGGCGATGCGGCGCCGGGTCTCCTCGACGCTGTCGCGCGCGCAGGCGCAGCGCAACCTCAAGCTCGGCCCGGGCGGGCTGCGCGACGTCGAGTTCGCCGTCCAGCTTCTGCAGCTCGTCCACGGCCGGGTGGACGCGAAGCTGCGGGAGCGTTCGACGCTGGCCGCTCTCGACGGCCTCGCCCGCGGCGGGTACGTGGGTCGGCGTGATGCCGCCGATCTCGCCGAGGCGTACCGCTTCCTGCGCAACGCCGAACACCGGCTTCAGCTGCAACGCCTGCGCCGGGTGCACACCCTGCCGCGGGACCCGGACGAGCTGCGCTGGCTCGCCCGATCGCTGGGGATGCGTACCGGCGAGGACTTCGCCGACGCCCACGCCCGGATCGTGCGCACCGTCCGGTCGCTGCACCAGAAACTGTTCTACGCCCCGCTGCTGGAGGCGGTCGCCCGGCTGTCGAAGGAGGAGATCCGGCTGTCCCACGTCGAGGCGCAGCAGTGGCTCGCCGCGCTGGGATTCGCCGCGCCGGACCGCTCGTTGCGCCACATCGAGGCGCTGATCAGCGGGGTGAGCCGGACGGCCGCGATCCAGCGGCATCTGCTGCCGACGCTGCTGCCGACCCTCGCCGACGCGCCCGACCCCGACGCGGGTCTGCTGGCCTACCGCCGGGTCAGCGAGGCGCTCGGCCGCGCACCCTGGTACCTGCGGCTGCTGCGCGACTCCGCCGGCGCCGCCGACCGGCTCGCCCGGGTCCTCGCGTCCAGCCGGTACGTCGCGGACCTGATGACGAGGGCGCCCGAATCGGTCCGGCTGCTGCGCACCGAGGCCGACCTCGTTCCGGTTCCGCGGGAGACGCTCAGCCGAACGATGGTCGCGATCGTGCATCGCAACCCCGACTGGGAGGACGCCGTCGGGCGGGCGCGGGCGGTGCGCCGGGAGGAGCTGGTCCGGGTCGCCTGCGCGGATCTGCTCGGCCTGCTCGACGTCGCAGCGGTCGGGCGGGCCCTGGCGGACGCCGCCGCCGCGACCATCGCCGCCACCCTGCTGGTCGCCGCGCGCAGGATCGCCGGGGGCGATCCCGAGTCACTGCCGGCGCGGATCTCCGTCATCGCGATGGGCCGGCTCGGCGGCGCCGAAATGTCCTACGGCAGCGACGCCGACGTCCTGTTCGTGCACGAGGCCCGACCGGGCCACTCGGCGCAAGAGGCGCACCGGGCCGCCGCCGACGTGGTCGGGGAGCTGCACCGGCTCCTCGCCGTGCCCGGCCCGGATCCGGCGCTGCGGCTGGACACGACGCTTCGCCCGGAGGGCCGCAGCGGCGCGGCGTCGCGCACCCTCGACGCCTACGACGCCTACTACCGTCGCTGGTCGCAGGACTGGGAATCGCAGGCGCTGCTGCGGGCGCGGCCGCTGGCGGGCGATCCCGACCTCGCCCGCCGGTTCTGCCGGCTCGCCGACACGGTGCGCTACCCGATGACGCTGCCGGCGGCGGCGATCGACGAGATCATCCGGCTTCGTGGCCGGATGCGGCGCGAGCGGATCCCCCGCGGGGTCGATCCGACCAGGCATCTGAAGTTCGGTCCCGGTGGGCTCACGGACGTGGAGTGGGCCGTGCAGCTGCTCCAGCTTCGCCATGGCCGGCAGGTCCCGTCGCTGCGTACCACCTCGACGCTCGACGGCCTGCGGTCCGCCGTGCTCGCCGGGCTGCTCGGCGAGGCCCCAGCGGGTGACCTGCAGGCGGCCTGGCTGTCGGCGTCGCGGCTGCGCAACGCGAGCACGCTCGCCGGCTGGCCGCGGCCGGACGTGCTCCCCGACCGCCCGGGAGCCCTTGAGGCGACGGCGCGGGCCGCGGGCTGGCCGCCCGACGGCGCCGACGATCTGATCGCCGAGCATCGGCGGCTGGCGAGGCGGGCCGAGGCGGTGGTCGCGGACGTCTTCGCGCGGGAACGGACCGCCGAGTTCGGCTGAGCGCCGCCGCCAGCCGCCCCGCCGCTCGCCGGCCGGGACCTGTTCGAAGGGTGATGGCCCGCCTGCAGACGCCGACAGGCCGGCCGTCCGAGGGCAAGTCTCGGGACGGTCGGCCTGTCACCTGCCACCTCACACCGCGGTGCGCACCGTTGCGGGAACCGGGGGATCGGGGCGCCAGCGCTTCCCCGCGCGAGCGCCTCGGCCATGACGCAATGTCTGCCCAGCCGCGTCGGCCTTGTCAGCCGATCGGTCCGGGCGGACATGTCTGTCCTGCTCAGACGCTCGCCCCGGCGGTCGCCGGCGCGGACTGTGATGGCACGAACAGGGTCGGCTTGTCGCCAGCCAGGGCGCTGCAGCAGGTGTCGACGATGAGCGCGGTGACCAGGTACGGGTCCATGTTCGCGTTCGGACGACGGTCCTCCAGCCAGCCCTTCTTGGCCTTCTCGACGGCCCAGGGGATGCGGACCGAGGCGCCGCGGTCCGAGGCCCCCCAGGAGTACTTGTTCCAGGGGGCGGTCTCGTGCTTGCCGGTCAGCCGGTCCTGGATGCCGACCCCGTAGTGGGTGACGTGCTCCATGACGCGCGTGCCGAGCGCCTCGCAGCACGCGACGATGGCGTCCCACCCCTCCATCGTCTGCTTGGTGGAGAAGTTGGTGTGCGCGCCGGCACCGTTCCAGTCACCGGGGATCGGCTTCGCGGCGAAGGACACCTCGACGCCGTAGTCCTCGGCGATCCGGTGGAGCAGCCAGCGGCCCAACCAGATCTGGTCGCCGATGGCGGGTGCCGGCAGGACGCCGATCTGGAACTCCCACTGGCCCATCATGACCTCGGCGTTGGTGCCCTCGATGGCGAGGCCGGCGTCGAGGCACGCCTGGGTGTGCCTCTCGACGATCTCGCGACCGGGCATCTTCGAGCCGCCGACGCCGCAGTAGTACGGACCCTGCGGCGCGGGGTAGCCGACCTCCGGCCAGCCGTACGGGCGGCCGTCCTTGAAGAAGGTGTACTCCTGCTCGATGCCGAACATGGGCGACATGTCGGCGTACCGCTCGGCGACGCCGAGGGCGGCCGCCCGGGTGTTCGTCGGGTGGGGCGTGAAGTCGGTCAGCTGGACCTCGCACAGCACCAGGCGGTTGTCGCCACCCCGGATCGGGTCGGGCGTCTCGAAGACGGGATGCAGCACGCAGTCCGAGTTCGATCCCGGCGCCTGGTTGGTGCTCGAGCCGTCGAAGCCCCAGATCTCCGGCTCCTTGCCGTCCTTGATGATGCGCGTCTTGCTTCGCATCAAAGGCTCGGGCTCGGTGCCGTCGATCCAGATGTACTCGGCCTGATAACTCACTCAATACTCCCCGTGGCTGATCCTGCACGAAACGGAGCGACTTCGTGATCGGCCTGGGGGAGGCCGACCCAGGCCGCGGTGGACGGGAGGGTTCGGTCGGAGCTTCGTCGGGCTCTGTTACCGTCACATTCCGTGCTTGTTAATTCTTCGTCTCTGGTACGTCACAGATGGTATGCATGGCCGGACCAGGGCATTGGCTTCCCGAGGCCGCTCGACCGGCCGTGCGACGCTGGTGGACGCCGATTTCCCAGGTCTCACCCAGGGTGACACGGAGGAATCCACGCGGATGGTGCTGGTGGGAATGCGGGAGGCCCCGTTCCGGTGCTGCTGGAACGGGGCCTCGGGAAGCGACCACCGGGAACTTCCGTCGGTTCTCGACCGGTGCGCACGGAGCTCGGGCACCCCGGTCGGGTCTTCGACCGGGCCGCGCCGGGCGGGGCGCCGCCGGTCAGATGTCGTAGTAGAGGGTGAACTCGTACGGGTGCGGTCGGAGCCGGATGGCATCGACCTCGTTGAGCCGCTTGTACGACAGCCAGGTCTCGATCAGGTCGGTGGTGAAGACGTCGCCCTCGTGGAGGAAGTCGTTGTCGGCCTCGAGCGCGTCGAGCACCTTCTCCAGCGAACCGGGAACCTGCGGAACCGCGGCCAGCTCGTCCGGCGGGAGCTCGTAGAGATCCTTGTCGATCGGGTCCGGCGGGTCAATCTTGTTACGGATGCCGTCCAGGCCCGCCATGAGCATCGCGGCGAAGGCCAGATACGGGTTGCAGCTCGGGTCCGGGACCCGGAACTCGACCCGCTTCGCCTTGGGCGAGTCGCCGCCGAGCGGGATACGGCAGCAGGCGGAACGATTGCGCGCCGAGTAGACGAGGTTGACCGGGGCCTCGTAGCCGGGCACCAGCCGGCGGTAGGAGTTCGTGGTCGGGTTCGTGAACGCCAGCAGCGCCGGTGCGTGGTGCAGCAGGCCGCCGATGTAGTAGCGCGCCGTGTCGGACAGGCCGCCGTAGCCGTTGGGGCTGTAGAACAGCGGCTCGCCGTCCTTCCACAGGCTGGAGTGCACGTGCATGCCCGAGCCGTTGTCCTCGAACAGCGGCTTCGGCATGAAGGTGACGGTCTTGCCCCGGCTGCGGGCGACGTTGCGGATGACGTACTTGTAGAGCATCAGGTTGTCCGCGGTCTTCAGCAGCGTGTCGAAGCGGATGTCGATCTCCGCCTGCCCCGCGGTGCCGACCTCATGGTGCTGCATCTCGACGGTGATACCGGTCTCGTAGAGGACCCGGGTCATCTCCGAGCGGAGGTCGGTGAAGTGGTCGGTCGGCGGAACGGGGAAGTAGCCGCCCTTGAACCGAGGCTTGTAGCCGAGATTGCCGCCCTCTTCTTTCCGGGCGGTGTTCCAGGCGGCCTCGACCGAGTCGACCTGATGCATCGACCCGTAGGGGTTGTAGTCGTAGCGGACGTCGTCGAAGATGTAGAACTCCGCCTCGGGCCCGAAATAGGCGGTGTCGGCGATTCCGGTACCCCGCAGGTACGTCTCCGCCTTCTTCGCGATGTTCCGCGGGTCCCGGGAGTACTGTTCCTTCGTGATCGGGTCGTGGATGAAGAACGTCATCGCGAGGGTCTTGTGCTCGCGGAACGGATCCACGAAGGCGGTCTGCGGGTCCGGCAGCAGCAGCATGTCGGACTCGTGGATGGCCTGGAAACCGCGAATCGAGGAGCCGTCGAACATCAGCCCGTCGGTGAAGACGGATTCGGCGAAAACCTGCGTCGGAATGGTGAAGTGCTGCATGATGCCGGGAAGATCGCAGAATCGTACGTCGATGAACTGAACGTCCTCGTCGCGAATATAACGGAGCACGTCCTCGGCTTTTGTGAACATTCGCCCTCCAGCGTCCCGCCACGCTTATCAAGCCTGTAGGTTACGGCATGTCGATGTGTCTTCGGGCATGTCTCGGTGAACCCGCGACATCACGAAGTTGTTTCGTTTGTGTTACAGGCGCACACTTTATTACCCTTGGTGACCTGTTGGGCGCAATTTGGTGCGGCGGATAAGCTTGTGTCGTGGGACGAGCACTTGGAGGCTGGCTCGAAGGGCCTGGTCTGCCCCGGGACTCCCCGCCGGGTGTCCGGCTGGGGCTGCCGGCGGAGGGCCGAGGCTCAGTCGTGGGCTTCGGTCCGCGGCTGGGTGCCTACCTCATCGACGCGGTCGTAGCGAACCTGATCGTCGGCGTGCTGTACCTGGCCGGGCTCGGCTACGCCGGCGACGTGCGCGGCCTGGCGATCTACCTGGTCTTCCTGCTGGAGGAGTTCATCCTCATCAGCACCGCCGGCCAGACGATCGGCATGCGGCTGCTGGGCATGCGGGTGATCCGGCTGCGTGACCGTGGCCGCCAGTCCTGGCCCTGGATCGGAGTGCGCACCCTGCTGCTGGCGCTGCTGGTGCCTGTGTTCATCTGGGACCGCGACCAGCGCGGCCTGCATGACCGTGCGGCCGGAACCGTCGTCGTGCGCGACCCCGCCCGCGCGGACTCCGCCCGCTAGTCCCGCAGCGCCCGCTAGCTGCAACCGGACGAGCGGCTCCGAATCCCCTTAAACCCCAGGTAGTCGCTGGCCAACCCTGTCGGCGCGGCTTTGGCGCTGGCCGCTGCCGCTCGCCGGCTGGCCCGGTCTCTGGCCGGATTGCGGCCAGATCGTGCCGAGGCTCAGTCACGGTTTTTCGGCCGAAAACCGTGACTACACCTCGGCACGATTCCGTTGGCCGGGTGGCGGCGCTTCAGCGCAGGCGGCCGCCTCGGGGCACGTTGCGGGGGATCGGGCCCTTCGGAATCGGCAGGGCCGCGCCGCCCATGGCGCGCAGCCGGCGGTCGAGGGCCTCCACCTCGCCCCGCCGCAGGGTCCGGCGCAGCCGCATCAGTGTGCCCTGGAGCTTCGGCAGCGGCGTCTCTCCCTCGCCGGTGCCGACGATGATGTCGGTCACCGGCGTGTAGCCGACGGCCTTGCGGATGCGGCGCTTCTCCGCGACGAGCAGCTCCCGCGGCCCGCGGCCGCGGCCCTCCGCAATGATCACCACGCCGGCGCGGGAGACGACGCGGTGGACCACATCCTGGTGACGGTTTATGCCGACCGCGGGCGTGATCCGCCAGTCGCCGCGCATCCGCTCGACCACCCCGGCGGCGGCTCCGGGCTTGCCCTCCATCTCCGCGTAGGCGGTGCGCTGGACCCGCCGACTGAACACGTTCAGGGCGACCACGACGCCGAGCAGGATCGCGATCGGGATCCACAGGTACAGCGGCCCGACGAAGAGGCCAAGCACGATGCCGAGCGCGAGCGGGACGAAGAAGGCCGCCAGGGTGAACCAGAGCGCCTGCGGATCGCGCTGCCGTGTGATTTTGAAGACCACTCGCAGCTGCGCGAGGCGGGCCTTGAAAGCGGTGCCCTCTGCGGCGCCGCCGCTCCGGCCCGCGCCGTTCTTCCCGCCCGCTACCGCCGCCGCGTTCTTGCCCGCCGCCGCGGGGGCCGACGACCCCGCGGTGCCCCTCGGCTGCTTCCTCAGTGCCATGACCGCGAGCCTACGGCCTGCGGGCACTGCACAGTGCGGCTGTCAGGGCTCGCTGCGATCAGCTGTCGTGATCCTGTGTCCGGGCTGCGGGGCCGACGGCCCTGGCGGGTCGCCTGGAGGGTCGCCGGCCGGGGATCAGCTCTGGGCGGCGACGATCCGCGGGAGCCCGCGAACGGCGGCGCCGAGCCGGGCGGTGGTCGCGCCGCCACTGAGGCCACCCAGGCCGGCCAGCCGGGGGGCTCGCGCGGCGGCGCCCCCGGTGCCCGGGACACTCGCGCACGCGCCGAGTCCGGGCGGGATCGGGGATGCCGACATCGGATCAACCCATCGGTATCCCGTTGTGACATGCAGGTCGGCGGCCGCGCGCCAGGCGTTGCGCCGCGCGGTCTTCTGACCTCCATGCGGCAGCACGAGCAGAGTCGCTTCTTCGAGGACGCTGAGCAGTGAACGGAGCACGATGGGAACGACCTCCCGGCACGGTCGTGGGCGCACACCTCGATCATGAGCCAGCGGGGATGCTGGACGAGCGGGGACGATGAGCCTGCGGGGATGGTGAGCCAGCGGAGAGAGACCCCCTTGTGACAAGGAGGTAACGCTACGATGAGTAGCCTAGCCCGTCCGGGGGATGCCCACCAGCGTGCCCATCACTGCGTGTGAGAGGTTTCCAGCACACTTTTGGGGGCGTCGGACATTGCGGTGTGGGCCTCGCCACGAGCCATGATCGCCTGTTGGTAGAGCCGGCCGGCCCGGTAGGACGATCGCACGAGCGGCCCGGACATGACGCCGGAGAAGCCGAGCTCCGTGCCGACGCGCTCCCAGTCGAGGAACTCCTCGGGCCGCACCCACCGCTCCACCGGGTGGTGCCGGGGCGTGGGTCGCAGATACTGGGTGACGGTGAGGAGTTCACAGCCGGCGGCGTGCAGGTCCCGCATGGCCTGCTGGATCTCCTCGGCGGTCTCGCCGAGGCCCAGGATCAGGTTTGACTTCGTGACCAGCCCGGCAGCGCGGGCCTGGCGCAGCACGTCGAGGGAACGCTCGTAGCGGAACGCCGGCCGGATGCGCTTGAAGATCCGCGGCACCGTCTCCAGGTTGTGCGCCAGCACCTCGGGGGCGGCGCCGAAGACCTCGCCGAGCTGGTCGGCGCGCCCGCCGAAGTCCGGGATGAGCACCTCGACCTCGGTGCCCGCGGACAGCGCGTGGATCTGGCGGACCGTCTCCGCGTACAGCCAGGAGCCGCCGTCGGCCAGGTCGTCGCGGGCGACGCCGGTGACGGTGGCGTAGCGCAGCCCCATCGTGCGCACGGACTCCGCCACCCGCCGTGGCTCATCCCGGTCCAGCGGGGTGGGACGACCCGAGTCGATCTGGCAGAAGTCGCACCGACGGGTGCAGACGTCCCCACCGATCAGGAAGGTCGCCTCGCGGTCCTCCCAGCATTCGTAGATATTCGGGCAGCCGGCCTCCTCGCACACCGTGTGCAGGCCGGCGGCGCGGACCAGTCCCTTGACGTCGGAGTACTCCGGGCCGGTACGCATCCGGGTGCGGATCCACGGCGGCTTGCGTTCGATCGGCGTCTGCGCGTTGCGCGCCTCGAGGCGCAGCAGGGGACGGCCCTCGGGGGCGACCGCGCTCAACTCACCAGCTCCATCCGCTCGGTCCTGGGCTGCTGCGCTGCCGGGGACACGCCGGGCGGCTCGACCCGCGCGGTGAGGCGATCGCCGAGGTTGCGCCCGCCGAGGTACCGGGCGAGCACCGCCAGGGTGTGCCGCTCGACGACCGGCCGGGCCTCGGCAACGGTCACCGCCCGGCCGAGCTCGGCGGACAGGCTCGTCACCCCGGCGTCGGTGATGCCGCAGGGCACGATCTGCCCGAAGGCGCCCAGGTCCGACGAGCAGGTCAGCGCGAAGCCGTGGGTCGTCACCGCCTGCCGCACCCGCACGCCGATCGCGGCGACCTTGCGCCGGCCGTCCACGGTCCACACGCCGGTGCGGCCGTCGACCCGGCGGGTCGCGAGCCCGAGCTCCGCGCAGGAGTCGATGAGGGCGTCCTCCAGGGCGCGCACGTAGGCGACGACGTTGAGCGGGCGAGGTAGCTTGACGATCGGGTAGCCGACGAGCTGGCCCGGGCCATGCCAGGTGATCTTGCCGCCGCGGTCCACGTCGACGACCTCGGTGCCGTTCAGCGGCCGTTCGAAGGACTCCGTGCGCCGCCCCGCGGTGTAGACGCTGGGGTGTTCCACCAGGATCAGTGTGTCGTCCGCCTCGTCGGCCACCCGGGCCTCGGCGAGGGATCTTTGCATGTCCCACGCTTCGCGGTAGGGGACCACGGAAAGCCTCAGAACATCCACGTCATTCAGCCTACGCCCGCGCCGCGCCGCGCCGCGCCGCTGTGAGCTCGCCCGGAGCTCCGGGCCCGCCAGCCGGCGGTCAGCCGGAGAGGTCCGCGCCCGGCGCGCCGGGTAGCAGCCGGGGCACGACAGCGGTCTCCACCGCGGCGCCACCGGGGCCGGTCTCCACCCGCCAGGCGTGCACGCCCGGCCGGTCGGCCACGGCCTCGACGAGCTCGGTGCCGCGAAAGTGCAGCCCGACGCCGTCGTCGGTCGCCCAGCCGGCGGGCAGCGTCCCGTCGGCGACGAGACGCTGGAACAACGGGCGGCGCTCCGGCTCCGAGTCGTAGTGCGGTGTGTTGCTGAACGGCAGCAGGCCCAGGCCGTTCGTCACCGGTCGCAGGTCCGGGCCGAACGAGTCGGTGGTGCCACCGGCATGCCAGCACAGGGAGCCGGCCGAGACGCCGCCGAGGACGACGCCGGCCTCCCACGCCTCGCGCAGGATCTCGCCCAGCCCGTGCACCGCCCAGACGGCGAGCAGGTTCGCCACGCTGCCCCCACCGACCCAGATCACATCTTGGGCCAGCAGGTGGCTACGGACGTCGGGGATGTTCGGCATGGGGAACAACGCGAGATGGGAGACCCGCACGTCGGGGCGGTCGCGGTTGAACGCGGCATATCCGCGGGCGTAGGCGCCCTGGTCGTCGCCCAGCGCCGTCTGCAGCAGGCAGACCCGCGGCCGCGGGCCCGGCCCGGCCAGCTCGATCGCGTGCGTCAGGATCGGCCCGACCTTCGCGCCGTACCGGCCGTCGGGAAGAAAACCGCCGCTGGTGGCGAGGATCTGCACTCCGGTCTCTCCCTGGTTCGTCGGCCACCGGCGCCACCGTTCGGATCCGGTCTCCGTTGATTGTCCGCCATCCGCGCATCCGCGCCGCGGTGGGCCGGCCACCGCCGCAGGTGGAGTGATCGTAAAAAGTTATCCACAACCGGACGAAGATTAATGCAGACCCACCCCATTTGAGCCTAGCGTCGCTACCTGTGACTTTCACCGACGATTCCGCGGACAGGCCGGCGCGGCGCGTCGGCGGGGTACCCGAGGTGCCGGGGGTGAGCGTGCGTTCCCGGCTGCGGGACGCGGGCTCCGGCGAGCTCTGGGCGGGTCAGTTCGACCAGTCCGGGGTCGAGTGCGTCGTGCGGCGGGTGCGTCTCGCTCCCGATCCGGTGCTGCGTTCGGCGGCGGTCGCCGCGGCCCGCGCGCTGGCGGAGCTGGCACATCCGCACCTCATCGCGGTGGTGGCGGTGCTGCCCACGGTGGAGGGGCTGGTGCTGATCACCGAGCCGGTCGTCGGCGCGATCAGCCTCGCCCGTCTGCTGGCGCTGCGCGGGGATCTCGACCCGGGCGAGGTCGTCACCGTCGGCCTACCGGTCGCGCAGGCGCTGGCCGCCGCGCATGCGGCCGGCATCGTGCACGGTCGGCTCGAACGGGAGGACATCCTCCTGGAGCCGACCGGGCGACCGGTCCTGACCGGCCTCGGGGTCGCCGCGCTGGCCGACGCCGCCCGAGCCGATCCCGTTCCGCCCGAGGCGGCTTCGGCGGACGTGCACGACCTCGCCGATCTGCTGCTGGGGGCGATGCGAGAGGCGACCGGCCCGGACGCGGCCGCGGTGGCCGTCGCCACCGCCATGATCGACGACCCGTACCGGCGGCCGAGCGCCGCCGAGCTCGCCGCCGCGTTCGCCCGCAGCGCCACCCCCCTGCCCGTTCGACTGCCCGTTCAGCTGCCCGGCGACGATGAGCCGAGGGCGGCTGGGCGGCCCGCGGGACCCTCACCGACGGAGACGTTGCCGAGGATTCCCCCGGTGGACCGGACCCACGCCCAGCCCCGCCCGCCCGGCGCGCGACCCCATCCCACTGCGGCCGCGCCGCCCGGCCCGCCGCGCCGTCCACAGACCCCGGCCGGCGTGGAGCCTGCCGGGCCTGGGCCTGGGCCTGGGCCCGGCGACGGTGACGGTCGGCCGCGGCTGCTGGCGGGCGCCCGCCTGAACCCGGAGCCGGACGGCACCCGCGATCCGCGCGACGGGCCAGGCTCGGGCGACGACGCCGGCCCGCACCCCCCGGGCGGCGGCGCCCCGCCCGGGCGATCGGCCAGCGGGGCCACCGCCGTCGACGCGACGGAGCTGCTCGACTCCCTGCCCCCGCCGCCGCGGCGTTCGACGCCCGGCCGCCGGGCGTCGCGCGTCGCGGGCCGGGGCGGCGCCGACGCGGGCCCGGCGGTCGACGCGGGACGGTCGAGCCCGTCCAAGGCACCCCCCGGCGCATCGCGGCCCGCCGCCCGCCCGCCGCTGTCGGGTGCCGGCGGCGCGGGTGCGGCGTCCGGAGGATCGCGTGGGACCCGCGGCAGATCCGGTGCGTCCGGCTCGTCCGACTCCCCGCCGGCCACGGGTTCGTCGGGCCGCGCCGGGCGGGCGGGCGGCCGCCGGCCGCGCCGGACGGGCGCTCGGCGGCGGCGCTGGCTGCTGCCGGTCACCGCGGGGGTGGGTCTGTTCGCTGTCGTGGTGGCCGCCGTGTTGCTCATGGGGAGCCCGTCGCGGGATTCGGCGGCGCCCGCGCCGCAGTCCGCGCCGCCGTCCGTGGCCGAGGTGCCCGCCCGGGATCCGACTGCGTCACCGGTCGCGAACCAGTCGCCCGAGCAGATCTGGCGCGCCGTGCTCGGCGAGCTCGACACCGCTCGCAGCCGGGCGTTCGAGCGGGCCGACGAGTCCCTGCTGGGGCAGTCCGACGCCCCCGGCAGCCCCGCCTACAACGCCGACGTCGCGCTCATGCGGCAGGTCGTCGCCAAGGGCGCGCACGCCTCGGCGCTGCGCAGCGAGATCCTCGCTCTGCAGGTCCGCGACGAGCAGCCGAACCGCACGGTGCTGAGGGTGACCGAACGCCTGGCCGCCTACGACTACCTCGACGCCCGTGGCCAGCTTCTCGTCCACCAGCCGGCGAAGGCCCCCCAGCGCCGCGATCTCGCGCTGATCCGCACCGACTTCGGCTGGCGGGTCTCGGAGACCATCCCCGTGACGGGAAACTGACAGTCGGGGTGTCAGACGCCGTCGGTGAGGATCGCCCGCAGCGCAGTGTCGATGTCGGGATGGGTGAAGCGGAAACCTGCCCCGGTGAGGACGGTGGGGGCCAGCCGCTGGGAGGCGAGGACACCCTCGTCGGCGAACTCGCCGAGGGCTGCGCGCAGGGCGAGGCGGGGCACCGCCGCGAACGCCGGGCGGTGCAGGGCGGATGCGAGTGCCGCGGTGAAGGCGGCGTTGGTGACGGGTTCGGGCGCGACCAGGTTGACCGGCCCGGCGACCGAGTCCTCGGCGAGCATCAGGCGCAACGCGGCCACCTGGTCGACGTGGCTGATCCAGCTCAGCCACTGGCGGCCGGAACCCAGCCGACCCCCGAGTCCCAGACGGAACAGCGGGAGTTGGCGGCCGAGACTTCCCCCGTGGCGGGAGAGCACGACCCCGGTCCGCAGCGTGACGACTCGGATGCCGGCCTCGCGGGCGGGCGTGGCCGCCGCCTCCCAGTCCTCGACGAGCCGGGCGAGGAACCCCGCGCCGGCGGGGGCGCTCTCGTCGAGTGGGCCGGCGTCGCCGCCCGCCGAGGTTCCGTACCAGCCGATGGCGCTGCCGGTGAGGAACACCCGCGGGGGTGGCGTGAGGGCGGCGAGGGCGCGGGCGAGCAGATCGGTGCCGGTGATTCGACTGTCGCGGAGCAGGCGCTTGTAGCCGTCGGTCCAGCGGTGGTCGCCGATGCCTGCGCCGGCGAGGTGGAAGGCGGCGTCGGTGCCGGCGAGCGCCGTCGGGTCGAGCCGACCGGCGGCGGGATCCCACTGGATCTCGCCGCCGGTGCGGGGCGTTCGCCGGACCAGGGCGGTCACGGTGTGGCCGTCCTCGCGAAGGGCGGGGACGAGGGCCGAACCGATCAGGCCCGAGGCTCCGGTCACAACGATGCGCATGGTGGACCATCGTGGCCGGTCGTCGCCCCGAACGCGAGGCACCCGACCGGCCCGCGGTGGGGGACTCCCCTGGCGGGAGGAGTCCTCTCGGCAGGGGAGTCCGCTGGCGCGGGACTGCCTACAGGCCCAGGTCGGCCTCGAAGGTGCCCTCCTCGAGCCGCCGCTTGATGAACGTCAGGAAGCGGGCGGCGTCGGCCCCGTCGACGATGCGGTGGTCGTAGGTCAGCGACAGGTACACCGCCGACCGGACGGCGATGATCTCGCCGAGCTCGGGGTCGTCGATGACGGCGGGCTTCTTGGTCACGATTCCCGTGCCGAGGATGCCGACCTGCGGCTGGTTGATGATCGGCGTGTCGAACAGGGCGCCCCGGCTGCCGGTGTTCGTGAGGGTGAAAGTCCCCCCGCCGAGCTCGTCCGGGGAGATCTTGTTGGCCCGGGTCCGACTGGCCAGCTCGTCGATCTTGCGGGCGAGCCCGGTGAGGTTGAGGTCACCGGCGTTGTGGACGACCGGCACGACCAGGCCGCGCTCGGAGTCCACGGCGATGCCGAGGTTCTCCTCGCCGTGGTAGGTGACCGTCCCCGCCTCGACGTCGAGGCTGGCGTTGAGCTGCGGGAACTCGCGCAGTGCCTCGCAGGTCGCCAACGCGAAGAACGGCAGGAACGACAGCTTCAGCCCCTCGCGGGCCTGGAAGCCGGCCTTGGTCCGGTCCCGCAGCCGCGCGATGCGGGTGACGTCCACCTCGACGACGGTGGTGAGCTGGGCGCTGATCTGCAGCGACTCGACCATGCGCCGGGCGACCAGGGCACGCAGCCGGGAAAGCTTCTCGGTGCGTCCGCGAACCGGGGCGGGAGCGGAGGTGCCCGTGCCGGCGGACGCCGCAGCAGCGGGGGCCGTGGCCGGCGCAGCGGGGCGGGCCGGTGCCGATGGTGCGGCGGGAGCTGCTGGGGCGGCGAGGGCCTCGAGGGCGTCGCCGGAACGGGCCGCCTCCTGGATGTCCTGCTTGGTGATCCGGCCGCCGGGGCCCGAGCCGGTCACGTCGGCGAGGTCGACGCTCAGCTCGGCGGCCATCTTGCGGACCAGTGGCGTGACGTAGCGGCCGATCCCGCCGTCGCCGTTGGAGGTGGCCACCGGGGCGGGCGCGGTCGGTGCCTGGGCGGGCACCGGGGCCGGCTTCGGCGCCGGAGCGGGGGTGGGAGCCGGGGCGGGCGGGGGCGGGGGAGCTGCCGCGGCGGGCTTGGCCGGCTCCGGCTCGGGCTCCGCGGCGGGGGCTTCGGCGGCCTCGGCCGCGGCGCCGCCGCCGCCGGCGCCGTCGTCGATGACCGCGAGCTCGACGCCGACCTCGACGGTCTCGTCCTCCGCGACCTTGATGGAGCTGATGACACCGGAGGCCGGGGCAGGAATCTCGGTGTCGACCTTGTCCGTGCTGACCTCGAGAAGCGGCTCGTCGGCCTCGACGCGCTCACCCTCCTGCTTCAGCCAACGGGTGACGGTTCCCTCGGAGACACTTTCCCCGAGCCGGGGCATCGTGACAGATACAGACATGCTGGAACGACTCCTTCGTCGCGTCCGGCATGCACCGCGCAAGCGGCCGGCCGGAGGCGCTCATGCTATGGCGTGATCGTGAGTACCTGGGCGGGATCGAGGCGCGGGGCGAACCCGGTGCGGCGGCGATCCCAGGGCGTGATTGCCCTAGCCGTGGACGTGAAGGGGCTTGCCGGCCAGCGCCAGGTGCGCCTCGCCGAGAGCCTCGGACAGAGTGGGATGTGGGTGGATCAGCTGGGCGACCTCGGCGGGAAACGCCTCCCAGTTGGTGATGAGCTGGGCCTCGGTGATGAGCTCGCCCACCCGGTCGCCGACCATGTGAACGCCGACCACCGGACCGTCGGGGACCGCGATCAACGTCACGGCACCGGCGGTCTTGAGGATCTGCGACTTGCCGTTGCCCGCCAGGTTGTAGGTGACGGTGCGGATGTCGCCGAAGCGCTCCCGGGCGGCCGCGGTGGTCAACCCGACTGACGCCACCTCGGGGTGGGAGTAGGTGACCCGCGGGACGTTGTCGTAGTCGACCGGCACCGGGTTGAGCCCGGCGAGCTGTTCGGCGACGAAGATGCCCTCCGCGAAGCCCACGTGGGCCAGCTGCAGGCCCGGCCGCAGGTCGCCGAGCGCGGACACGGTGGGGACGTTCGTGCGCAGGAAGCGGTCGACCAGGACGTAGCCGCGGTCGGTCGCGATGCCGATTTCCTCGTAGCCGAGGCCGGCCGAGACCGGTCCACGGCCCACCGCGACGAGCAGCAGCTCGGCCTCGATGGTCGTGCCGCTCTCCAGCGACACGGTGACCCCGTCGTCGGTCGTCTTCACGCCGGCGAAGCGGGCGCCGAGGTGCTGGGCGATGCCACGCTTGCGGAAGGCGCGCTCGAGCAGCTTGGAACTGGACTCGTCCTCCAGCGGCACCAGATGCGGCAGCGCCTCGACGATCGTCACCTCGGCGCCGTAGGAACGCCAGACCGAGGCGAACTCGCAGCCGATGGCGCCGGCCCCGAGGACCACGGCGGATGCCGGCACATGGTCGAGGGTCAGGGCGTCGTCGCTGGTGATGACCTTGTTATGGTCGATGTCCAGACCGGGCAGGGACTTCGAGTACGAGCCGGTGGCCAGCAGGACGTGCCGACCGGAGATGATCCGGTCACCGACCGCAACGGACGTCGGCGAGGCGAGCCGGCCGAATCCCTCGACCACCTCGATGCCACGCGATTTGATCAGGCTGGTCAACCCCTTGAACAGGCCGGCGATGACCGAATCCTTGTAGGAGTTGACCTTCGTCATGTCGATGCCGTCGAAGGTGGACCGGATCCCGAAGGATTCGCTCTCCTTGATGTTGTCGACGATCTCCGCCGAATGCAGCAGTGCCTTGGTCGGGATGCAGCCTCGGTGCAGGCAGGTGCCGCCGAGCTTGTCCTTCTCGATCAGAACGACACTGAGGTCGAGTTCCGCGGCGCGCAGCGCGGCGGCGTATCCGCCGCTGCCGCCACCGAGGATGACCAGATCGACGGGACCGGCCGCTGAATCCGCCACGCCAGGGGTCCCTTCTCGTTGACTTCTATGGTTGTGCCGGTGATGCCGGGAGTATGACCCGTACCCACCGGTGTCGTGCGTGCTCGCGACGCCGGTGACACAGGCCGGCCGCACCGGCGGCGATCGTCACCGCGCACGGCCGGGAACGCCGGCATCGACGTGCCCTGCGGGCCGGCGTTTCAGGCCACGACTCACCACACCACGTCGGTCCGAGCCCAGTCTTTCACGCCGTGGGCCCCCTTCTGCTCGGATGGGCGAGTGGGCTGCATCGCGTGGGGTGCGGCCGCTATCGACGCTTGGCCACGCCGTCGCGGACCGGTCAGCCGGCGATCGTGGAACCCTGGTCCGACGGCGGGCCGGCGAGGTCCTCGGCGAGCTGGAGGAGCGTGCGGACAATCACGCCGGTGCCGCCCTTGGGTGTGTGCCCGTAGGGCTGCCCGCCGTTCCACGACGGACCGGCGATGTCGATGTGCGCCCAGCTCGCCTCGTCGGGCACGAAATGGGCGAGGAAGTGCGCCGCGACCAGCATCCCGCCGTCCCGGCTGCCACCGGGCGGGACGTTCGCGATGTCGGCGACGGTGGAGTCCAGCCCCTTGCGCAGCTCCGGCGGCAGCGGCATCGGCCAGACGCTCTCCCCGGTCGCGGCGGCGGCCGTCGTGACCGCTTCGGCCGCGCCGTCGCGGCCCATCACTGCGCTCGTGCGCTGGCCGAGAGAGACGATCTGAGCGCCGGTCAGAGTCGCGATGTCCACGATCAGGTCCGGCGCCTCCTCGGCCGCCCGAACGAGGGCGTCGGCGAGGACGAGCCGGCCCTCGGCGTCGGTGTTGAGCACCTCGACGCGGGTGCCGCCGCGCAGCGTCAACACGTCCGAAGGCCGGATCGCGTCGCCCGAGGGCATGTTCTCCGCGCAGGGCATCCAGCCGGTCACCGTCACCGGCAGCCGCAGGCGGGCCGCGGCGACGACCGTGGCGAGGACCGCGGCCGCGCCCGCCATGTCCGTCTTCATCCATTCCATCGCCGTCGGGGGCTTCAGCGACAGGCCACCGGAGTCGAAGGTGATGCCCTTGCCGACCAGCGCGAGCGCCGGGCTTTCGCCACCGCCGCGCCACTCGAGGCGGATCAGCCGGGGCGGATTGACGGAACCCTGGCCGACCCCGACGATCCCACCGAAGCCGCCCTCGGCCAGCGCCACCTCGTCGAGCACCTCGACGGTGACCCCGGCGGCGGTCGCCTGCTCGACGGCGACGTCGGCGAGCAGGGCGGGGGAGAGGTGGCTCGGCGGGGTGTTCACCAGGTCCCGGACCAGGACCACCGACTCGGCGACGACCACCGCGCGGTCGATCTCCGCCTGCGCGAGCGGCAGGGACGTGCCGTCCACGAGAAGCGTCAGCGCGCCGACGGGGGTGGGCAGTCCCTTCGCCGAGGTGGTGCGAAGCCGGTCGAAGGTGTAGGTGCCCAGCAGCGCGCCCTCGGCCACCGCCCGGACCGACTCCGCGGTGATCGAACCGGGCGCGGCGGCGAGGGTCAGCGCCACGGATCCGGTCCCGGCCAGCGCCCGCAGGGCCGTGCCCGCCGCGCGGCGCAGGACCTCGGTGTCCACGGGGCCCGACACGGGGCCGGCCACAGGGCCGGACAGCGGGGCGGACGGGGACGCCAGCGGGCCGAGCCCGACCGCGAGGACGGTCGCCGCGGGCAGCGCCCCCAGGGTCGCGAAACGAACGGTCTCGCCGGCCTTACCGGTCGCGCCGAGAGCGGCGAGCACTGACTCGAGCCGGCCGCCGAGCGCCGCGTCCACCTCGGCGGCGCCGCCGGTCACCACAAGGCCGTTCTCGCCGACGGCGGTGCCGATCACCACCGCATCCGTCTTGAGATCGACTAGGGCTGCTGAGCTGGGCGCGATGCTGGTCATGCGGTGAGCGTATTGAACGACAAGGTCGACGGACGCCCCCGGGGGCGCCACAGCCGGGCTTTCGCCGCTCTGCGCGCTCCCTCGCGCCTCCTTTGCCGGTTCCGGTCCGGATCGCGGTGGCCGGGGACGTCAAACTAAGCTGTCCGCCATGGCAGACCTGCGTCGATCTCCGTTGTACGGCCGTCATGTCGATCTCGGCGCGAAGCTGGCCGGCTTCGGGGGCTGGGAGATGCCGATCGAATACGCCGGGCGCGGAGTGCTCGCCGAGCATCAGGCGGTCCGCGGCGCGGTCGGAATCTTCGACGTCAGCCATCTCGGCAAGGCCGAGGTGGCCGGCGCGGGCGCGGCCGACTTCGTCAACGCCTGCCTGAGCAATGACCTGGGTCGCATCTCGCCCGGGCAGGCTCAGTACACGTTGTGCTGCGACGAGGCCGGCGGGGTCGTCGATGACCTGATCGCCTATCTCTTCTCCGCCGAGCGGGTCCTGCTCGTCCCCAACGCCGCGAACAACGCCGAGGTCGTCGCCCGCCTCGCCGCGGCCGCTCCTGCGGGCGTGTCCGTCACCGACCGGCACACCGGGTTCGGGGTGCTCGCGGTGCAGGGCCCCGCCGCCCCGGCCCTGGTGGCGGCCCTCGGCCTGCCCACCGACGGGGCGTACATGAGCTTCGTCGAGGCGGAGTGGAAGGGGCATCCGGTGATCGTCTGCCGGTCCGGTTACACCGGCGAGCGTGGCTACGAGCTGCTGCCCCGCTGGGACGACACGCCCGAGCTGTGGGACGCGCTGTTCGCCGCGGGGGAGGCCCTCGGCGTGTCGCCCGTCGGTCTCGGTGCCCGCGACACCCTGCGCACGGAGATGGGCTACCCGTTGCACGGCCAGGACCTGTCGCGGGAGATCACCCCGGTGCAGGCCCGGTCCGGGTGGGCGGTCGGCTGGGACAAGGAGCAGTTCTGGGGCCGGGAGGCGCTGCTCGCCGAGCCGGCCGCCGGGGCCGCCCGCCTGCTGTGGGGGCTGACGTCGACGAGCCGGGCCATTCCCCGGCCGCACATGGCCGTGACCGCCTCCTCCGGCGAACCGGTCGGCGAGGTCACCAGCGGGACCTTCTCCCCGACGCTGCGCCAGGGCATCGGCCTGGCGCTGCTGGACCGCGGCGTCTCGGCGGGCGACACGGTGCACGTCGACGTCCGCGGCCGCCCGAGCCCGATGACCGTCGTGCGCCCCCCCTTCGTCCCGTCCTCGCCCAAGTAGACCCCGCTCGCCGGTGGACCCCGCTTGCCGGGGAGCTCGCTTGTCTAGGTGCTGGTGGCGGGGCTGTCCGCAACGACGGGACGCTCCAGCACGGAGATCACGACCGCGGTCCGGTCGTCGTGGGAGCCACGGCGCCGGAACCGCAACGCCTCACCCATCGCGTGCACGTCACCGGGCGCCTCCCAGGATTCGGCCAGCCAGCTCCGCACGCCGGGGGAGTTGCGCAGGTCCGTCGCGAGACCATCGGTGCACAGCACAGCACAGCACAGCACAGCACAGCACAGCACGACGCGCCGCACCGCCTCAAGGCTGCGCACCTCCGGCGCGGGCAGTGGCTGTTCGGGCAGGGCGTCCGTCACGATGTTGACGTGCTCGTCCGGGGCGTTCGTCAGCAGCTCGTCGAACTGCCCGTCGACCAGCGTGAAGGCCGAGACGTCGCCGACGCGGGCGATCTCGCCGCGGCTGCCGGCGAAGACCGCCACCGCGCCGACGAACCCGATCTCCCGCGGCGCCAACCGGTGCGCGCCGGCCTGGCTCTCGGCGTACCGAGCGGCGTACGCCAACAGGTCGGCGGCGGTCAGCTCCTCGCGTGCCAACCCCGCCTGCACGGCTCCCTCGCAGAACGAACGGGCCCCGACCTGCGAGTGGGGGCGCGACCCCAGTCCGTCCGCGATGGCGACGATCAGGCGGCCGCCGGGGCTGACCGCGAAGTCGTAGGCGTCCTGGCAGGGGGAGCCGGACACCAGGTGCGCGGTTCCCACCAGCGAACCGGCGGCCACGTGGAAGCCGCCGACGAAGACGCTGTCGAGGCTCAGCATCGAGCGGCGGAAGGCCGTCGCGGGCGCCAGCACCGGCTGCGGCGGGGGCAGGACCTTACCGACGGTGGGCGCGGCCGTCGGCGGGCTGTGCAGCCGCCAGGGATCCGCGGGTCGGGTGGGCTCGCCCGCCGGTGCCTCGGCCGAACCGGCCGGCGGCGGCTCGGCCAGCCCGCCCGGTGCCGGTTCGTCCGGTGTCGGTCCGGCGCTGTCGGCCTCCGGCGGCCTGGGGGCACCGGGCCCGGCTGCCGCCGGCGGTGGCAGGCCGGCCGGCTGCTCCCGGGGGGCGGCACTCGGCGGGCCGGCGGCGTCCGCGGTCGCCCGCGGCGCGGCCGTGGTGTCCGGCGCGGCGGCATGATCCAGGGCGCCCGCCCCCCGACTCCGCGCGGGCGTCGCAGCGTCTGGGTGGAGCGGCCGGTCGTGCTCCGTGTCGTCGGGCGGCGGGTGCTCCGCGGGATCGGCCCCGTGGCCGAGGAGGTCTCGGAACCGGGACATCACAGTGAGCCTTTCCCGGTAACGTTTCGTCGCTTTGCGTGACATCAATGTTGTGTTGGTGT
>NZ_CADCWT010000051.1 GCF_902806485.1 Candidatus Frankia alpina | reverse complement strand
AACGATCTTCCCGGGGCCCTGCCACTGTCCCCACCGCACCCGACTCGAACAGGGGACGTTCCTCGTCCCTACCCGGACTGTTGCCGGGGCTGCCACCGCGATCCGGAGATGGCCACGCACCGGCGACCGGCGGACTGCGGGAGGACGCCCACCAGCCCGCGGCCGGCCGGCACATGGTGCTGGTCGACCGGCGCCTGTTGGCCGGGGGCGGCGGGCTGGTACTGGTACTGGTGATCGTGTTCGGAGTCCTCGCCTTCACCGGTGGTAACGGCGGCGGCGACTCGGTCGCCGCCGCGGTCCCGGCCCGCCCGGCGGGAGCCGGGGCGGCATCCGCCGCGCCGGGCGCAGGGGGTGGGGCCGGCGGCAATCCGCGGGAGGTCCTGCGAGCGCTGCTCAATCCCGCCGTCATGACCGGTTGCACCACTCCGGCACGCAGCGACAGCGCCTACGCGGACGCCACCCTCATCTGCAAGACGCCCTCGGGCATGGAGGTCAGGGCGTTCCACTTCCCGAACCGTTCTGCGCTGGATCGGCAGATCGGCGCCCGGGAGACGTTCTATGTCGACGAGGGGAACTGCGACGATGGGCAGCAGAGCTCGGAACAGTGGAGCTCGCCGGCCGAGACCAGCGGTGGCAGCCGTCTCTGCTACTTCTACGCGAATCAGTTCTACGAGTTCTGGACGTACGACAGCCGCCTGATCGCCTTCACCGCAGACGATCAGGCGGCGGCTCGCATCAACGACTGGTGGCATTCGTTCGACCCGCTGCGCCGCTGAGTGACCTCGTTCGGGAGGGCGGACGGTATGCAGGATCCCGCCGGGAGCACACCGCCGGAGCCGGCGGACGGCCCAGCTGGACCGCCGGTCGAGCCCGACGATCATCGCACCCCGGGTGCCGGCGGTGGCCGGCGGCGAGCCGTCGCCGCCGGCATCGTCGGCGGCGCCGCTGCGATCATCATCGGTGCGGGCGTTGCCATCGGGCTGCTGGTGACCAGCGGTTCCGACCACGAAGCCACCGGCCAGCCCACCCCGAGCAGCACCGGTTCGCATGCCGACCGACCTGGCGGCGGCATGGCCGACCCGGCGCCGAGCGCGACGCTCGATTCGGCTGACGCCCGGCTGCTGGCCTCGCTGCGGCCGTTCGCGGTCTCCGACTGCCGTGCTGCTCCCCGTGTCGATGACGGGGTGGTGGCGGCGCTGGCCTGCGCACCCGGAGTGGCTACCGAGGCACCGGCACCGGCGCGGCTGTCGATCATCCGGTACCGGGACGCGGCAGCACTGCGGGGCGACGTCGATCGCCGGTCGGCGGCGGTCATCGACGCCGGAGACTGCCACCGGGGCCAGACCAGCGTCGAACGCTGGGCACACAGCGCCCGCCGCCGCGGCACCTTCCTCTGCGTGGCCGCAGCGGGCCGATTCGCGGTGTACTGGACCGTGGACGACGAGCTCCTCGGCTTCGCCACCGAGGATCCCGACGCGGGTCAGCTCCTGGCCTGGTGGCGCGCGTACGACCCGATCTGAGGATCCCTGCTGCGAGGCCTTGCGGGCGAGGTGTGCCGGGGTCGAGCCCTGCGACCAGGCGGTCTCAGTAGTCAGGGTAGCCCCTGGGCCGGTACGGCGCCGAGAGTTCGGCGAGGGTCTCCTGGACCCGCTCGGCGTGCGGCATGCACGCCAGGACGACCCGGCCGCGCTGCCCGGCCGTCTCGAGGATCAGACTTCCCGACCCCAGCACGCGGTCGACGACGTTCTGCTGCACCGTCGCACCGACCAGCCAGGCGAGTGGAATGTCCCGGCCGGCCCGGGTGATCAGGCCCTCCCGAATCACGAACCGGTGGTTGGTGACGACGTAATGGGTCGTCAGCTGGCGAAGCCAGGGCAGCACGCCCAGATAGCCGATCGCGCCGAGGGCGACGATCAGCACCAGGTACTGGACGGGCTTCTGCAGCACCCCACCGGGCGCGAAGAAGACGCCAAGCACCGCAAACACGAGAGCCACCACCGTCCAGAGCGCCGGAACGATCAGGCTGACCCAGTGCGGGTGTAGATGCAGGACAACCTCCTCGTCCTGAGTAAGGATGTCGTCGAGAAACGCCACGGTGACGATCGTCGCACCCGGCACCGACAGGCCACACCCGGGCCCTCACCCTCGGGACGGTCGCCGGGCACCGGTCACCGCAGGTGGACGACGTCGCCGGCGCTGTAGGCACGACCGGCCACCACCAACCGCCCCTCAAGATCGACGTCCGTCGCCCTCCCGGTGTCGGCGGAGCCGTCCGGGAGCTCGACGCGAACCTCCCGGCCGATCGTCGCGCACACCTCCAAGTAGGCGGCGCGGGCCGCCTGCGGATCAGCCTCCCAGGCGGCGAGCGCGTGGACGAGCCCGTCAAGGATCCGCTCGAGTAGCTCGGTCCGGTCCAGGGCAGCCGGGTGTGCGCCGCCGAGCAGCAGGCTCGTGGACCGATCGGGCAACTCGCCGGGTTCCGCGTTCACGTTGAGTCCGAAGCCGATGACCACCGAGGGCGCGGACGACGGAAGCGGAACGACCTCCACCAGGATGCCGGCAAGCTTCACGCCCTCGAGCAGGACGTCGTTGGGCCACTTGAGAACGGCGGGCACCCCGGCGACGGCCCGCAGCGTGGAAACCAGCGATGTCCCTACGACCAGCGGCAGCCAGCCGAGCCGTGAAACCACGGTCCGCGGCCGGAGGAGCAGGGACACGGTCAGACCGGAGCCGGGTCGGGACAGCCAGGAGCGATCGAGACGCCCACGCCCGGCGGTCTGCCGTTCGGCGGCGAGGACCAGCCCCCGGCGGTGGGCGGCGCCGTGGGGCCCTTCGCTCTCGCGCCACTGCCACGAGAGCCCGGCCAGGTCCGGATCGCTCGTCTCCCCCCGCGCGATCCGGGCCAGGGCCGCGTTGGTCGAGTCGATCTCCGGGATCGCCGCCAGGCCCAGCCCGAGCGCCGCCGCGGCGGCCGTCAGCCGGGCGGCGTCGAGCGGACCTCGGTCACCGCGCGACATCGCTGGCCGGCCCCGGAAGGTGCCGGTGCCCGGGCCCGGCCGCACCGGCGGGGACGCCGTCGGCGGCGGCGGTGACGGAACGGCTGCATCCCGCGCGGGCTTCGCGGGTGAAGAATCCGGCGTCGAGCTCACGGAAACAGCCTGCCAGAACACCCCGCGCGAACGCTGTCCGACAGCCGGGACTCGCACCGGACCGCCACCACGAGTAACGATGCGGCTGTGCCCCCCCCCCGGGCCAGGCGGCCGGGTGTACAAGTGTGGGGGCTGTGACCTTCGATACGGACCGCCGCAAGGTAGCCGAAGATTCCAGCCAATCGATGAGATCAACTCCACAACAGTCGAGCACGTGAGCCCACAGGGGTCGTACGCTGCGGCCTATGGCTCTTCCCGCGTCCGCCGAGGATTCTGCTCCCGACCCGCACACCACCGCAGGGCGACTTGCTCAACTGCGGCGCGTGAACGAAGACGCGGTCCATGCCGGGTCACAGCGGGCCGTAGATGCCCAGCATGCCAAGGGCAAGATGACCGCCCGTGAGCGGATCGAGGCATTCCTCGACGCGGGCTCGTTCGTCGAGACCGACGCGTTCGCGCGGCACCGGGCGCATGACTTCGGCGTCCAGGCCAACCGCCCGTACGGCGACGGGGTGGTGACAGGGTACGGCACGGTCGACGGCCGGCAGGTTTGCGTGTTCAGCCAGGACTTCACGGTCTTCGGCGGGAGCCTCGGCGAGGTCTTCGGCGAGAAGATCATCAAGATCATGGATCTGGCGCTGAAGACCGGCTGTCCGGTCGTCGGCATCAACGACTCCGGCGGAGCTCGCATCCAGGAGGGCGTCGTCTCGCTCGGCCTTTATGGCGAGATTTTCTACCGGAACGTCATGGCGTCCGGCGTCGTCCCGCAGCTTTCTCTGATCATGGGCCCGTGCGCTGGTGGCGCCGTGTACTCGCCGGCGATCACGGACTTCACCCTGATGGTCGACAAAACCAGCCACATGTTCATCACCGGCCCAGACGTCATCAAAGAGGTCACCGGTGAGGATGTCGGCATGGAGGAGCTGGGCGGCGCGGCCACCCACAACTCCCGCAGCGGCGTTGCGCACTTTCAGGCGGCCGACGAGGCGGAGTGCCTGGAGCTCGCCCGGGCGTTGTTGTCGTTCCTGCCGTCGAACAATCTCGACGACGCCCCCAGCTACGACGCGGTGGACGATCCGGCCGTCGAGATCGACCCCGAGCTCGACGCCTTCATCCCGGACTCCCCGAACACGCCGTACGACATGCATCAGATCATCGAGCGGCTGGTCGACGATGGCGACTTCCTCGAGGTCCACGCTCAGTTCGCCCAGAACCTGATCGTCGGTTTCGGCCGGGTGGACGGGCGGTCGGTCGGTGTCGTGGCCAACCAGCCGATGCAGTTCGCCGGCACCCTGGACATCGACGCCAGCGAAAAGGCCGCCCGCTTCGTCCGGACCTGCGACGCCTTCAACATCCCGGTGCTGACTCTGGTCGACGTGCCCGGCTTCCTGCCCGGCACCTCCCAGGAATGGAACGGGATCATCCGTCGAGGCGCCAAACTAATCTACGCCTACGCGGAGGCGACCGTTCCCAAGGTCACCGTCATCACCCGGAAGGCGTATGGCGGCGCGTACGACGTGATGGGGTCGAAGCACCTGCGGGCCGACATCAACCTCGCCTGGCCGACCGCCGAGATCGCCGTCATGGGCGCCCGCGGAGCCGTGAACATCATCTACCGGCGTGACCTGGCCAAGGCCGAGTCCCCGGAAACCCGCCGGGCGGAGCTCATCCAGGATTACAATGATCATTTCGCGACTCCGTACATCGCGGCAGAACGTGGGTACCTCGACGCGGTGATCAACCCTTCCGAGACGCGCCGCGAGATCATACGGGCCCTGCGCCTGCTGCGCACCAAGCGTGAGTCCCTGCCACCGAAGAAGCACGGCAACATCCCGCTTTAGGTTGGCCCCGGGCCGTCGCCGACCCCGCCGATCCACTGCCCACGTGGTCACGCCGCCGGACGGGCGAGGGGCCGCCGAGGGATGCGGATGAAACACAGACGGCGCGCTGCGGACGGCAGGCAGTCGGAGGAAGTCGAGTGAGGAGAGGACCGTGGCCCAGGACGAAGACGGGCGAACCAGCCCACCCCGGCTACGTTTGATCCGTGGGAACGCGACACCCGAGGAGATCGCTGCGGTGGTCGCGTTCTTCGCGGCCCGTGCGGTCCCGGCGGAGAGTCCGTCCACCGTCCGCTCCGCATGGGCGGATCCGGCTCAGGCGGTGCGCGGCCCACTCACCACCGGGGCAGGTTCATGGCGACGCTCCGGAATGAGCCCGGGTGTGCGCACCCGGGCTGGCTGGTAACTGAACGGATAGAAGACGCCTGAATGTCTGTGGCATCACATCCAGGCGCAACGAGAGCAAACTGTGCGGCCCGACTCGCCTAGGCTTCAGGCTGGTCGGACGAGGACGGGAGCAACGTGCGTAAGATCCTCATCGCCAATCGGGGAGAGATTGCGGTTCGGGTGGCCCGCGCATGCCGCGACGCCGGTTACACCAGCGTCGCAGTATACGCCGAACCGGACATCGACGCACTGCATGTACGCGTCGCCGACGAGGCATTTGCGCTGGGTGGTACGACGCCAGGCGACTCCTACCTGCGGATCGACAAGATACTCGATGCCTGCAAGTCGTCCGGAGCCGACGCGGTTCATCCGGGATACGGCTTCCTCTCGGAGAACGCGGATTTCGCCGAGGCTGTGATCGGTGCCGGCCTCACCTGGATCGGCCCGCCGCCCGAGGCCATTCGCCGCCTCGGCGACAAGACCGCTGCCCGCCACATCGCGCTGGCCGTCGGCGCTCCGCTCGCGCCGGGTACCGCGGATCCCGTCGCCGGTGTCGAAGACGTGGTCGCCTTCGCCGAGCAGTATGGCCTGCCGGTCGCCATCAAGGCCGCGTTCGGTGGCGGTGGTCGAGGGCTCAAGGTCGCCTGGACCGCCGAAGAACTGCCCGAGCTGTTCGACAGCGCGGTCCGGGAGGCGGTTGCCGCCTTCGGCCGGGGCGAATGCTTCGTGGAGCGCTACCTCGACCAGCCCCGCCACGTGGAGACTCAGGTCCTTGCGGACACCCACGGCAACGTCGTCGTTGTCGGCACCCGTGACTGCTCCTTGCAGCGGCGGTACCAGAAGCTCGTAGAGGAGGCGCCGGCGCCGTTCCTCTCCACAGAGCAGCTCACCTCGCTCTACGAGGCGTCCAAGGCAATCTGCAAGAAGGCCGGCTACGTGGGTGCCGGAACCGTGGAGTTCCTGGTCGCCCGAGACGGCATGATCAGTTTCCTCGAGGTGAACACCCGGCTCCAGGTCGAGCACCCGGTGACCGAAGAGGTATCCGGTGTTGATCTCGTTCGCGCCCAGTTCCGGATCGCGGAGGGTGAGGCACTCGACTTCACCGATCCCGCTCCCCGTGGCCACTCCATCGAGTTCCGGATCAACGGCGAGGACCCCGGCCGCAAATTCCTTCCCGCTCCGGGGACGGTGACGAAATTCGTCTCGCTGGCCGGCCCGGGCGTGCGCCTCGACGCCGGAATCGAAAGCGGCAGCGTGATCGGGGGCGCCTTCGACTCCCTCCTCGCCAAGCTCATCATCACCGGGGCCACCCGCCAGGAGGCTCTAGAGCGTGCCCGTCGCGCCCTGGACGAGATCGTCGTGGACGGCATGGCCACGGCGCTGCCGTTCCATCGTGCGGTCGTGCGGGATCCGGCCTTCGCTCCCGACGACGCGACGGAGCCGTTCCGCATCCACAACCGTTGGATCGAGACCGAGTTCGACAACACCATCCCCGCCTTCACCGGTGGAACGGACGCCGACACCACCCCCGAGCCACGGGAAACGGTCATCGTCGAGGTGGGCGGCAAGCGCCTCGAGGTCGTGCTGCCGGCCGGTCTCGGAGTCGCTTCGACGTCGACCGCGTCGCGCGCCGCCGCGCCCAAGCGGCGGGCACGTGGTGCGGCGGCCACCAAGGTGACCGGTGATGCCCTTACCAGTCCCATGCAGGGCACCATCGTGAAGGTCGCTGTCAACGACGGCGACACGGTCGCCGTCGGCGACCTCATCATCGTGCTGGAAGCGATGAAGATGGAGCAGCCGATCAACGCTCATCGGGACGGCACCGTATCCGGCCTGTCCGCAGCCGTGGGTGCGGTGGTCACCAGCGGCGCCGTCCTTTGTGAGATCAAAGACTGATCTGGTTCGCTAGCCGTCAGCTGTCCTCACCGCCGTTCACTTCGTAAGCTGCGGGTATGGACGGCGGTGAAGACAGCGCGACGGTGCGCGGGCAGGGCCCGGAGGCGACGGCGCCATCGGCGGAGGCCGAACGGCCACCGCTGACGGGCCGCATCTACTATCTCCTCGGTGGGACACTTCCCTCCACCTACAACGCGTGGATCTCCAGAGATCTGACTGGCCCTGGCTGGCGAACGCGGCAGGCGGCACGCCCCCTCATTCTGATGCTGCCGTTTGCCGTGATCTTCGCCCTGCTTCCGGGCGAGGTAGCCGTTCGCGCCGCCACTGTCGCGTTCCTCTTGGTCGCCGGGGCAGGGCTCGGCTTCGCCACCAGCGGATTCTTCCGAAACCGGAGGCTGGAGCAACACGGTTTCCCACCGATGTTTTCAGCAAGCGATGACGAGGACGATGAGTAGCACCGAACTCTGATCATCCCATCCGCCTGATCGGTGCCCGCCCTCGATCATTTTTCGCCGTGGCATTTCGGGCCGAGGTTGCGTTCGCCCGTCTCGCCGCCCTGCCGGTGCGGCTGGATACGGTCGAGATCTCGGTCCTCCTCCTCCGGCGCTCCGGCCTTCTTCGCCAGCCCGTCGATCCTGCGGAAAGCCGCCAACATACGCGCGGCGGGGAGAAGCGCCGAGATTCGTCCCATCCCGTCGGCCTCGGCCCGCATCGTCACCCGACGCGCAGCCGCCGCCTTCCAACGCCGACGGTCCGCACCCTGCGGGTCGACCGTAAGAAAACCCGAAAGGAGTGCACGACCACAACCTCAAGAGAGACCGGAAACCACGCTGGGCGGTGGATCCGACGGCGAGGGTGGCCTACGCTCGCACTATTCGTTGTGGCACAGAGCGGCCACGCGGCTGTTCTCCCACCAGTCACACGCCGGCCGCAGCAGCCACTCGAGTGATGGCGCCCGTCAAGATCAATCTCACACCTGGTCGCCAAAGCCCGCAAAGAAGTCCCGGGGGCGCAGGACCCGGGCCGCTTCGGTGATAGAGCCGGACAGTGAGGGATAGATGGAGAAGGTATGCGCGATCTGATCGACGGTGAGACCGTGTTCGACGGCGAGCGACACGGAAAGGATGAGTTCCGACGCACGCGGGGCCACGATTACACCACCAAGAACGCTGCCGCTGCCCGGCCGGCAGAACATTTTGACGAAACCATCCTCGATCCCCATCATCTTCGCCCGAGGATTACGCGAGAGCGGAACGGTCGTCACCTCGGCCGCGATGGCACCTGTGTCCTTCATCACCTGAGTGACTCCGACCGTGGCGATTTCTGGCTCGGTGAAGATGTTCGACGAGACGGTCCCAAGTCGCAACGGGCTCACCGCCTCCCCGAGGGCATGCCACATTGCTATCCGGCCCTGCATCGCGGCGACCGACGCGAGCGGCAGAACGCCGGTGCAGTCGCCTGCCGCATAGACGCCCGGCACGGAGGTCCGCGACATCCGATCCACGTTCACATGCCCCCCGACACCGAGGCGGACGCCGACGTCGGTCAGGCCGAGACCCTTCGTACGGGGAACGGAGCCGACCGCCATCAGAGCGTGGCTTCCCGTGACGGTGCGGCCATCGCTGAGCTCGACGATCACGCCATCGCCGATGCGGCGGACCGAAGCTGCCCGCGAGCGGTTGAGCACCTCGATGCCGCGCCGCACGAACACGTCCTCGATGACCCGGGCCGCATCCGGGTCCTCGCCGGGAAGGACCCGTTCGCGGGATGAGACGAGGGTGACCTCGGCCCCCATGGCCCGGTAGGCGCTGGCGAACTCGGCGCCGGTGACGCCGGAACCCACGACGACCAGATGCTCCGGAATCTCCTTGAGATCGTAGAGATGGCGCCAGGTGATTATGCGTTCGCCATCCGGGCGGGCGGTCGGAAGATCCCGCGGGCTCGCACCCGTCGCGATGAGAATCGCATCACCCACGAAGGTCTCACCGGTGTTCGTCTCGATCGCGTGCGGCCCGACCAGCCGACCCGACGCGTGCACCACCTCGACCTTCTCTCGTTCGAGGCGGTGTTCGATGTCCAGGGACTGCGCCTTCGCGAGCTCTCGGACCCGTTCGTACACCTGTTCCGGATCGACGCTGACGACCTCCGGTGGCGTCAGCGGAGGGACACCCTCGTCCAAGCCGCTTCGCATGCCCCAGGCCACCGCAGGCAGCGCCGGTGCGGTCCCCGAGCCAAGGCCATGCGGGCGGATACCGAGCCCCGGAGCCAGTGCGAGATTGGTCATAGTTTCCGAAGTCGCGATCAGCGTCTTGGATGGAACACAGTCGGTGAGCACGCAGGCGCCACCGATCCCATCCGAGTCGATGACCGTGACCGTCGCGCCCAGCGACGCTGCCACGAGTGCCGATTCATAGCCGCCAGGCCCTCCGCCGAGAATGACGATGCGCGTCACGTGCCCTCCCGATCTGACATCTGCTCCTTTCATCTTCCCCCGCCCTGACGGCTGCGCTCCTCCCGGTGCTGAGAGCTCCATAGGATCGCAGGCGGAAGCCAACGTACGCGATGGCTGCCGAGAACCCCTTCTTCCGGCTTGGAAACGGAAATAGCAGCTATAGCCACGCACCGTCACCCCGAGAGACGACGATGACCTTGTACGCGGCGTACGCCGGCAATCTCGACCCGGCGCAGATGAAGGAACGGGCCCCTCACTCACCCGTCACCGACACTGGATGGATCAACGGCTGGCGGCTGACCTTCGGCGGCGAGAACGTCGGCTGGGACGGGGCCCTGGCCACGATCGTCGAGTCACCCGGCAACCACGCGTACGTACTGCTGTACGACCTCGACCGATATGACCTGGAACGGCTCGACGTGTGGGAGGGCGCGGACACCGGTCTGTACACCCGCATCCGCGTCAGGGTCTCCACCCTCGACGACGAGGCTCTCGCCTGGACCTACGTGCTGAACTCCTACGAGGGCGGCCTGCCCTCTCGGTGGTACCTCGATATGATCGCCGACTCCGCCGAGAAGGCGGGGGCACCCGCCGACTACGTCAAGGAGCTCCGCTACCGGCCGACCGCATAGCCTGCATCGCCGGCCGCTCACGACGGCAGGCAGCCCAGTCGGCTGGTCGGTCGAGGACAGGCAGCAGGGAGCAAGAAGCAACCGAACGGGACGCCGGTCAGGGCTTCGCCGGAGTGCGGCGCAGCAGATCCAGGGCGGTGCCGGCCAGCAGCCGCACCCCGATGCCGATGGCGCGCTCATCGACGTCGAAGGCGCTTTGGTGAAGATCGTAGGTGGTACCCCCGGGCACTCGGGTGCCCAACCGTGCCAGCGCGCCGGGCACCTGGTTGAGGACCCAGCCGAAATCCTCCCCGCCCAGGGACTGCGCCACCGTGGTGGACGCGCCGTGGCCGAGGGTGCGGTCGACGACGCTCTGGAAGACGTCGACGACCTCCGCGCTGTTGACCACTGGCGGTACGCCGCGCCGGTAGTCGACCACGATCTGCGCGCCGTAGGGTGCGATGAGCTGCTCGGCGACCCGAGTCACGAGGGCGGGGACGGACTCCCAGGTCTCCCGGGACAGTGTGCGGATGGTGCCGCGCAGCTGCCCGGTGCGCGGGATGGCGTTGGCGACGGTACCGGCCTGCACCTGGCCCCAGACGAGGGACAACGCCGACCGCGGATCGACGAGCCGGCCGAGTGTGGCCGGCATGTCGGCGGCCAGTCGGACAAGGGCATACACCAGGTCGACGGTGTTCTGCGGTCGCGAAGTGTGACCACCTGGTCCCGCTATCGTGATCTCGATAGCGTCGGCCGCGGAGGTGATCGGCCCGGTCCGCAGGCCGATGGTGCCCACGTCCAGCGCGGGGTCGCAGTGCACGGCGATCGCCGCCGAGGCCGGCTTGAGCACGCCAGCGTCGATCACGTCAAGCGCCCCGCCAGGCATGAGCTCCTCGGCCGGTTGGAAGACAAGACGCACGGTGCCCGGCAGGGACGCCGTGCGCGCGTAGTCGGCAAGGGCCAATCCGACGCCCAGCACCACCGTGGTATGCACGTCATGCCCGCAGGCGTGCGCCACCCCGGGCACCGTCGAGCGATACACAACATCCTTGACATCCGGCAGCGGCAGCGCATCCATATCGGCCCGGACAACCACCACCGGCGCTGTCGGATCACGGTCCACCCCGACGCCGATGTCACACCACAGGCCGGGTACGTCCGGCAACCACTGCGGGGACAGCCCCGCAGCACGCAGCTTCGCCTCCACCTGCCCGGCCGTGCGCCGTTCCTGGCGGCCGAGCTCGGGATGGGCGTGTAGGTCACGGCGCAACGCGACCAGCTCGGATTCGTGCGTGGTCACCCATCCGGCGACCGCCGCGGTCTCGTTGGCCTCCATGTGCCGGCCGGGCTCCTCCCTGCGGGCGTCGCGCAGGACCCGACGCACGCGGCTGCGGATACCGGGCGGTCGGGCCCCGCCGACGCACCTATCGGTCGACGACCGGCCGGCCGGTGTTCATCTCTTCCAGCAGGGTATCGACGACTCGGGTGAGGTCTCCGTCGGCCTGCCGAGCTGCCGCCCGCTGGCGGGTGTAGCTCGCACCGGTCGCGAGAATCACCAGGACGTCGTTGAGCTGCTCCGCGCAGCCCAGCCGGTGGGCGACCGGAAGCAGATCCTCCACGAGGTCCACGAGGTCGTCGCGGACCGACCGCACCTCGCCGCGCCCGTCGATCAGGATCTGTGCGTCGAGGCCGTATCGGGCCGCCCGCCACTTGTTCTCCTGCACCAGCCACCGCTGCGGCGTCGGGAGCCGGTACCCGCGATCGATCTGGGTGTTCATCCGGTCGACGAGGCACTGCGCGAGGGCGGCAACCGCACCGACCTCCATCAGCGTGGGCAGCCCGTCACAGATCCGCAGCTCGACGGTACCGAAGTTGGGATGTGGCCGGATGTCCCACCAGACCTCCCGAATCGTCTCGATCGTCCCGGAGGTGATGAGCGTCTCCATGAAGGACTCGAAGCGCGGCCAGTCCTCCAACGGGTAGGGCAGGCCCGCGGTAGGCAGGCTTGCGAACACCTGGGAGCGCGACGAGGCCAGGCCGGTGTCCCCGCCCAGCCAGAACGGCGACGATGCGGACAGGGCGAGGAAGTGCGGGATGTGCGCCATCAGGGCGTTCACGATCGGCATCGCCTTGTCCGGGGAGCGGACCCCGACGTGGACGTGGACGCCGAAGATGAGCAGCCGACGGGCCAGCCACTGCATCTGGTTGACCAGCCGCGAGTAGCGGTTGTCGTCGGTGATGCGCTGCCCGGCGTAGTCACTGATGGGGTGGGTACCGCTGCACATCAGGCCGACGCCGCGCCGCTCCGCCAGATCTCGCAGCACCGACACCGTGCCGGCCAGGTCCGCGGTCGCCTCCCCCACCGATCCGCAGACTCCGGTGATGACTTCGACCGTCGACTCGAACAGCTCGTGCTTCGCCTTGGCGGCGTCCTGCTCACCGATCTTCGCACGAAGCTCGTCGAGGATGGCGGTGGCCTCCCCGCGCAGCTCACGGGACTGCTGGTCGACGAGCTGCAGTTCCCACTCGATTCCGAGACTGGAGCTCGTGGAGGACGAGAAGGGAATCTGCACCTGGGCTCCTCGGATCGGGGCCGATGCCGGTGCCGGGCAACCGTCACCGTTCCGCTCGGCTCACGGACACCAGGGGCTCATTACCCCATTCGAGCCGTTCCTACCCCCGTTCCCCTGCCGGATCCGAGCCGGTCACCGGGGCCGCCGGGGCGATCACCCGCACACCCAGCTCGCGAAGCTGACGGTCTGTCACCCGGGTAGGAGCTCCGGTCAGCGGGTCGAGACCGGACTGGGTCTTGGGGAAGGCGATGACCTCGCGAATGTTCTCCTCACCCGCCAGGATGGCGACCAACCGGTCGATCCCGACCGCAAAACCACCGTGCGGCGGCGCACCGTAGCCGAACGGGGTGAGGAAGAAGCCGAACCGGGCGTTCGCCTCCTCCGGGGTGATCCCGAGCAGGCCGAAGATGCGCTGTTGCAAGGCGCTCTCGTGGATCCGGATCGAACCCGACCCAAGTTCCCAGCCGTTGAGCACCAGGTCGTAGGCGCGGCTACGCACCTCGAGCGGGTCGATCTCCAGCTTGGCGATGTCATCGGGATGCGGCCGGGTGAAGGGGTGGTGACCCGGCTTCGGCCGACCGGTGGCCTGGTCGACCCCGACGAACAGCGGGAAGTCCACCACCCACACGAACCTCAGCGGCCCCTGGCCGGCCGGCGGGCGGCCGAGGTCGTTGCGCAGCTGCCCGAGCACCTCGCAGGCGGTCGCCCACTCGTCGGCGACCAGCAGCAGCAGGTCGCCCTCGACAGCCTCGGTCGCGGCGATGATGCCGGCAAGCTCGTCGTCGGACAGGAACTTCGCCACCGGCGACTCCAGCTTGCCGCCGCCGCCGACCCGCATCCACACCAGGCCTTTGGCGCCCAGCGACTTGGCCCGCGTGGTGAGATCGTCCAACCGGCGCCGGTTGTGAGCGGCCGAGCCGCCGGGCACCCGGATACCCTTGATCGCGTCAGCCCCGGCAAACGCCTTGAAGCCACTGCCGGCGAAGATTTCGGTGAGCTCGACGAGCTCCAGGCCGAATCGCAGGTCCGGCTTGTCGACGCCGAAGCGGTTCATCGCCTCGCGCCAGGTGATCCGTTCGATCGGCGGCACGGGTTCGGTCGTCACCGCCCGTGCCGCGGCGAGCACAGCGGTGGAGATCACTTCGAGCACGTCGTCCTGGTCGATGAAGCTCATCTCGAGGTCCAGCTGGGTGAACTCGTACTGCCGGTCGGCGCGCAGGTCCTCGTCGCGCAGACAGCGCGCGAACTGGAAGTAGCGGTCGGTCCCGCCGACCATGAGCAGCTGCTTGAACAGCTGCGGCGACTGAGGCAGGGCGTAGAAGCTCCCCGGGAACTGCCGGGACGGGACGATGAACTCCCGGGCGCCCTCCGGCGTCGACGGCATCAACAGCGGCGTCTCCACCTCGACGAAGTCGAACGGCGCCAGGGCGGCGCGCATCGCGCCGAGCACAGCGGAGCGGGCCCGCAGGTTGCGCTGCATCCGCTCCCGGCGTAGGTCGAGGTAGCGGTAGGCCAGCCGGGTGGACTCGTCGACGGCGTCGGCGCGGTCATCGAGGGGGAACGGGGGCGGGGTGGCGACCGAGAGGATCTCGACCGCGCAGTCACGCAGTTCCACCTCGCCGGTGGTCAGGGCCGGGTTCGCCGTGCCGTCCGGCCGGATGGCGACCGTGCCGGTGACGCGCAGCACGTACTCGGAGCGGACGTCGACGGATCCGTCGACGACCACCTGCAGGAGGCCGGAGTGGTCCCGCAGGTCGACGAAGGTCAGCGACTGCCCGTGCTGGCGGCGGTGTGCCACCCAGCCGCATACTGAGACAGTCCGGCCGACGTGATCCGCCCGCAGATCGCCGCACAGATGGGTGCGCATGGCCGTGCGCTGGCGCTGCCCACTGGTCGCGGAGACCCCTGGGCCCGGGATCGGTAGCTCGCCGGTGGCCGGCTGGGTTGTAGTCATCGGTCCGTTGTTCCCATCGCTGTCCGGTTCGGCCCACCGGGCGCGGTGTCACGCCTGTGCTGTGGCGACATCGTCACGCCCGCCGCGGGATCCCGTCCCGACCCTATCGGCCGGTGCGCCGGGACGGTCCGGTGTGGCCGCCGCGCCGAGCATCAGGTCGTGCACGCAGACGAGAAGGACGGGGCCCGCCCTGCAGGCGGCCAAACACTGACCCGGCCAACGGCCAACGGCTAACGACGCAGCGCGCGGATGAAGCGGCCGGCCTCGGTTCGCAGCCGGGCCGGGACACGCAGGACCTGACGGCCGTGTGGCGTGCTCAGCTCCACCGTGATGACGTCGCCGTGCTTGATGCCGCGGGAGGCGGTCACCTCGCGACGGTCGAAGACGACGTCGAACCAGTCCCCCTCCCGGGGAAACGGCGCGACGATGAGTAGCCGCCGGTCGGTGAGCAGGATCCACCGTGAGGCGCCGACCCGGTGACCGACGAAGGTCTCGACCCTCGACATCAGCCGCCCTGGTCCGTCGGGATCGGTCAGCCGCCCGCGCAGCACGACCTCGGTGAATTCACCGGACTCGAGCGGAACGGACGGTAGCCGGCGGTGGGACGGCAACGGGGGCACGTCCACCAGTCTCCCCCACGCACCCCGTACATTCGCCGGGTGTGGGAGCAGTCGCAGGAGCAGGTAGAGGAACCGAACGCGGCGGCCTCGGCCGCGCGGCTCGCGGAACTGACCGGAGTCGGACGCCATGATGTGGCGATCCTGCTGGGCTCCGGATGGCGTCCGGCCGCGGACGTGCTTGCGCGGCGGGCAGACAAGGTCACCGAGGTCACCTTCGCTCGACTAGGGGGCTTTCCACCAGGCACCGATGTGCCCGGACATCGGCCGGTCGCCCATTCGCTGCACCTGGAGGGCCGCCGGGTGCTCGTCTACCTGGGCCGGGTGCACGCGTACGAGGGCTATGGGCTGTCACGGGTGGTGCACGCGGTTCGGCTAGCCTGCGCCGCGGGCGTGTCCACCGTCGTGCTGACGAACGCCGCCGGCGGGCTGCGCGCCGACATGACCATCGGCCAGCCGGTCCTCATCTCCGACCATCTCAACCTCACCGGGCGATCACCGCTGGTGGGACCCGCCTTCACCGATCTGACCGACGCCTATTCGCCACGGCTGCGCACTCTGGCCCGTGAGGTCGACGCGTCGCTGGCCGAGGGTGTCTATGCCGGCCTGCCCGGACCGCACTTCGAGACACCCGCGGAGATTCGAATGCTGCGGGTCCTGGGCGCCGATCTGGTGGGTATGTCGACGGTGCACGAGACGATCGCCGCCCGGGCGGCCGGCGCCGAGGTGCTGGGTCTGTCACTGGTGACCAACCTCGCGGCGGGCATGACCGGGGAGCCGCTGAACCACCTGGAGGTGCTGGCCGCGGGTGCGGCCGCGGCGGAGCGCATGGGGGTCCTGCTCGCCGACGTCGCCGCCCACCTCTAGGCGCGCCCGGATCATGACGGCGCCGGCCGACGCCCCGACACCGGAGTTGCCCGATCCGCTGGCCACCCGGGTCCGGGTCTGGCTCGCCGACGATCCGGATGCCGGGGACCGGGCCGAGCTGACCCGGCTGTGCGCCGAGGCCGTCCGCGACCCGGCGGTGCTCGCCGAGCTCGACGACCGGTTCCGGGAGCCGCTGCGGTTCGGAACGGCGGGGCTGCGCGGGCCGCTGCGCGCCGGGCCCGGCGGGATGAACACGGCCGTGGTGCGCCGGGCCGCCGCCGGTCTGGCCGCCTGGCTACACGCCGCGGCGAAGGCGGCCGCGGCGGGCGGCGCCCCGGCCACGGCTCCCCTGGTCGTCGTCGGCTACGACGCCCGGCATCGCAGCGAGGCGTTCGCACTGGACACCGCGCGGGTCGTCGCCGGGGCCGGGCTGCGGGCCGTGGTCCTGCCCGGGCCGCTGCCCACGCCGGTACTGGCCTTCGCGGTACGCCACCTGCGGGCCGACGCCGGCGTTATGGTCACCGCCAGCCACAATCCGGCCACCGACAACGGTTACAAGGTTTACCTCGGCGGGGTGCAACTCGGCGGCGCCGATCCGGATCCGGGACGCGGCGCGCAACTCATCGCCCCCGCGGACGCCGACATCGAGCGGCGCATCGCCGTCGCGGGCCCGGCCGCCACGATCCCCCTGGCCGAGACCTGGCGCCGGCTCGACAGACGGATCGTCGATGACTACGTCCACGCCGCCGTGGCAGCGGTGCTCGAGCTGGCCCCGGCAGTCGACCTGAACGATCCCGCACCCGCGCCCGTGATCGCACCCGTGATCGTCGCGTACACCCCGTTGCACGGTGTCGGCGCCGAGACACTCGCCGCTGCCTTCGCCGTCGCCGGGCTCGCAGCCCCTGCTCTCGTCGACGAGCAGGCCGCGCCCGATCCGGACTTCCCGACCGTCCGCTGGCCGAATCCCGAGGAGGCGGGCGCAATGGACCGGGCGCTGGCGCTCGGTGCACGCATCGGCGCGGATCTGGTGCTGGCGACCGACCCCGACGCGGACCGCTGTGCCGTGGCGATGGGCGGACGGCTGCTCACCGGGGACGAGATCGGCCTGCTGCTCGCCGATCAGGTGCTCCGCCGCCGGCCCGGCCCGGTGGCGACCACCCTGGTCAGCTCGTCCGGCCTGCGCACGCTGGCGCAGCACGCGGGCGTCGCGTACCGCGAAACGCTCACCGGCTTCAAGTGGATCATGAGGGCGGATCCGCGGCTCGTCTTCGGTTACGAGGAGGCGCTCGGCTACGCCCTCGCCCCGGACCTGGTGCGTGACAAGGATGGCATCACCGCGGCACTGGCCGTCACGCTGATCGCCACCGCGGCCAAACGGCGCGGCCGGACGCTACTGGATCTCCTCGACGAGCTGGCGGCGCGGATAGGCGTGCATGAGACGGGGCAGCGTTCGGCCCGTTTCGCCGACGTCGCTCGGATCACCGCGGCGATGAGACGGTTGCGTGCACAGCCGCCGGCGCGGCTCGCGGGTCGCGCGGTGACGGGCCGACGCGACCTGCTCGACGACGGCGCGCTGCCGGCGTCCGACGTCTTCGTGCTGTTCCTCGACGACGACCGGGTGACCTTCCGGCCGAGCGGGACCGAGCCGAAGCTGAAGGTGTATCTCGAGGTCGTCGAGCCGGTGGCGGCCGGCGCAACCACCACCTCCGGCGCGGCCACCACCGTCGCGGCCACCACCGTCGCGGCGGCCCGCGAGCGGGCCCGGTCCCGGCTGGCCGGGCTGACCGTTGCCGTCGATGATCTGATCGCCCGCCTCGGGTAGCCGCCGGACCGCGCATCGCGCTCCCAGGCCGACCGCCGACAGCACCTCACATCTCGCCGTAGATCCGATCGCCGGCGTCACCGAGCCCGGGGACGATGTAGGCGATGTCGTTCAGCCGCTCGTCGACCGCGGCGGTCACCACCGTCAGCTCCGCAGCCGCCCCGGCAGGCAGGCCGGACTCGAGCGCCGTCAGCCCCTCGGGCGCCGCGACGACCGCGACGACCGTGACGCCTCGCGCGCCGCGGTCGAGCAGCAGCCGCAGGCAGTGCAGCGCCGAGCCGCCGGTGGCGAGCATCGGGTCGAGCAGCAGCACCGGGCGGCCGGTCAGGTCGGCGGGCACGGCCTCCAGGTAGACGGTGGGCCGATGGGTGGTCTCGTCCCGGGCCAGCCCGATGAAGGCGGTGTGGGCTTCAGGGAGCAGGCCGAGCGCCGCGGGCAACATGCCGAGGCCGGCGCGCAGCACCGGGGCGAGGACCGCTTCGGCGGCCAGCCGCACCCCGGCCGTCGTCGCGAGCGGCGTCGTCACCGTGACGGGCATCGTCGGCAACGTCCGGGTCGCCTCGTAGACCAGCATCGTGGCCAGGTCGTGCAGGGTCGGCCGGAATCGGGAGCGCGGCGTGCGCTCGTCGCGGAGCACGGTGAGCGACGAGGCCGCCAGGGGATGGTTCACGACGTGCAGCTGCACGGACTGACTCCTCGAGCGCGAGACGGGATCGGCAATGATGCAACGTATGACAACCGTTCCCGCCGGACCCGACCGTCCCGCCGAGGAACCGCCGGGCGGTACCTCCACCTCGGCCGAGGGCGCCCAGCCCACCCTGCGGCGGGTCGAAGTCGCCCGGATGATCGACCACACGCTGCTCGCCCCGGCCGCGACCGACGAGGAGGTACTCGCGCTGTGCGCCGAGGCCGCGGGGCTCCGCGTCAGCGCGGTCTGCGTGGCCCCGACCCATGTCTATCTCGCCGCCGCGAGCACGTACCGCGACGGCCAGGGGGCCGCCCCCGCCTTTGCCGTCGCCTCGGTGATCGGCTTCCCGCACGGCACGCATCTGACCGTCATCAAGGCCGAGGAGGCCCGCCGGGCCGTCGCGGACGGCGCGACCGAGATCGACATGGTCATCGACATCGCCAACGCGATGGACGAGAACTGGCGGGCGATCGAGACCGAGATCTCCGAGGTCCGCCTGTCGGTGCCGCCGCATGTGATCCTCAAGGTGATCCTGGAGACGGCGCTGCTGCCCGACGCGGGCATCATCGCGGCCTGCCGGGCAGCGGAGGCCGGCGGGGCCGAGTTCGTCAAGACGTCCACCGGCTTCCACCCGGCCGGCGGCGCCAGCGTGCGCGCGGTGCGGGCGATGAGCGAGGCGGTGGGGGGACGCCTCGGCATCAAGGCCTCGGGCGGCATCCGGACGGCGGAGAAGGCGATGGCGATGGTCCGGGCCGGCGCGACCCGCCTCGGGCTGTCCGCCTCCGCGGAGGTCCTCGCCGGTTTCCCCACGTGACCCGACCCGGGCGTTGCGTGCTCGTCCCGAGATGCGGCTACTCGGGCGGGCGAGGCACCCAGCAGTCCGCCAAGTGATCGTCGACGAGGCCGCAGGCCTGCATGAGCGCGTACGCGGTGGTCGGGCCGACGAACACGAAGCCGGCCGCGCGCAGCCCCTTCGCCAGCGCCACCGACTCGGCGGTCTTCGCGGGGACGTCGGCGAGGGTGGCCGGCCGGGCTCGCCGCGGCGGCCGGTGCGACCAGATCAGCTCGGGCAGCGGCCGGTCGAGGGCGAGCACGGCCCGGGCGTTGACGATCGTGGCCTCGATCTTGCGGCGGTTGCGCACGATGCCGGCGTCGCCGAGCAGCCGCTCGACGTCGGCGGGCCCGAAACCGGCGACCACCCCCGCGTCGAACCCTGCGAAGGCCGCACGGAACGCCGGCCGCTTGCGCAGGATCGTCAGCCACGACAGCCCGGACTGGAACGCCTCGAGGGTGAGGCGTTCGAACAGCTCCCCCTCGTCCCAGACCGGCCGGCCCCACTCGGAGTCGTGGTACTCGACGTACTCCGGCGCCGACAGCCCCCAGGGGCAGCGTGCCCGCCCGTCAGCCCCGACCACGGCGGCCGCGACGGCGGGACGGGCCGCAACCGCGCCGGCCGGACCGGAGGCCGGCGCCGCGGGGGCGGGGGGCGGCTCAATTCCTGCAATGCTCGAACTCATCGTGCGAGCTCCTCGCGGACGTAGGGCGCATAGCCCGGCTTGATGATGTTGTTGATGAGATCGAGACGCTCATCGAAGGGAAGGAACGCCGACTTCATCGCGTTCAGGGTCAGCCAGCGGATGTCCGACCAGTCGTAGCCGTGGACGTCGACGAGCGTCGCGAACTCGCTCGACAGCGACACGCCACTCATGAGCCGGTTGTCGGTGTTCACCGTCACCCGAAAGTGCAGCCGGCGCAGCAGGCCGATGGGATGGCGCTCGATGCTCGACGCGGCGCCCGTGTGCACGTTCGAGGTGGGGCACATCTCCAACGGCACCCGGACGTCGCGCACGTAGTTGGCGAGGTCACCGAGGATCGCCTTGCCGTCCGGATCGACCGTGATGTCATCGACGATGCGCACCCCGTGGCCAAGCCGGTCGGCGTTGCACCACTGGACCGCCTCCCAGATCGACGGCAGCCCGAATGCCTCGCCGGCATGGATCGTGTAATGCCCGTTCGCCCGCTGGATGTACTGGAAGGCATCGAGGTGCCGGGTCGGCGGATTGCCGGCCTCGGCGCCGGCAATATCGAAGCCGACCACGCCGGCGTCCCGCCAGCGGACCGCAAGCTCGGCGATCTCCAGCGAACGGGCCTGGTGGCGCATCGCGGTGAGCAGCGCGCGGATGCGCAGCGGCGTGCCGGCGGAGCCGGCCCGGAAGCCGTCGAGGACCGCCCCGACGACCTCGTCGAAGGACAGGCCCCGCTCCACGTGCAGCTCGGGGGCGAACCGCACCTCGGCGTAGACGACGCCGTCGGCCGCGAGGTCCTCGGCGCACTCGCGCGCCACCCGCCGGATCGCCTCCCGGGTCTGCATCACGGCGACGGTGTGACTGAAGGTCTCCAGGTAGCGCACCAGCGAGCCGCTGTGCGCCCCGCCGCGGAACCAGGTGCTCAACGCGTGCACGTCCGTGGACGGCAGGCCCCGGTAGCCGGTCTCGTCGGCGAGTTCGACCACCGTGGCCGGTCTCAGCCCGCCGTCGAGGTGGTCGTGCAGCAGGACCTTCGGCACCCGACGGATCTCGTCGACCGTGATCGGGCCGGGGGGTGCGTCGTTCGTCATCGCGTCCTCCGTATCGTGTCCTCCGTCTCCCGCGCTGACCGTAGGCCACGGGTACGACAGAACCGCGGCACCGCGATGTCGCCGTCGATGGCGCCGTCGATAGCGATGGCGATGGCGGGACCCGAAGGCGGCCCCCGTCCGCACGACCCGACGTGATCAGGCGCGGATGTGGTCTCCGACGAGCGGGGTGGGCGGCGGCGGCTGCGGGGTGACTGTCACCGCGCCGGCGAGCGCGGCCAGCGCGCGGCCGAGGGTGTTCGGATCGTCGGTGTGCAGCTCCAGCAGCGGCTCCCCGGCGGTGACCCGGTCGCCGATGCCCGCCCGCCAGCGCACGCCCGCCGTCGCGGACACCGAGTCCTCCTTGCGGGCCCGCCCCGCGCCCAGCCGCCAGGCCGCGATGCCGACCGCCCGGGCGTCCAGATTCGCCAGATAGCCGGACGCGGGGGCTGGCACGGTCTCGATGTGGGTCGCCAGGGGCAGGACCGCGTCGGGATCGCCGCCCTGCGCCGCGACCATCGCCCGCCACACCGGGTAGGCGTCCCCGGCCGCCAGCACCACGGCCGGGTCACGGGCCGCCGGCGCCCCGCCGGTCCCGACACCCCGCCCCGGGCCGGCCAGCTCGATCATCACCCGAGCCAGGGCGACGGTGATCTCCACCAGGTCCTTCGGGCCGCCACCGCGCAGCGTGTCGACCGCCTCGGCCACCTCAAGCGCGTTGCCGGCCGTTCGCCCCAGCGGATGGTCCATCCCGGTCAGCACCGCCTCGGTCCGCACCCCGGCCGCCGTACCGAGCCCGACCATGGTCCGAGCCAGCTCCCGAGCGTCGTCCAGCGAGTTCATGAACGCCCCTGAGCCCACCTTCACGTCGAGGACCAGCGCGGACGTCCCCTCGGCGATCTTCTTGCTCATGATCGACGAAGCGATCAACGGAATCGACTCGACCGTCCCGGTGACGTCCCGCAGCGCGTAGAGCTTGCGGTCGGCGGGGGCCAGGCCGGCCCCGGCGGCGCAGATCACCGCGCCGATCTCGGCGAGCTGGCGGCGCATCCGCTCGACCGGCAGGTCGGCGCGCCAGCCGGGGATCGACTCCATCTTGTCCAGCGTCCCGCCGGTATGCCCGAGGCCCCGCCCCGACAGCTGCGGAACGGCGACGCCGCAGGCGGCGACCAGCGGCACCAGCACCAGCGAGACCTTGTCGCCGACCCCACCGGTCGAGTGCTTGTCGACGGTGGGACGCCCGACCCCGGCCAGGTCCAGCCGCTCCCCGCTGTCGATCATTGCGGCAGTCCAGCGGTCGAGCTCGGATGAGGACATCCCGCGCCACACCACCGCCATCAGATAGGCCGACATCTGCTCGTCGGCGACCCGACCATGGGTATAGGCGTCGATGAGCCAGGCCACCGCCTCAGCAGGCAGGCAGCACCCGTCCCGCTTGGCCCGGATGAGGTCGACGACGTCGAAGTCGGCGCTCACGGCGCCACCGATCCACGGGGCGGGGCGGCCTCGGTGGGGGGTGGGTCGCCGGCAGCCCCCACCGAGGGATCCGGCGTCCGCGGCGGGGCCGGCAGGTCGAGCGGGCCGAACGCGCCAGGCAGCAGCTCCGCCAGCCGGCGCACACCGTCAGCCGTCGCGACGAGCAGGTCCGGCCCGCCGTGCTCGTAGAGCAGCTGCCGGCACCGGCCACAGGGCGCCAGGGGCCGCCCGTCCGCGTCGACACACGCGAACGCCGTCAGCCGCCCACCGCCGCGGGCGTGCAACGCCGAGACGAGGCCGCACTCGGCGCACAGCGTGAGCCCGTACGAGGCGTTCTCGACGTTGCATCCGACGACCACCCACGGCTCGTCCCCGGTGGTACGCCCCTCGGCGTCCGGGGTGTCGACGACCAGCGCGGCGGCGCCGACCCGCAGACCCGAATACGGCGCGTAGGCACTCTGCGCGACACGGACAGCGGCGTTCCGCAGCCGTTCCCAGCTTCTGTCGTCCACACTGCACCCCATGTTCCTGCGCCCCCGGTCCTCGCCACCCCTTGTTCTCGCCACCCCGCGTTCCGGTGCTCGTGGCCCGAACGGGCGCTAGCGCCAGCATGCCGGACCTCCGCGGACCGGCCACGATGTGATCCCGTGACTCCTCTGACGGCCGAAGCCGTCAGCTTCTCAGGCTGCTTGCGCGGCCTGAAGGGCAGGCCCTGCCCTGAGGATGTTGACGGCCGCGTTCTCGTCCGCGTCCGCGGTGTGCCCGCACCGCACGCAGGCGAACTCGGCCCGGGTGGGCCAGTTCTCCTGCGCCACATGCCCACAGACCGCGCAGCGCTGGGAGGTGTGGCGGGCGTCCACGTCGACGACGACCCGTCCGGCCCTTGCAGCCTTGGCGCGCAACACCCCGAGGAACACCCCCCATCCCGCATCGTGGATCGACCTGTTCAACCCGGACTTCGCCGCCTGCCCGTTCGCCAGGAACACCCCCGGCCTGTCCGAGTCCGGCTTGGGCCTGGCCCGCCGCATCATGCCCTTGACGTTGAGCTTCTCCACGGCGATCAGATCATGGCCACGGACCAGCCCAAGCGCAGTCTTATGGGCATGGTCGAGGCGCTGCCGGGCAACACGCCGGCC
>NZ_CADCWT010000050.1 GCF_902806485.1 Candidatus Frankia alpina | reverse complement strand
GTCGAACCGAACCCACCGCTGCCGCGCACCGAGACGGGCAGCTCGTCCACGTCGCGGAAGACGGCATGCTCCACACGCTGCACCACGAGCTGGGCGATCCGGTCGCCCCTGCGCAACGTGATCGGATCGGATCGATCGGTATTGATGAGAACTACTTTGATTTCACCACGGTAACCGGCATCGACCGTGCCGGGGGCGTTGACCACCGTCACGCCGTGCCGGGCGGCCAGGCCGCTGCGCGGGTGCACGAAGGCCGCGTAGCCCGCCGGCAGGGCGATCGCCAGCCCGGTACCGACGACAGCGCGCTCGCCCGGCGCGAGGGTCACATCCTGCGCGGTCACCAGGTCCGCGCCCGCGTCGGAGGGCTGGACGTACGCCGGCGGCGCCAGCTCGCGGTCCAGCCGGCGCACGAGGACCTCCACCCGCCCTGCGGCTGCGGCCTCGGTGGCCGGCGCCACGGTCCCGGCCACCGTTTCGGGCGCGGGGGATTCTGGCACGGAGGACCCGAGCGGTGCGGCGGGGACCTCGGAAGCGGCTGGGACCTCGGAAGCGGCGGGAATCGTGCGATCGGGGGCGGTCATGCTCTCCTGCCTGGACGGGCCGAACGGTGATGTCGATGATCGCCGCCGACAGCTCTGGCGCCGGACGCGCCGCGCGCCGGTTGTCCGCGATCCGCGAGACGAACACTAGGCCATGGCCGGTGCGGTCTCCACGGTGAGCCCCGCCCGCCGGCGGGACCGTGCGACCGTGATCGGATGGGGACCACCTGCAACTCACCCAGGTCGCCCAGGACAGCTGGGCGTCAGCGGGGCCAGCGGGGTATGCACATCACACAGGCGGGCCGGTGCGGCCCGCAACACAAAACGAGAGGTGTGGGGTGGCGAAAGCGGCATCGAAGCTGGGATGGAAGATCTTCGGCGGGGCGGCGACGGCGCTCGCGGGCACGGCTGCCAGCCGCGGCGTCACAGCCGTGTACCGCAAGGTGCGCAAGTCCGACCCGCCGGTCAACCCGGCCGACCCAGACACCGCCTGGGCGGAGGCGATCGCCTGGGCGGCGATCTCCGGCCTGGCGATCGGGCTCGGCCGGCTCGCGGCGGAGCGGGCAGCGGCCCGCGGGTGGGCCAGGGCGACAGGCTCCCCGCCGCCCGGCATGCTCCGCCCGGAGGTCTCCACCTCGGAAAACTGACCCACACGCCGGGCAGCCAACGGCCCCGGCTCTCGTCCGGGGCCGCAGGGGATGACCGACGAGCACGTCCGACGGGCGGCGCACCGCGATGGTGTGCCGCCCGTCGGCGTGCCGGGACGGCGCTACCCCGACCACTCGCCGTCGACCACCGGCCCTCCCGACTACCAGCCCTCCCGACCACCGGCCCCCCGGCCACCGCACCTCCGCTCGGCCCCCGCCCGGCCGTCTCGACGGGCACGATGGAGGTCGACTGTTCGCCACGTTGAGCCGCGGGAGGCCCGGATGGCCGTGTATGCCCTGGGGGACTCCGTCCCCGTCATCGACCCGACGGCATACGTCCATCCGGACGCGACCGTCATCGGCACCGTGACGATCGGCCCCGAGTCGACCGTGTGGCCGGGGGCGGTGCTGCGCGGCGACTACGGGTCGATCATCATCGGCGCGCGCACCTCCGTCCAGGACGGCACCGTGATCCACGCGACCGAACAGCTGGCGACCGTCGTCGGCGACGACTGCACCATCGGGCACCTCGCGCATCTGGAGGGCTGCGTCGTCGAGGACGGCTCGCTGATCGGGTCCGGCTCGGTGGTCCTGCACCGGGTCCGGGTCGGTCGCGGCGGGCTGGTCGGAGCCGGGGCCGTCGTCGTGGGCGGCACGGTCGTGCCCCCGGGCGGGCGAGCGCTCGGGATCCCGGCCAAGGTGCTGCCCGGCGGCGAGGACCAGGCCGACCTCGCCGCCGGCGCCGCCGTCTACGTGGCCAACGGCAAGCGCTACCGCGACCAGCTACGCCGGATCGACTAGATCCTGGCCCCGATCCCGAGCTGCGCCGATTGCGGTACGCACTGCACGGTCTGAGCCCGCAAACCGTACACACCGCACCGCAACACCACCGGCCGCTACCGGCGAGTGTTCGTGGCCCGAGGCTCGCCCACCGGGACCGCCTCGCGAACCAGGGCCGCGTCCGACAGGTGCCGCATCTTCTCCGGGTTCGCCACGATGTTGATCTCGACGACCCGGCCGCCCGCGACGTGCAGGCCGGCGATGAAGCGCAGGACATCACCCTCGAAGCTGGCGAAGCCGGGCTGGCCGTTGACCTCGATCGGCTGGATCCGTACCGGCCCGCCGGGCCGCCTTGGCCAGGATTCCGAGCACGAACCGGGCAACCCGGTCGGCGCCGACCACCGGCCGCCGGGCGGCCCGCGCAAGGCCCCCGCCGTCGCTGCGGATGACGGCGTCCGGATCGAGCAGGGCCAGCAGCCCGTCGAGGTCGCGGCCGGCGGCCGCGGCGAGGAAGGCGTCGGCGACGCGGCGACGCGACGCCGGATCCGGGTCGAAGCGGACCGACCGGTCGCGGACGTGGCGCCGCGCCCGGTGGCGACGGCGATCTCCGGGAACTCGTAGCCGAACACGTCGTGGAGGATGAAGGCCGTGCGCTCGGCCGGGCTGAGCGTCTCGAGCACCACCATCATCGCCATGCTGACCGACTCGGCGAGCGTCACCCGGTCGGCCGGATCGGCCATCCGCCCCCCCGCTCGCGGAATCGGGACCGACCGGCACTGCCGCCCCGGCGACGAAGGCCGCGTCCACCACGGGCGAGCCGGCATCGACACCGCGCCCGGAGCCGCCGCCCCCGGTGAGCCCGTCGACGAACGGTTCGGGCAACCAGGGTCCGACGTATCCCTCCCGCCGCCCGCGGGCCGAGCGCAGCTGGTCCAGGCACAGCCGGCTGACCACCACCGCCAGCCAGGCGCGCAGGTCCTCGATCCGGTCGGCGTCGACCCGGCCGAGGCGCAGCCAGGCCTCCTGCACCACGTCCTCCGCGTCGGCGAACGAGCCGAGCAGGCGGTAGGCCACCGCACGCAGGTGGGGACGCTCGGCCTCGAAGGCCGCGGCCAGTGCCGGCGGATCGGCCAGGTCGGACACCTCGACATCGCCGGGCATCTCGACCACGCCGGCGCCGGGACTCGTGGTGGCGCGGTGCGGGACAGTGGTCATCGGGTCCTCCGCTGGGCTCCGGAGAGGCTACGGACCTCGCGTCGCGGGCCCTGGCGGACAGGAGTAGAACGTCGTCCCCCACAGCGACGGGATTCCCGTCCCCGGTGTGACACCTCAGGCAGGCCGCGTAGATCCCAGCCGCCACTTCCTTGCCTGCCCAGAGGCCCAGATGTCCGATTCGTCCCGCTGGAAAGGCAAGGAAAGACAGAGGGATCAGGCGAGGTCGACGGCGACGGTGATCTCGCCCTCGGAGGGGCTGAACGCGAGGTCGCGGATGCTGCCGGCGCTGCGCAGGTCGGCGGCCGCCGCTTCGACGAGGGCGACGAGATCGGCCCCGCCGCCGATCCGGGCGCTCGCGACCTCGGCCTTCATCGACGCCTTCGTCGCCGACTTGGCACGGCGCACGCCGGTCAGCGCCGCACCGACCGCATCGAGCAGCTCGGGGCGCCCGCCGTCGGCAAGCTTGCGGATCTCCGCCGCGTCCGGCCAGTTCGCCCGGTGCACCGAGCCCGGCCGCCACCAGGACCAGACCTCCTCGGCGACGAACGGCAGGACCGGGGCGAACAGGCGCAGCAGCACGGACAGCGCCACCGCGAGGGTGGTCTGCGCGGAGGCGGCACCGGCGGGCCCGAACGAGCCGTAGGCGCGACCCTTGACCAGCTCGACGTAGTCGTCGCAGAACCGCCAGAAGAACGACTCGGTGACCTCCAGGGCCCGCGCGTAGTCGTAACCGTCGAGCGCGGCGGTCGCGGCGTCGACGACGTCGGCGAGCGCGGCGAGCAGCGCCCGGTCCAACGGCTCGCTGACCGGCACGGTCTCACCGGCCACCACGTCAGCGGCCACCGCACCTGCAGCCACCGCACCGCCGGGCTCGGCGTCACCCGGCGCTGGTGCGCCCGCGGGCGTCGCGTCGGCTCCGAGGCCGAGCGCGAAGCGGCTGGCGTTGAGAATCTTGATGGCGAGCCGGCGGCCGTTCTTCATCTGGCCGACGTCGAAGGCCGTGTCGGTGCCCGGCCGCCCGGACGCCGCCCAGTAGCGGACCGCGTCGGACCCGTGCTGCTCCAGCAGGCCCAGCGGAGTGACGACGTTCCCCTTGGACTTCGACATCTTCTTGCGGTCCGGGTCGAGGATCCAGCCGGAGATCGCCGCGTTCGACCAGGGCAGCAGGCCGAACTCGGCGTGCGTACGGACCACGGTGGAGAACAGCCAGGTCCGGATGATCTCGTGCGCCTGGGGCCGCAGGTCCATCGGGAAGACCCGGGCGAACAGGTCGACGTCGCGCTCCCAACCGCTGGCGATCAGCGGGGTGAGCGAGGACGTCGCCCAGGTGTCCATCACGTCCGGGTCGGCGGCGAACCCGCCGGGCACCCCGCGCTGGGAGTCGGTGTAACCCGGTGGCACGTCGCTGGACGGGTCGACGGGCAGCACCGCCTCGGCCGGCACGATCGGCGCGTCGTAGCGCGGGGTACCAGTGTCGTCGAGGGGATACCACACCGGGAACGGCACGCCGAAGAACCGCTGCCGGCTGATCAGCCAGTCCCCGTTGAGGCCATCGACCCAGTTCTCGTAGCGGACCTTCATGTACTCCGGGTGCCAGCGCAGCTCCTGGCCGCGGGCCCGCAGCTCGGCGCGCAGCGGCTCGTCGCGCCCGCCGTTGCGCAGGTACCACTGGCGGGTGGTGACGATCTCCAGCGGCCGGTCACCCTTCTCGTAGAACTTGACCGGGTGGGCGATCGGCCGCGGATCGCCGAGCAGCGCACCGGCCCCGGTGAGCAGCTCCACGATCCGCGTGCGGGCGCTGTGGACGGTCTTGCCGGCGAGCTCGGCGTAGCGCGCCCGGCCCGCCGACGAGGTGATCGCGGCCGGCGTATCCGCGACGAGCCGGCCGTCGCGGCCGATCACGGCGCGGGCCGGCAGGCGCAGTTCCCGCCACCAGATGACGTCAGTGAGGTCACCGAAGGTGCAGATCATCGCGATGCCGGATCCCTTCTCGGGATCGGCGAGCCGGTGGGCGACAACCGGGACCTCGACGTCGAACAGCGGGGTCCGCACGGTGGATCCGAACAGCGGCTGGTAGCGCGGGTCGTCGGGGTGGGCGACCAGGGCCACGCAGGCGGGCAGCAGCTCCGGGCGGGTCGTCTCGATCACCACCGGCTCTGCCGCGGCCGGCCCGGCCGGGTCGGTGCCGCCGCGGGGGAAAGCGAGGGTGTGGAAGGCGCCGGGACGCTCCCGGTCCTCCAGCTCCGCCTGGGCGACCGCGGTCCGGAAGGTGACGTCCCACAGCGTCGGCGCCTCGGCCAGGTACGCCTCGCCGCGGGCGAGGTTGCGCAGGAACGCCGTCTGGGCGACGGCACGCGAGCGGGTGTCGATGGTGGCGTAGGTGTGCGACCAGTCGACGGACAGCCCGAGGCGACGCCAGAGCTCCTCGAAGCCCTTCTCGTCGGTCAGCGTCAGCCGCTCGCACAGCTCGACGAAGTTGCGCCGCGAGATCGGCACCTGCTCCTTGCCCGGCTTGGCCGGGGGGGCGAAGTCCGGGTCGTAGGGCAGCGACGGGTCGCAGCGCACCCCGAAGTAGTTCTGCACCCGACGTTCGGTCGGCAGCCCGTTGTCGTCGAAGCCCATCGGGTAGAACACCTCACGTCCCCGCATCCGCTGATAGCGGGCGATGACGTCGGTGTGCGTGTAGGAGAAGACGTGGCCGACATGCAACGAGCCGCTTACGGTCGGTGGCGGGGTGTCGATGGAGTACACCCGCCCCCGGTCGACCGTGCGGTCGAAGGTGTAAGTGCCCTCGTCCTGCCATGCCGCCGACCACCGCGCCTCGATGCCATCGAGGCTGGGCTTCGCGGGAACCGCGCGTGCGGATTGATCAGTGCCGTCTGTGCCAACCACAGCGACGATCCTACGGGCGCGCCGATCGTGACCGCCGCGGCCGGCCCCCCGAAGCCCCGCACGTCCGCCTCCGTGACCGCATTCACCCGCCGGGATGCTCGCGGGTGGCGCCACCTTGGCAGGATGAACCCGAGCCAAAGCCCGAACCAAGACCCGAACCCGAACCCCGGAGCGCCGCCCGATGAGCGACCTGCCCGACCCGCACCTCCTGCTTGACGTCGCGCTGACGATCGCCCGCGAGGCCGGCGAGCTGCTCGCCCGGGGCCGCGAGGGCACGGTCGCCGCGGAGACCACGAAGTCCTCCCCCACCGACGTGGTCACCGCCCTGGACCGTGCCTCCGAGGCACTGGTGGCCAAGCGTCTCGGTGAACTGCGTCCCGGCGACGGCCTGCTCGGCGAGGAGGGGTCCGACTCCGCCGGGTCGACCGGCGTGCGCTGGATCGTCGATCCACTCGACGGCACCGTGAACTTCCTCTACCGGCTGCCGAACTGGGCGGTGTCGATCGCCGCCGAGGTGGACGGCGAGGTCGTCGCCGGCGTGGTGCACGCCCCGACGCTGGGCGCGACCTACACCGCCGTCCGCGGCGGCGGCGCCTTCCGCGACGGCACGGCGCTGACCGGATCGACGGTGACGACCCTGGCCGGCGCCCTCGTGGCGACCGGTTTCGGCTACCTGGAGTCCAGCCGCGCCGCCCAGGCCGCCGTGCTCACCCGGGTGGTCCCCCGGGTCCGCGACATCCGCCGGATGGGCGCGGCGTCGCTGGACCTGTGCGCCGCCGCCGGCGGCCTCGTCGACGCCTACTACGAGCGCGGCCTCAAGCCCTGGGACCATGCCGCCGGCGGGCTGGTCGCGGCCGAGGCGGGCCTGCGGGTCGGCGGGCTGCACGGCCGGCCGGCGAGCGAGGACCTCACCGTCGCCGCCCCACCGGCGCTGTTCGGCCCGCTCACGGACCTGCTCGCCGAGGATCCCCCGGCCGACCGCGACTGACCCTCGGGGCCGGCGGCCGCGACCGGGCCGTCACACCTGCGCGCGCTCGTCGAGGATCTGCTCGACGAGCCGGGTCAGGGCCGCCTCGACGTGCCGGGGGGCGCGTGAAATTCAGGTGGTTCAGCATCGATATGCGGGCCGGCAGAGCCACCGGTCCGACCGCGTAGTCTCGCAACCGAGATCCGGCACAGTGGAAGCCTGTGCGCCGTGCTGCCCTGACCTCAGGAGGTGATCGTGGGTTCCACGCTCTACGACGAGGTGGGCGGTCTTGACGGCCTGCGGCGCCTGTCCGCGGCGTTCTACGACCGTGTGCTCGCAGACGAGCTGCTCGCTCCGGTGTTCGCGCACTTCACCCCGACCCATCTCGATCACGTTGCCGTGTGGCTGGCAGAGGTATTCGCTGGACCAGCGGACTTCTCGGCCCACCTCGGCGGCCATCAGGCTCTGCTACGAAGCCACCTGGGGCTCGGGATCCGCGACGAGCATCGGCAGCGCTGGCTGGATCTGATGGCGGACGCGATCAGCGAAGTGCTCCCTGGCCGGCCCGAGCTGGCCGCGACGCTCATGGAGTACTTCGCATGGGGCACCGCCATCGCTCAGCAGGTCTCGCAGGACCCCGTCGGAACCGATCTGGGCGACCCCGGCCCCACCCCCCGGTGGGGACACCAGGGTCTGCTCCGCTGACCCGTCACCGCCTGCCTCGCCGGGCAGCCGAGCCAGGATCCCCTTTTCTCAGCGGCTGTCCGCGGTCGCGGCGGGGGCGGCCGGGTTGGGCCCGGCGCTGGGGCCGACGTCGCCGTACCAGACGGTCCGCCGGACGTGGTCGATGTAGCTGACGACGATGTGCACGACCCGGCGGGAGACGTCGTCGGCGTCATAGTCGGGGACGACCCGCGCTCGGCGGTCGCTTTCGGCCTCCCGCACGATCAGCTCGACGGCGTCGAGGATCCGGTCCGGGCGCAGCACGCTGGCGACGAGCACCCCGCGGTCCATGCCCTCCGGCCGTTCGTGCGCCTCCCGGACGAGCACGGCCGGGAAGCCGACGAGGGAGGCCTCCTCCGTCAGGGTGGCGCTGTCGGAGAGCACGCACAGGGCGGCCCGCTGCAGCGCGATGTAGTCGGCGAAGCCGAACGGCCGGCAGAAGCGGACCCGCTCGTCGAGCAGGGGCGCCCGCCCCGAGCGGCGCAGCGCGCCGAGCCGATCCCGGGTCCGCGGATGGGTCGACACGATCACCGGCAGCCGGTAACGGACCGCCAGCCGGTTGAGGGTCTCCAGCAGGGCCGACAGCGCCTCGGGCCGGTCGACGTTCTCCTCGCGGTGGACACTGGCCAGCAGGTAGCGCCCCGCCTGCACACCGAGGGTGGTCAGCGCCGACGAGGTGTCGATGAGCGGGGCGTAGTGGGTGAGCATCTCCTTGACCGGGGAGCCGACGACGAAGATCCGCTGGGCGGGCAGTCCCTCGGCGAGCAGGTGCCCGCGGGCTCGTTCGGTCAGGGCCAGGTGGACGTCGCTGAGCTGGTCGGCGACCCGCCGGTTGATCTCCTCCGGAACCCGCTGGTCGAAGCAGCGGTTGCCGGCCTCCAGGTGGAACACCGGAATGCGGCGGCGCTTGGCGGCGATCGCGGCGTAGCAGGTGTTCGTGTCGCCGTAGATGAGCACGGCGTCGGGGGCCTCGGCGGCGAGAATCGGGTCCAGCCGCGAGATCAGCCGGCTGATAGTCTCGGCGGGGGTGGGCCCGGCGGCGTCGAGGTCGTGGTCCGGGCGGCGGATGCCGAGCTCCTCGAAGAAGATCTGGTTGAGCTCGTGGTCGTAGTTCTGCCCGGTGTGGACCAGGCGCAGGTCGACGGCCCGGTCGAGGGCGGCGATGACCCGGCTGAGCTTGACCACCTCCGGCCGGGTGCCCACGATCACCAGCACCCGCAGGCGGCGTTCGGCCGAGCCGGCCGGCCGCGACACCGCGGACGCCGACCGGGCGGCGGTCAGCGACAGGCGCCGGGGCTGCGGCCCGCTGGGCTGCGGGACCAGCGGTTTGACCCGTTCACCAGGCAGCCCCGACGGAACCGTCGGTACGGAGGGCCCACTCTGCTCCGGAGTACCACGCGGCATTCGGATTCCCCCTGACGCAACGCGTCGTCACCAGCGGCCGGGGGCCCGTCCGGACGATCACCGGCCGGCCCGGGGCTGCCTCACAGGGGGAACCTATCACTGTCCGTAGTTTTCAGATAACCCGACGGCGTCAGTTCGCGCGGCCCCAGCCGGCCGATGCTCCGGCCGGGGTCCGCGGCTAAGCGACTAGAGCAGGGAGCGCAGGACGTAGAGGAGGATGCCGCCGTGGCGGTAGTACTCCGCCTCGCCGGGGGTGTCGATGCGCACGACCGCGTCGAAGGTCTTGTCCCCCGCGCGGACGGTGATCGACGGCGTCTTCTCGTCGGCGTCGGCGAGACCGGTGATCGTGAACGACTCCTCGCCGGTCAGGCCGAGCGACTCCACCGACTCACCCGCCGGGAACTGCAGGGGCAGCACGCCCATGCCGATCAGGTTGGACCGGTGGATCCGCTCGTAGGACTGGGCGATCACCGCGCGCACGCCGAGCAGCGAGGTGCCCTTGGCCGCCCAGTCACGCGACGAGCCGGAGCCGTACTCCTTGCCGGCGAGGACGACCAGGGGCACGCCCTCGGCGGCGTACTTCTGGGCCGCGTCGTAGATCGCCAGCTCCTGGCCGTCGGGCAGGTGCCGGGTGACGCCGCCCTCGGTGCCAGGCGCCAGCCGGTTGCGCAGCCGGATGTTGGCGAACGTGCCGCGGATCATGACCTCGTGGTTGCCGCGCCGCGACCCGTAGGAGTTGAAGTCGCCGGAGGCGACGCCGTGCTCGGCGAGGTAGCGGCCGGCCGGCGAGTCCTTCTTGATCGAACCGGCCGGGGAGATGTGGTCGGTGGTGACCGAGTCCCCCAGCACCGCGAGCACACGGGCGTCGATGATGTCCGTGCGCGCCTCGGGCTTGGTCCCCATGCCCTCGAAGTACGGAGGGTGACGAACATAGGTGGAGTCGGCGGCCCAGGCGAATGTCCGCGAGACCTCGCCGCCGTCGCCGACCGGCAGCGAGCGCCAGCGCTCGTCGCCGGACAGGTCGGCGTAGTCCGCCTCGAACATCTCCGACTGGATCGCGTCGGCGACGACCGCGGACACCTCGGCCTCGCTGGGCCAGACGTCGCGCAGGTACACCGGCTGGCCGTCGGTGCCGTGGCCGAGCGGGACGGTGTCGAGGTTGATGTCCATCGTCCCGGCCAGCGCGTAGGCGACGACCAGCGGCGGGGACGCCAGGTAGTTCATCTTGACGTCGGGGTTGATCCGGCCCTCGAAGTTACGGTTGCCAGACAGCACGCTGACCACCGCGAGGTCGGCGTCGTTCACCGCCGCGCTGATCTCCTCCGGCAGCGGGCCGGAGTTGCCGATGCAGGTGGTGCAGCCGAAGCCGACCAGGTTGAAGCCGACCTTGTCCAGGTACGGCACGAGCCCGGCCCGCTCGTAGTAGTCCATGACGACCTTCGAGCCGGGGGCCAGCGTCGTCTTGACCCACGGCTTGCGGGTCAGCCCCTTCTCCACGGCGTTGCGGGCCAGCAGCGCCGCGCCGATCATGACCTGCGGGTTCGAGGTGTTGGTGCAGGAGGTGATCGCGGCGACCGCGACGGCCCCGTGGTCGATCTCCACCGTGGTGCCGTCGGCGAGGGTGACCGACGTCGGGTTGGCCGGCCGGCTGGTGATGTCGCCGGCGACGGCGTTCACCGAGATCGGCGCGTCCGACGGCTTGTCCTCGAACGCCGCCGCCGGGTCGGAGGCGGGGAACGACTCGGCGTCGGCCTCGTCCGCGCCACCGTTGGTGAACACCGAGGGCTGGGCGTAGTCGGCCAGCGCGGCGCGGAACGCCTGCTTCGCGTTCGACAGCGGCACCCGGTCCTGCGGCCGCTTCGGGCCGGCCAGCGACGGCACGACCGTCGACAGGTCGAGCTCGAGAGTGGTCGTGTAGGCGGCCTCGCGGCTCGGGTCGTGCCAGAGCCCCTGCTCCTTGGCGTACGCCTCGACCAACGCCACCTGCTCCGCCGGGCGACCGGTCAGGCGCAGGTAGTTCAGCGTCTCGCCGTCGATCGGGAAGATCGCGCAGGTGGAGCCGTACTCGGGGCTCATGTTGCCGATGGTCGCCCGGTTGGCCAGCGGCACGTTGCCGATGCCCTCGCCGTAGAACTCGACGAACCGGCCGACGACGCCGTGCCGGCGAAGCTGCTCGGTGATCACGAGCACCATGTCGGTGGCCGTCGTGCCGGCGGGCAGCTCACCGGTCAGCTTGAACCCGACGACGGTCGGGATCAGCATGCTCACGGGCTGGCCGAGCATCGCGGCCTCGGCCTCGATGCCGCCGACGCCCCAGCCGAGCACACCCAGACCGTTGATCATGGTGGTATGGCTGTCCGTGCCCACCAGGGTATCCGGGTAGGCCAGCGTGCCCTCGGGGGTGTTCCTGGTGAACACCACCCGGGCCAGGTGCTCCAGGTTGACCTGGTGCACGATGCCGGTGTTCGGCGGGACGACGGTGAAGTTGTTGAACGCCTCCTGGCCCCAGCGCAGGAACTGGTAGCGCTCCCGGTTGCGGCTGAACTCCAGGGCGGCGTTGAGCTCGAAGGCGTCCGGCCGGCCGAAGTGGTCGGCGATGATCGAGTGGTCGATCACGAGCTCGGCCGGCGCCAGCGGATTGATCTTCGCCGGGTCACCCCCGAGGGCGGCCATCGCCTCGCGCATGGCGGCGAGGTCCACCACACAGGGCACGCCGGTGAAGTCCTGCATGATCACGCGGGCGGGGGTGAACTGGATCTCCTGGCTCGGTGCCGCGGCCGGATCCCAGTTCGCCAGCGCCCCGACATGGTCCGCGGTGATGTTGGCGCCGTCCTCGGTGCGCAGAAGGTTCTCCAGCAGCACCTTCAGGCTGTAGGGAAGTCGATCGGCCCCGGGCACCGCGGCCAGCCGCCTGATCGTGTAGGTGCGATCACCCACCACGAGCGATCCGGTACTGCCGAAGCTGTCCATCGTTCTCCTCCTCGTCACCCACCCGCCCGTCACCCACGGGCAGCGGGGCTTGCCACCATGGTCACGCCCCTGCGGCTACGCCGTTGCGACGCCGTCGACGGCGACTGGCGTAGGCGCAGGGCCGCCCGCGGCGTCGGCCATCGTCGGCCGGCTCATGTCCATCCTGGCATTTCCCACCTTGCGGGATCGCGCCCGAGGGGTTGTGACACCGCCGACGCGACCGTCGCCTCGACGGGCTCGCGGGCCCAACCGAACCCGCCCGCCGCAACCGGGACGTTGAACTCAACCGTACGACTCTCCCGGATGACGCGCGCCGATTTAATTAGCGACGCTAATAATATCAGACGGATCCTCCGCGAGCTCCGCCGCGAACCGGTCGAGGAACACCTCCCGCTTACGCTGCGGGCTCATCGCGCCGGTGCCCACCGACCGGGCGAGCATCCGCCGCTCCCACTGCTCGACGTCGGTCACCACCCGGGCCGGGGCCCCGGCGACCAGGGACCGCGCAGGGACGTCGCGCATCACCACGGAGCCAGCGGCGATCACCACGTCGGCGCCGATCGTGACGCCCGGCATGATGATCGCGTTCATCCCGATCACCGCGTCGTGGCCGACCCTGATGGGCCCGACCACGTCGATGTCGGGATGCTTCCGGCGCAGCCGGTGGGCCGCACCATCGTGGGTGATGAACCGGACGCCGTCCGCAATGGCTACCCGATCGTCCAGCCTGATCAGGTAAGGCTCGGTGCCGAAGGTGGCGGCGGTGACGCCGACGAACCGGCAGTCCACGCCGAGCCGCACCCCGATGCTGCGAGCGTAGCCCACCGGATCGGTTCGCAGCAGGTAGGTGCGGCGGGCCGCCCGCAGCGCCCGGCCCGGCAGCGCCACCAGCGGCGACGAGCGGACCCGGCCGACCAGCGCCCTGGCGCCCGACCGGTCACGCCCGGGCGGCCGGGCCGACGGCGGCGACGGGGACGGGGACGGGGACGGCTCGACCGGGGAGGACTCGACCGAGGTGGGCTTCGGAGCCGACGGGGACGAAGCCCGGTGTTGCCCCCGGCGTGCCGGGGGGCGGACGCGGGCGGCTTCGCGCAAGGCCGCGACCACATCGTGGCTGAGCGCCCGGCGGTCGAGTATTTTCTCCGCGCGCATCCGGGCGGCCGCGGCGCGCCGGCTCGCCGCGGGCGTGCGCCGGCCGGCCGCCGCCTCCTGCAGGGCGGCGGCCATCGCCGGGGCGTCGCCGAGCCCGACCAGCCAGCCGGTCTCGTCGTCGACCAGTTCCGGCAGCCCGCCGGCCGCGGTGGCGATGGTGGGCACCGCGCACGCGGACGCCTCGGCCCCGGCCCCGTAGCTCTCCGACCAGGACGACACGACGTTGACGTCCGCGGCGGCATAGAACGGCCGGACGTCGGTGACGCTGTCGACCCAGCGGACCCGGTCGGCGCCGGGCAGCCGGGCCGCCCACGCCCGGACCTGCTCGCGGTAGCTCTCGCCGGCCTCGCCGTAGCCCCCGCCGAGCAGGATCAGCGTCCCGCGCCCACCCCCTTCGGCGAAGCGGGCCCAGGCCGCGAGGAGCACCTCGTGCCCCTTGACGCCCTGGCCCGGGCGGACCAGCCGCTTCGGTGGGTAGAAGTAGGCCACGCAGACCGCGACGAACTCGTCCTTGGCGAGGCCGAGCTCCGCTCGCGCCTCCCGCCGCCGCTCATCGTCCACCGGGACGAAACGCTCCAGGTCGACGCCGTAGGACAGGGTGCGCATCCGGTGCGCCGGCAGGCCGAGGGCGGCGTACCGCCGGCGGATGTCCACACTGGACGCGATGACCAGGTGGTCTAGCCGGCACAGCACCCGCTCGGCCCGCCGGATCAGCGCGTTGTCCAGGTAGAGGGGGCCCGCGACCATGTACACCCGGGTGATCCGGGTGCCCAGGGTGGCGAACCGGACCGCCAGCGCCGAGGCGTACAGGTGGTAGTGCACGACGTCGACGCCGAGCTCGCGCAGCCTCGCTCGCAGCTGAACGATTCCGACGAGCTGCCCGACCGACGACGCGCCGCGCCGGGGCGCCGGGCTCTCGACGACCTCGATCCCGAGCGCCGTCAGCTCCCGCGCCACCCGGCTGTCGGTGTGATCCGGCGCGGGTAGCAGCACGACCACCTGGTCGCCGGACTCGCGGGCGGCGAGAACGTGCGGCAGGATCCACAACGGCCCGTCACCGGTCTTGACCAACGTGGCGATCTTCATTCGGAGCGGTCCTCCAGGGTCGTGGACGGGCGGGCGGCAGCCGCCGAGGTGCGCGGGACGCCAGGCGCCACCGGCGGGTACGCCGGCCGGCGGGCCACCCACAGGCAGGCCCGCCCGGACAGGTGGGCCACGCCGAGCAGGTCGAGGGCGGCCTCCAGCGGCCGCAGGCGCGCACGGGGAACGCGGGCGGCCAGGGCTCGGCCGGGACCGGTGAACTCCAGCACGGTGGCGAGCGCTCCGTAGGGATGCGCCCGTACCTGCTCGAAGCCGACGGCGCGCAGCACGGCGGACAGCTCCGCCGGGGTGAACGCGTACTGGTAGAATTCCCCTGCCCGCGGCCGCGGTAGCCGGCCCGGCCCACCGCCGGGGCCCAGGGCGCGCAACAGCGGGCTGAAGCACGGTGTGGAGACCAGTGCAGTCCCGCCCGGTCGCAGCACGCGCAGGGTCTCACGTAGCACCTCCTGCGGGCCGTCGGCGAAGTGCTCGCACACGCCGGGCGAGTAGACCGCGTCGTAGTACCCGTCGGGCACGTCGAGCCGGCGGACGTCGCCCCGCCAGACGCGGATCTTCGGCGCGGCCGTGCGCAGCCGCTCGACGGTGCGCGGCGCCCAGTCCACCGCCTCGGCGGTGAATCCCCTGGCCGCCATCGCGACGCTGAACTGCCCAGGCCCGCACCCGGCCTCCAGGACTCGGCCGCCGGGCGGTAGGTGGCGGCGGACCGCGCGGCGCAGGTGCAGGGGGAGGTGGCCCGCGCGGGCCCGGCGGTAGTCCGCCGGCTGGGCGTCCCACAGCTCGTCCCAGTAGGCGGCGTCGGCCGCCTGCCGGTAGAACGCCAGCCGCCCGCCGTGGGCGGTCGGCTCGACGACGAGCGTGTCGTGCTGGGGGTGTAGCGCCATCAGGGCATCCCCTTTCCGAAGGCTGGCAGCGGGCTCGTCCGCGCCCGGCCCGCGCGGACGGCCTGGGCCGGATGGGCCGGGCGAGGTCGGGGACGTGGCCGGCGGCGAGAAGCGGATGGCAGGCGGGGTGCCGAGCTCCCTGCCCAGCGCACGGCGGGCCACCGCCGTCATGACCACGTAGGCGAGCATGCTGCCGACTGCGGCGCCGGCAGGTCCCCGCCAGGGCACGAGCACCGGGTAGGTCACCAGCGACACGGCCAGCCCGAGCAATCCGGCGCCGCCGGCCGCGCCGGTGCGGCCGAGGCCGCTCAGCGCCCGGCATTCGACCAGGAACGGAGCCAGCAGGAGCTCGGCGACCAACAGCAGGCGCATCGGGGTGACCGCCGCGGCGTAGCCGGGTCCGAACAGGGTTCGTACCAGCCAGGGCGCGACGAGCGCGAGGACGCCCGCGGCGACCAGCAGGACGGCGAGCAGGACTCGGGTCACGCGGCGCAGCACCGCGCGGGACAGGGCGCCCCGCGCGGTGCGGTGGAAGACCACCTGGCCCACCGACCCGGGCACGAGGCGCAGCGCCTCACCGGCAGCGGCGGCGATCGAGTACACCGCGCCGGCGCCGGCGCCGCCGAAGGCCGCGACCAGCAACCGGTCGAAGCGGAACGCCATGGTCGCGCCCACGTTGAGGCCGAGCGCGGGCACGCCCTTGACGATCAGCAGCCGCCAGGCCCATCGGTCGGCCCGCGGCCGCACGGACAGCCCCGACCGGGCCAGTACCGCCACGCCCGCCGCCGCCTGCGCGGCCCAGCACAGCGCGAGGATCACCAGGATGTGGGGCAGGGACGGGTGGCGCGGGCCGGCCAGCAGCAGCCCGAGCTGGCCGAGCCCCGTGGCGGCGACGAGCCCGGCGGCAAGGACGATCGAACCGGCGGCGTTGAGCGCGTCGAGCACCTGCACAGCGAGCAGGTTCGCGACGGCGAGGACCGCGATCGCGCCCCCCAGCTCGGCGTCCACCCGCGCCCCCCCGGACAGGTGGATCACCTGCAACGACGCCACGGTGACCAGGCCGGCGGCGGGTGGGGCCACCGTGAGGGACAGCCCCAGGTAGTCGCCGAGGGACACCCGGGGGTCGCCGCGGCCGAAGTAGTGCCGGAACGCGACGTTCGTGCCCAGCCCGCCGACGAGCGAGCCCAGCGCGGAGATGGTCAGCAGGACCACCAGCGCTCCCCGCCCGCCCAGGGGCAGCATCCGTGCGGTGACCATCGCCTGGCCCAGGCTGGCGACGGCGGACAGCCCCAGCCACCCGGTTACCACCGCGCCGACCCGGCCGATCCCGCGGTGGGGTTTCGCCACGTTCGCCTTCGGACCCGGCGGGGGCGGCGGGGGCGGCGGCGAGTCCACCGCCCGCGGACCCCCGACCCGCGGACCCGGCGCCGCTGCCGGCTCGGACCGCACCGGAACGGACTCCCGCCCCGCCCGCGCTGGCCGGCTAGCTGGGCGGGGGCGCGGCGGGGCCGGCCGGAGCGGACGAGCGGGGTCCGTACGGGCGGTACGGGCGGCCGCTGTCTCGGCCAACCGGATCAGGCCGAGCACGCCCAGTCCCAGCATCGCCTGGACCGGAACCGCCGCGAAGGCGTTGCGCACCTCGGTGATCAACGGGACGAGCAGGACGAGGCAGGCCGTGTCCGTCCTGCGCACGGACCGGCCATGGTCCATCCAGGCCACGACGAGCCCGGTCAGCAGCAGGAAGCCGACCACGCCGCGGGCGCCGAAGTTGTAATAGGCCTCGGCGATCGGCGATCCTCCGATCGGGCCCTCCCGGTCGAGCATCAACACGTTGAACAGCCGCTCGTCGCTGAACTGGGAGGGCTGGGGATGACCGAGCAGCCGCCCGGACACCAGCCGGTCGAGCTGGCCGTAGAAGGTCGACCCCGCGGGCGGACGCTCGCCGAACTCGTCGCGCCATTCGAGCACCGAGCCGACCGGACGGATCGAGGCCCCGAGCTCGGCGATCCCGTCGACGGGGCTGAAGGTGATGGCGCTGAGCCGGGTGGCGGCAAGGCCGGACTCGCGGATCTCCCGCAATCCGCCGATCAACGCCAGCAGTATGACCGCGCCGAGCAGGACGACGACCCCGCGCACCACGATGCGCCGCCTGGCGGCCACCGCCGCCGCCGCGACGGCCGGGAACATCACCTCGCCCCGCAGCCCCAGCGGCAAGGCCGCGGCGGCGAACAGCGCGAACACCACGAGGGCCGCCGTGCGCCACCGGCTCGGCCCGCCGATGACCGCGAGCGCGAGGCCCAGGCCCACCCCGAGCAGCACGTAGGGCACCAGCGGGCCGCGCAGCGCCGTCTGACCGACCGCGGCGTACGAACCGAACAGCAGCCCGATCCCGCCGGCGGCGAGCACGATCGCGACGAGCCCGACGACCGACACCGCGAGCACCACGAGGCCGGCGGGGGCACGCAGATCCGGCCGATCCGGCCGATCCGGGGAGGCGGTGGCCGGCGGGTCGCCCGCGGCGGGCACGGGACGGTCGCCCGCGGCACGCACCGCCCGCAGCAGGGTCATCGCCGCCACCCCCACGGCGGCGCTGACGACCCCCAGCGTGGCCACGGCGAACAGCCGGCTCATCGGGTAGACGGCCAGCCAACGAAAGTCGTACTGGCCGCGGATCCGATCGAAGGAGGTGCCGGTGGCGAACAACGCCGCCACCCCGAGGTGGAACACCGACAGAGTGATCAGGTAGACCGATGAGCAGGCCCACACCCCACGCGGCTGGGCCCGGACGCACAGCAGCACGCAGCCGGCGACCACCAGGACGCTGAGCCGGGCGGCGGAGTGCTCCACCAGTCCGGCGAACGACGACGCCCAGGCCGCGACCACGAACAGGGCCACCAGGCAGCCGGCGAGCGCCATCCCGCTCGCCCGGCGTGACGGTGTTTCGGCCACGCCGGCCGATCGGACAGCCAGCGCGGGCGAGGCGGGCGAGGCGGGCGAGGCGGCGGCCGCAGACACGGGTGGGTACAGCCGCCCGGACCCACATGGTCCGCCGGCTCGGCTCAGCGCGGCCATCGCCTAGGACCACACCGCCGTCATGTCGCGCTGCCAGGTGTCCATCGTGAACGGGGAACGGCGCAGCAACCGCATCGCCTCGCGGCGCTGATCGATGGTCGGCGGGACCGCGGTGAGCATGTCGGCGGTGTCCGCCCAGACCGCGTCCGACGTGGCCAGCGGCAGCGTGGCGACCCCGGGCAGCAGGCGGGCGATCTCGACGACTCCCGGCAGGTCCGCCGAGAGCACCGGGGTGCCCACCGCGAGCGCCTCGAGCACGACCGTGGGCATGCCCTCGTGCAGCGAGGTGACCAGCAGCAGCGAGGACGCCACGAGCAGCCGGGAGATCTCGCGGACCTCCCCGGTGAACTCGACGTGTTCGGCGACGCCGAGCCGGTCGGCGAGCACGGTCAGGCGGGCGGTTTCGGCGTCGTCCTGACGCCCGACGATGCGCAGCCGCGCGTGGACCGAGCGGGCTCGCAGCGCGGCGAGGATCTCGATGGCGCGGGCCCGGTTTTTCAGCGGGTCCGGACGGGCGATGTGGACGAGGGTGACGTGCTCGTAGTCGTCCTCCGCCAGGTCCTCGGCGCGACGCCGCGCGGCGATCGCGACCCCGGGCGGCTCCAGTTCGACGCCGTTGTAGATGACGCGGCAGCGCGGATCGATCCGCCACTCCTCCCGCCACAGCCCCCGCATCGCCGCCTCGCTCACCGCGATCAGGTCGGTGGCGAACCGGTCGAGCAGCAGGCGCCCGAACGCCCGCTGCACCCGCCCGCGCAGGCTGTCGCCGTGCCGGTCGGCGCTACTGACGAAGTACGCCACCCGCCGCCGCACGCCGCCGAGGCGGGCCAGCGTGAGCACGACCCCGGAGAAGGTCGCCACGGCGGAGTGGACCACGTCGGGGCGGACCTCCCGCAGCAGCCGCAGGAACCGCCAGCCGAAGCGCCAGTCGGTGCGGCAATAATACACCTCGCTGCCGAGGTCGCGGATCTCGGCGTCCAGCGAACCGGCGGCGCCGGAGGTGACGGCGAACTCCAGCCGGAACTCCTCCGGATCCAGCCGGCGCAGCAGGTTCACGGCGCGCAGCTCCACGCCGGCCCGGTCCATCCGACCCAGCACCTCGATCACCCGCACCGGACGGCGACGGCGACCCGGGTCGCCGGGCTCCGACCGGGTGGCCACGACGGCCGCGCCGGTCGCGGGCGGGGCGGGCCGGGCCTCGGTCGCGGACCCGCTCGGGACACCTGGCCGCTGGTCGACCGGGGTGTCCGCGGGCGCTGTCCGCCCGATGGTCTCCAGTGCGGACGTGGTCTCCGGGGTCATGATCGCCCTCCCGTCGGCTGGGGGGTCCGCACGGGTGGCGATCCGGACGGCGTGGCCGGGCGGCCGCGCGCCGACGGATCCCAACCGGCGATCGCCGCGTAGAAGGCCGACGCCCGGGTGGCCAGCCGGTCGCCGCGGTAGTTCTCGGCGGCGGCGCGGTTGCGCGCGGACATCGCGGCGAGCGTGTCGGGTGAGGCGAGGACCTCGGCGATCCGTATCGCGAGCCGTTCGGGATCCTCGGGCGGGACGAGGTCCTGCGGCGCGAGCAGCTCGACGGTCCCGCCGACCGCGGTGGCGATCGCGGGCACCCCGCGGGCCATCGCCTCGATGAGCACCCGGGCCAGGCCCTCCGTCCGCGACGGCAGGACGAACAGGTCGGCGGCGTCGAGTACGGCGCGCACGCCGGCCCGGTCGAGCGCCGGCACGAACTCGACGATGTCGGCGAGCCCCTCGCGCCGGGCGGCGCGGACGAGGTCGGCGTGATGGCGGCCGGTGCCGACGATGACGACACGCAGCTGGTGCCCCCACGCGTCGAGCAGGCCGACCGCGGCCAGCAGGATGTCGTGGCCTTTGTACCGGCGGTCCTGCGAGCCGATCGTCACCAGCGTTGCCGGCACCGGCGTTGCCGGCAACGGCGGCCGGGCGGCGCGCGGGCGGGCCGCGGCGAAGTCCTCGGCGTTCAGGCGACCGTAGGCGTAGCTGGCCGTCAACGCCCCGGCCGCCGGCGGGTAGCGGCGTTGCAGGGTCTCGCGGGTGACGTAGCCGACCGCCTGGGCTCCGGCGGCGTGCCGGGCCAGCCAGCGCCGCGCCGGCCGGCGCGCCCAGCGGCCGAACATCCCGCCGGCGACCGCCTCGGCATCACCGATGATCTCCAGGACGTAGGGCAGCCCGCGGGCGCGCACCTCGGTGACGAGGGCTGCCCCGACCATGCCGGGCATCACCGCGAGATAGCGGGTGTCCACGACGTGAGGCGAGCGGGCGGGCGCCGCCGACCGGCTCGCCACCCCCGCGGCGGCGGCGCGCTGACGGGGGGTGGGGGCAAGCTGGCCACCCGAGTCGAGCCCCCTGGCAATCACGAAGCGTAGCGATCGCGCGGTACGCAGATAGCCGCCCGGTCCCTGGTAGGGCGGCAGCGCGACGACGCGGACCCGGTCGCCCTCGACCGGGAAGGACGCCGTCATCGCCGGGTCGGGGGACGCCGCGCCGACCCGGGCGAGCACCACGACCTCGTCGAAGACGCCGAGGTAGCCGCACCAGTGCGGGTAGGCCTCACCGGGAGTGCGGGCCAGTACTGCGTCGTCGACTCCCCGGTGGAACCGTGCCTCCGTCGCGACGACAACTCGCATGGCCCCCGCCCTTCGCCGATGCTCCCCCAGGACGTGGACAACCTACAGCCATCACACGACTACAGAGAGATACAACACTCGCGGAGAGTCCGGACGACGGGGCTCGCCATCCGACGGCGAAGGAACGAACGGGCGGGCGGGCGGGGCATCGCGCTCCACCCGCCCGGCCCGCGTCGTGCGGGTTACAGCGTCTGGATCACCACTTCGACCTCGTCGACTACCCACCGAAAGTCGCGGTATCCACACTGGTGAACAGCCTCAACGGCGTCTCCGCACGACGGCTGCGCTCAGAGCACACCAGCCAGGTGAACCGGTACAACATCCGCGGGCACTTCAGGTCACCGCCCTACTTCACCGCGCCGGCGGGCGGCACCCAGCTCGCACTGTCGCGCGAATACGTCGACAGGCAACAGCGATCAGCTGCAACACGCTGATCCCGCACCGAAGGACAGGGCCTGCGCGCTACGCTTCCCCGGTCAGAGCGACTCCACGGCTAGTCCGGCGGCTTCGTGCCGGGTCGCCTGGGATGGGATCGCCACGACGGCGGGGCCCGACCGCCGGGCATCGGTCGGGCCGGGCAGCCAGCGGCGGGTGTCGAGCACGAGCCGAGCGTGCCGGGTCACCGTGTCGCGGTCGAAGGCGTCATGGTCGACGAGCACGACGACGAGGTCCGCCGCCGCGAGCTCGGCCGGGGCCGCCTCGACGAGGGTCACCCGCGCAGGCAGCCGCGCCGGGTCGACGTGCGGGTCCGCGGCGCGCACGTCGGCGCCGAGATCGGCCAGCAGGCCGGCGACGCGGGTCGCCGGCGCCTCTCGCGCGTCGCCGGTGTTCCGCTTGTACGCCAGCCCCAGCAGCAGGATGCGGGTGCCCGCGACGGGCAGGTGGCGGGCGTTGAGCATCTCGGTCACCCGGCGCACGACGTGGTCGGGCATGTGGTCGTTGACGTCGTTGGCCAGCTCGACGAACCGGAAGCTGCGACCCAGGCTGCGGCGCACCCGCCAGGACAGGTACGACGGGTCGATGGGCAGGCAGTGGCCGCCGACGCCGGGACCGGGGGTGAAGCGCAGGTACCCGAACGGTTTCGTCGACGCGGCGTCGATCGCCTCCCAGACATCGACGCCGAGCTCGTGGGCGAACATCGCCAGCTCGTTGACCAGCGCGATGTTGACGTGCCGGAAGGTGTTCTCCAGCAGCTTCGTCAGCTCCGCGGTGCGGGTCGAACCGACCGGGACCGTCCGTTCGATCAGGCTGTCGTAGAAGGCGGTGACGGCGGCCAGCGACGCCGGGCCCGTGCCGGAGACCACCTTGGGCGTGTTCACCAGGTTCCACGTCCGGTTCCCGGGGTCGATGCGTTCTGGGGAGTAGCCGAGGTGGAAGTCCACCCCGGGGTGCAGCCCGGAGCCCTCGGCCAGCAGCGGGGCGAGCAGTTCCTCGGTCGTCCCGGGATAGGTGGTTGACTCCAGGATCACGGTGGATCCGGCGGTGACCAGGGGCGCCAGGCTGCGCGCGGCATCGACGATGTAGGACAGGTCGGGGGCGCCCTCGCGCAGCGGGGTCGGCACCGTGATCACGGCGACGTCGAATCCGCCGGCCCGCGCGTAGTCGAGGGTCGGCTCGTACCGGCCGCTGTGCAGGGCCGCGGCGAGCTCGGAATTCGGGATGTCCTCGACGTAGGAGTGCCCGGCCGCGAGCCGGGCGGCCCGGTCGGGATCCACCTCCACCCCGACGACACGCCAGCCCATGGCGACGGCCCGCATCGCCACCGGGAGACCGACATAGCCCTGCCCGACCACCACCAGCTTGTTCGATGACATGAGCAGAGTGTTGCTTATTAATTGCATAGCGAGACGTAGCCGATTCACCGTGTCCTCAGCTCACGGTGGCCTCAGCGCACGGTGGCCACCGGGTCCGCGGGGACGCCGCCGGCCGCGGGTGCCCTCACCGCCTGTGCCAGCACCCGGGCGATCCGCCGGCCGGCCTGCCCGTCCCACAGTGCCGGACGGCGCGCGGCCGGCGGATGCTCCAGGGTGTCCAGCGCCGCGGTGACGACGACCCGGCGGTCGCGCCCGACCACGCGGTTCGTGCCCTCGATGACCGTCAGCGGGCGCTCGGTGGACTCCCGCAACGTCAGGCACGGCACGCCGAGCACCGTCGACTCCTCCTGGATCCCGCCCGAGTCGGTGAGCACGATCCGCGCGCCGGCCTGCAGGGCCACCGAGTCGAGGTACCCGACCGGGCCGAGCAGGCGGACCCCCGGCGGCAACCGGTCACCCACCCGGGCCGCCGTACGCGGGTGCGCCGGGAAGACCAGCGGGCAGCGCGCCGCGATCTCACCGAGCGCCGCGAGCAGACCGGCGAGCGCCGCGACGTCGTCGACGTTGGCCGGCCGATGCAGGGTGACCAGCCCGTAGCCGCCGGGATGCAACCCGAGCTCGGCGAGGGTCGGTCGGGCGAGCGCCTCGTCCCGGCGGGCCAGCAGGGTGTCGACCATGACGTTGCCGACGAGGTGCACCGACCGCGGCGCGGCGCCCTCCCGCAGCAGGTGTTCCACCGCGTCCGGCGACGGGGCGAACAGGTCGGCGCACAGACGGTCCGCAACGATACGGTTGATCTCCTCGGGCATCGACCGGTCGCCGCTGCGCAGACCCGCCTCGACGTGCGCGGCCCGCACCCCCGCCTTGGCCGCGACGAGCGCGCAGGCGAGGGTGGAGTTCACGTCCCCGAACACGACGACGACGTCGGGGGCCAGCCGATCCAGCAGCGGCTCGAAGGCGGTCATCACCGCCGCCGTCTGCACGGCGTGGGAGCCCGAGCCCGCCGCCAGGTGGTGGTCGGGGCGGCGCAGGTCGAGCTCGGCGAAGAACACCCCGCTCATCGCCTCGTCGTAGTGCTGGCCGGTATGCACGAGGGTGGTGCGGAACCCGTCGGCCGCCAGGGCGTCCAGAACCGGCTTGGCCTTGACGAAGTTGGGCCGGGCGCCCGCGACGACCACCGCGTGCGGCCCCGCAGGCACCTGCGGCACCGGCCGCGGAGGTTGGGGAATCCGCTGGCCGGGCGGCCGCGCCGCCCGGCCGCCAGCCGACCAGCCGGCCCCCCCGGTCACGGCCTGACCTCGGGGGACGCTCCCTGGACCGGCAGACCCACGAACG
>NZ_CADCWT010000049.1 GCF_902806485.1 Candidatus Frankia alpina | reverse complement strand
CTACGACATCGACGAGCCGGACTCACGGGCGCCCGTCCGGCTGCGGCCCGACCCGCGGCCCGACCCGCCGGCCGTGGACGACAGACGGCCCGCGGAACTCCTGTCCCGTCCCGCGCCCCGCGAGAATCGCCTGCAGCCGCGGGAGGCCCAGGCGGAGGAAACCATCCGGCCGCCGGACCCGACCCCGTTGGCGCGGCCGCCGGACGCGTCGGAGTTCCGGGCGTGGATCAGGCCCGCGAGTTCGGCTCCCTCTTCGAGCCCAATCCCGTCGGCTGCCTCACCTCAACGGCGGCCGGCCGCGTCGGCGCTGGGCGGAGCGGTCAGTGCGCCGGCCGACCGTGGGCACCGCCGTCCCGTGACGTCGGGTGGCGGGGCCGGTGGGGATGGTCGGGATCCTCGGAGGTTCCCGCCTACCACTCCGGTGGAGCACGGCCTCAACGGCCGGGCGCTGCTGTCGGTTGTTCTGGCGTTGAGCTGGCTGTTCGGGCTCGGCAGCGTGGCCGCGATCGTCGTCGGCTCGGTCGCCCAGGCCCAGATTCGTCGCCACAACCAGCGGGGTCGGCGGCTCGCGGCCGTCGGGATCGCATTGGGCTGGACCGGAATCGGGCTCACCGTCGTCAGTTTGCTGATCGTCCTCGCACTGCGGTGAATTCGCCGCCAATCCGGCTAAGGCAGTCGGATGGTCGACCACGATCGGTGTTGTTCCGATGTGATTTCTGACATATATCCGATGGCCAACTCCGTGACCTCGGACACGGGAGATCGCGGTGCCGCGTCTGGTGGTCACGCTCAGCGTCCTTGCTCGTACGCCTGATCCGGCCGTGCGCGGCGTGCCGGCGCCTCGCGGGGCGCGATGTGCACCTCATTTGTCCTGTATCGATGGGCCTGACGTGGGAAGGAGGTCGTCCGTACCCGGGCGATGGCACCATCGGCGGCACCGAGCCGGGTGGTCCGCCGACGGGCTCGCCGCCGCCACCGAGCGTGCACAGTGGCACTACGCGTGACGCGCGCCGTAACCGCCTCGTCAGTAGGCTCGCAGGCGTTCTGTGCCCCCCTACGTAACCCGACCCGCACGACCGCATCCGACTGGACGGACCGTGGATCTCTTCGAATACCAGGCGAAGAAGCTGTTCGCCGAACATGGCGTTCCGGTGCCCACCGGGAAGACGGCGACCACCCCTGAGGAGGCGCGCGCGATTGCCGCCGAACTCGGTGGCAAGGTGGTCGTCAAGGCGCAGGTCAAGGCCGGCGGCCGAGGCAAGGCCGGCGGTGTCAAGGTGGCCGACGGGCCGGACGACGCCTTCGCGAAGGCTACAGCGATCCTCGGGATGGACATCAAGGGCCATACGGTCCACTCGGTGCTCGTCGAGGAAGCCAGCAACATCGCGGAGGAGTACTACGCCTCCTTCCTGCTGGACCGGGCCAACCGGACCTTCCTCGCCATGGCGTCCCGTGAGGGCGGCATGGAGATCGAGGAGGTGGCCGCGACCAACCCGGACGCGCTCGCCCGGATCGCGATCGACCCGCTGACCGGCGTCGACGCCGCGAAGGCCCGCGAGATCGCGGTGGCCGCCAAGCTGCCCGAGGCCGCGCTGGCCGGCGCCGCCGAGCTGCTGGCGAAGCTGTGGACCGTCTTCGTGAAGTCCGACGCCACCCTGGTTGAGGTCAACCCGCTCATCCTCACCGCCGAGGGTCGCGTCATCGCGCTCGACGGCAAGGTCAGCCTCGACGAGAACGCCGACTTCCGGCACCCGGAGAACGCGGCGTTCGTCGATGTCTCCGCGGTGGACCCGCTGGAGCAGAAGGCCAAGGAGAAGGGCCTCAACTACGTCAAGCTCGAGGGCGAGGTCGGGATCATCGGAAACGGTGCCGGCCTGGTCATGTCGACGCTGGACGTGGTGACCTACGCGGGCGAGGAGTTCGGCGGCAAGCGGCCGGCGAACTTCCTCGACATCGGTGGTGGCGCATCCGCCGAGGTGATGGCGAACGGCCTGTCGATCATCCTCGGCGACCCGGCGGTCAAGAGCGTCTTCGTCAACATCTTCGGTGGCATCACCTCGTGCGACGCCGTGGCCAACGGCATCGTGCAGGCGCTGAAGATCGTTGGTGACGTCACCACCCCGCTGGTGGTGCGCCTCGACGGCAACAACGCCGAGGAGGGCCGTCGCATCCTCAAGGAGGCGAACCTCCCGGTGGTCAAGCCGGTCGACACGATGGACGGCGCGGCGAAGCTCGCCGCCGAGCTCGCCGCGGCCGCGGCCTGACCAGGGCGAAGGGATTGCGAACCGATGGCTATCTGGCTTGACGAGAACAGCCGGGTCGTGGTGCAGGGCATCACCGGCTCGGAGGGCACCAAGCACACCAGGCGGATGCTCGCCGCGGGCACGAACGTCGTCGCCGGGGTGAACCCGCGCAAGGTCGGCCAGCAGGTCGAGGGCGTGCCGGTGTTCGGCACCGTCGCCGACGCGATCGAGCAGGCCGGCGCGAACGTCTCGGTCATCTTCGTGCCGCCGAAGTTCACCAAGGACGCGGCGATCGAGGCGATCGACGCGGCCATCGGGCTCGCGGTGGTCATCACTGAGGGCGTGCCGGTCCACGACACGACCGAGTTCTGGGCGTACAGCCAGTCCAAGGGCACGACCCGGATCATCGGGCCGAACTGCCCGGGCATCGCCAGCCCCGGCCTGTCCAACGCGGGCATCATCCCGGCCGACATCACCCCCGGCGGCCGCATCGGCCTGGTCAGCAAGAGCGGCACGCTGACCTACCAGATGATGTACGAGCTGCGTGAGTTCGGCTTCTCCACCTGCGTCGGCATCGGTGGCGACCCGGTCATCGGCACCACCCACATCGATGCCCTCGACGCCTTCCAGGCCGACCCGGGCACCGACGCCATCGTGATGATCGGTGAGATCGGTGGGGACGCCGAGGAGCGGGCCGCGGCGCACATCGAGGCGCACGTGACGAAGCCGGTCGTCGGCTACGTCGCCGGCTTCACCGCCCCGGAGGGCAAGACGATGGGCCACGCAGGCGCTATCGTGTCCGGTTCGTCGGGAACCGCGCAGGCGAAGAAGGAAGCCCTCGAGAAGGCCGGTGTGCGGGTGGGTAAGACCCCGTCCGAGACGGCCCGCCTGATGGCTGACATCATGCGGTCGTTGTAGACCTGTTTAGATGATGAGCCCCCGCGTCCTGCGGTGGCTCATCATCGAGACGGTCCAGGGGTCGCAGATTGTCGGGACTGAGGGCACTTGGTGTCTTCCCTCATCTCCCCACGGCTGCAAGACTCCTGCTCGGTGCGTGGGTGAACTGGCGTCGCCGTGCCGACCGACCTGACGAAGTGGGGTTCCCGTCGTGGCACAGATCGGCGGTCGTAGCGTCGCGACCAACGACATCGGGGTGATCGCATCCGGGGCGGTCATGTTCATCGTGGGCTTCCTGCCGTGGTACTCGGTGAGCTACTCGTTCTTCGGTCGCAGCACGAAGGTGCACGAGAACGGCTGGGGGCTCGGGTTCAACTCCTGGTTCCCGGTGTTGCTGGTGCTCGCGGTGGCCGGTCTGCTCGTGGCGCGGCTGTTCGCGAACCTCCGCATCCCGGACGTCGGTCCGGTATCCGCCCTGTGGATCATGCCCGGTGCCTCGGCGTTCGCCAGCCTGCTCCTGCTCATCCGGTGGATCAGGTTCCCCGACGCGCCGAAAGGGCTGGATGCCGGGCCGAGCTACGGCTTCTACCTCGCGCTCATCGCCGCCATCGCCCAGACGGTCTTCGGTGTCCTGGCGGCGCTGGTGAACGGTGCGACCATCCCCGGCCGCGGCCGGGCGGGTGGCCCGGGCGCGCCCGGAGCCTGGCCGCCGCCGGGCCAGCCCTACGGCCAGCCCTACGGCCAGCAGCCGACGCCCGGCTACGGCGCCCCGACCGGCGGCTACGGCCAGCCCGGCTACGGCCAGCCCTCGCCGGGCTACGGCCAGCCCCCCACCGGTGGGGGCTATAGCCAGCCCCAGCAAGGTGGCTACGGCCAGCCGCCTGCTTATGGCCAGCCACAGGGGGATTGGGGCCAGCAGCAGCCGCCACCTGGCTACGGCCAGCCGCAGCCTCCGGGTACTTACGGTCAGCAGCCCCCGGCGGACAGTTAATTTGTCGACGGCGTGAGCGGCGAGCGTCAAAGCCCATCGGAACGCAACGGGTGACCATCAAGGTCGGGCGGTGCGGACAGCCGGGATGTTCCCGGCATTTCCGGGCTTCGAGCGGGGTGTTGTCCGGGATGGCGTGCAGGCGCGTGCGAGCGTCCTAGCGTGCCCGCCATCCCCCACCGTCCCGGCCTCGCAGGCCAGCTCCTCGACCGGTTGTGGCAGCGGGCCGGCCGTCCGGCGGTGGCGGCGATCGCCGCGTCGGCGGCCGGGCTGGTTTTCATCGAGTTCATCGTCCTGGTCGTGTGGGGCGCGGACACCGGTTCGTCCACCGGGCCCACCGCGGCGCTGCGTGTCGGCACCGACCTGTGGCTCGTCGCCCACGGCACGACGCTGCGGCTGCCGGACGGGGTGATCGCCTTCCGGCCGCTCGGGCTCGCGCTGTTTCCCCTGGCCGCGGCGCTCAGCGCCGCGCACCGGCGGGCGGCGGCCGTACCCGCGCCAGCTCACCCCACGCTGCGCCGGTCTCGCCGACTCCGGCGCGGTGGGCGGGGCCGACAACCGGAGCCAGCGCGGCGCGCCCAACGGTGTCCCCTGGGGGGCGGTGGTGGCCGACGTCCTTGGCGTTGTCGGTGCGCAGACGCTGTTCGTCGTGCTCGTCGTGCTCGTCGTGCGCTCCGGGCCGGCCCGGCCGACCCTGCTGTCCGCGGCGCTGGGTACGGTCGCGCTCGGTCTGCCCGCTGCGCTGCTTGGCACCCTCGCCGGCCGGCACCGGCTGCGGACCGCCTGGCGAACGCTGCCCGTGATGCTGCGCAGTTCGATGCTGTGCGGGGCGGGTGCGTTCGCATCGCTTATCGCCATCGCCGCCTTCGGTGTCGCCCTGGTGCTTGCCGCCACGTTGCCCGAGGTGGCCGGGGCGGAGCGGTCGCTCGACGTCGGGGTGCTCGGTGGGATCGGGCTCGCGGCCACGCAGCTTGCGCTGGTCCCCAACCTGATGCTGTGGGGCCTGGCTTACGCCCTCGGTCCCGGTTTCCGGACCGGGCCCGGCCTGGTCCGGGTCGACACGGTCCATCCCGCGGACCTGCCCGACCTGCCGGTACTGGCGGCGCTGCCCCCGAATGCGCTGCCGCGGCCCGGCTGGCTCGTCCTCGCCCTGGTGCCGATTGTCGCGGGCATCGTGCTGGTGGCGATGGTCAACCGGGCCACCGCCGGGAGCCGGTCGCGGGACCGGCTCGCGACCGTGTTGGTTGCGGGCGTGACGTGCGGTCTGCTCACCGGGCTGGCGATCCAGGCGTCGATCGGGCGGGTCGGTGGGGTCGACAGCCATTACGGACCGACCGCCGGCTGGGTGTGCGGGCTGATCGCCGGGGGCGAGGTCGCCGCCGTGGGTCTGCTGTTGCTCGGCGGCATCGATCTCGCCGCCCGGCGCGCCGAGCGGCCGTTCCTGGCCGAGGACGCGGAACCGTCGTTCTGGCGGCGGCGGATGCCGTTGCTCGGCTCCGGTCTCTCGGCGAGACCGTCGCGGCGTTCCCAGTAAGTCGCAGCGGTCGGCTCCGGCCGGTCTGATCGCCGCCGGAAAATGTCCGTGGCGTGGGTTAGGGTGCCGGCGTTGGATCATCCTTACGGAGGTCGTCGTGCCGGTCGTGGTCGCCCACATTCGAGTCGAGGCCAGGAACCTGCGGGCACTCGGCTGGTCCTATCGTCGCATCGCCCGAAGGCTCCAGGCGCGGCATCGGCTCGCGGCGTTGGTGGCGTTCCGTCTCGCCCATGGCTGGACTCAGGAGGAGGCGGCGCGCCGATGGAACGAGCGATGGCCGGAGCGGGGACCGGCCAAGACCGGTAAGACCTGGTCATATTGGGAGAGCTGGCCGGGAAAGGGCGGCCGGGCGCCCTCGGCCACGGTGCTGTCCCGGCTGGCCGAGCTGTACCTGTGCCGGCCCGGCGATCTGCTCGACGGGCCCGACTTCGGCGAGCTCGATGCGGGTTCGGACGGCCCGGGCGACCGGCTCACCGCGGATTGCTCGTGCGCGGCGGGCACGGGTGGCTACGACGACCGGCTGGCGGAGCTGCTCTCCATGGCCGCGCCGCTCGCCTCCACCGCGGGGGCGATGTCCCGTCCGCCACGGCCATCGAGGCGCAGCTGGCCGAGTTCGTCACCGGGTGGGTCCAGGCAGCGTGAGCGGGGCGGCAAGGTGCCCGCTGGGCTGTCCGCGCGGCGACGGTGGTCCAGTCAGTACAGTCGGATGGGTCGTCCTTCGCCGGTCGAGGCGCAAGCGTCGCGCAGTGGTTGTGGCGGCCAGCGTGCGGCGGCTGCCGTCATGCTGGCGCCTGTGGGCTCGCCGGTGGTCTGGTCGCTTGGGGGCGTCCGGCCCGGGTTCGTCTGGCTGGCCAATTCTGGTTACGGAGTGTGTTGTGTCTGCTCGCCTCGTCGTACTCGCCTCGGGCGCGGGAACCACCCTGCAGGCGATTCTCGACGCGACCGCGGATCCCGAGTTCGGCGCGACCGTCGTGGCAGTCGGCACCGATCGCCACGATACCGGGGCGGAGCGGCGAGCCCGGGCCAGCGGCATCGATGTGTTCACCGTCCGGCTCGAGGATCATCCCGACCGAGCGGCGTTCAACGTGGCGACCGCCGAGCGGATCGCCGGCTTCGAGCCCGATCTGCTCCTCCTGGCGGGCTACATGAAGATCCTTGGTCGACGGGTTGTCGGTCGATTCCGGACGGTCAACACCCATCCTTCGCTGCTGCCCGCCTTCCCGGGTGCCGCCGCCGTCCGCGACGCGCTCGCTGCTGGGGTGAAGGTCAGCGGTGTGACGGTGCACTGGGTCGACGAGGGGGTCGACACCGGGCCGATCATCGCCCAGCGTCCGGTGTCGGTCGAGCCGGACGACACCGAGCAGACTCTTCGCGCCCGGATCCAGGGCGTCGAGCGAGGGCTGTTCGTCGCGACGATCGGCGAGATCGTGCGGTCGGGGAGCGCTCAGGCGGTTCCGGCCGGACACCGGCGCGCCCCCGGCTTGCGCGCGCCGGTCGAGGTTCAGGTACCGGCAGAGGCTCACGTCCAGGAGGAATCATGACGTCATCGGGCGAAGATGCGGCGGGCACGAGCGGCGCCGCCCGGGGATCAAAGTCTGCTGAGGTGATCCCCACCGGGTGTCGGCCGCTGCGCCGGGCGCTCGTCAGCGTCTATGACAAGAGTGGGCTCGACATCCTCGCCGCGGCCTTCCTGGCCGCGGGGGTCGAGGTCGTCTCCACCGGGTCGACCGCGGACGTGCTGGCCAGCCATGGTCTGGCGGTGACCCCGGTCAGCACCGTCACCGGCTTCCCCGAGGTGCTCGGCGGGCGGGTCAAGACGCTGCACCCGCATGTCCATGCCGGTCTGCTCGCGGACCTGCGTAACGCCGAGCACGCGGCCGTGCTGGCCGAGCTCGACATCGCTCCGTTCGATCTGGTTGTGGTCAACCTCTACCCGTTCGCCGCGACGGTGGCCGGCGGCGCGAGCGAGGACGAGGCGATCGAGCAGATCGACATCGGTGGCCCGGCGATGATCCGCGCGGCGGCGAAGAACCATGCGTCGGTCGCGGTGGTCGTCGCTCCGGGCGAGTACGCCGAGCTGGCCGAGGCGGTCCGCGGTCCGGGCTACGATCTGCCGGCGCGGCGCCGCCTCGCGGCGAAGGCGTTCGCCCACACCGCCGCCTACGACGTCGCCGTGTCCTCGTGGTTCGCCGCGGTCGTCGCCCCCGACGAGGTCGCCCGGGAGACCGGCTGGCCCGACCTGCTGTCCGCGCAGTGGCACCGTTCGGACGTGTTGCGCTACGGCGAGAACCCGCACCAGCGGGCCGCGCTCTACATCGAGGCAGGTGCCGAGGGGCAGCCGGGCCTCGCCACGGCTCGGCAGCTACACGGCAAGCAGATGTCGTACAACAACTACACCGACACCGACGCGGCCCGCCGCGCGGTGTATGACTTCACCGAGCCCGCGGTCGCCGTGATCAAGCATGCCAACCCGTGTGGCATCGCAATCGGCGCGACGATCGCCGAGGCCCACCGCAAGGCGCACGCCTGCGACCCGGTCTCCGCGTTCGGCGGAGTGATCGCCACCAACCGGCCGGTCTCGGTGGAGCTCGCGGAGCAGATCGCAGAGATTTTCACCGAAGTCGTCGTGGCGCCGGCCTACGAGCCAGGCGCCGCGGAGATCCTCGCCCGCAAGCCGTCGATCCGGCTGCTGGAGTGCCCCGCGCCTGCGCATCAGCGCGGGATCGAGCTGCGGCAGGTCAGCGGCGGCCTGCTGCTGCAGTCGCGGGACGCGGTCGAGGAACCGGGCGACGAGCCGTCGGGGTGGACGTTGGAGGCGGGGTCTCCCGCAGACGAAGCCCTGCTGGCCGACCTGCGCTTCGCCTGGCGTGCGGTGCGTGCGGTCAAGTCCAACGCAATCCTGCTTGCCGGTGACGGCGCCACCGTGGGTGTCGGGATGGGACAGGTCAACCGGGTCGACGCGGCACGACTCGCGGTGACCAGGGCGGCGGACCGGGCCAAAGGCGCGGTAGCGGCCAGCGACGCCTACTTCCCGTTTCCGGACGGGTTCGAGGTCCTCGCCGAGGCCGGGGTTCGGGCCGTGGTCGAGCCGGGCGGATCGGTGCGAGACGGACTTGTCATCGCCGCCGCTCAGGAGGCCGGCGTGACGCTCTACTTCAGCGGGGTGCGCCACTTCGCGCACTGATCCGGGCCACCGGTCGCACCGGGCCACCGGTCGCAGTGACCGGGCAGCCGGCGGGCAGGCTCAGCGGAACCGTCGAGGGGCCCAACGCGCCGCAGGCACCGGCCGAGGGTGCTCCGGCTCGATGGCCGGCCGGCCCGGGAACGAGGGATCGGCCCGCAGCGGCGGTTGCGGCTGCGGGCCATCCGGCCGGTCGGACGGCGGTGGTGGGTCTGGTCCGACCGGCGGAGGTGAGAGACCTCCAGGGTCCCGCGTTCCCGGCGAGTCGGGCGGATGCGCATCAGCTCCCGGCGCGGATCGGCCCCGGGCTGACTCGTCGGTGGCGCCGCCCAGCGGCGCGTCGCGCCGCCCGGTTCCACCGCTTCACGACGCGGCGTTTGCCTCCGCGGCAGCCGAGCCTCGCCGGCCGCTCGTGCTGCCGTTCGCAGTGGTGGCCGTCGGCGCACCCGCCGCCGCCGCAGTCCCGCCTGGCTGGTCGCCGTTGGGCACGTAACGTTGCGCCCCCCAGTCCAGGGCGTCGCGCCAGCTTGCGCCGTACAGCACCGAGATCCGGTCGGCCGTCTGCCGCGCCAACGCCTGGACGAACACCCTGTCGTCGCTGTCCAGATGTCGGGCGTCGCCGAAGGTCTCCCAGGCCCTGAACATCAGTTCCTGCAGCTTCTTGCTGTGGGGTGATTCCTCTGCCACGTCGAATTCCCTCCAAATGGGCACCGCGGCCGGAAGTCTGCCCTAAGTGCGTGCGACGCTCACAGGTGGGGGTGTTAAGCATTGTGTTCCCGATGTGTCCGGATGGGGCGACGGCAGGTATACCCCTGGCATGTGATAAAGTGGTCGGCATCGTTGATGCGTGCTGCTCGCGGGCGTCGCGAGTGCGGACGTCAGGAGTACTGCGCCGGCTCCACCGCGTCCGGACGCACGATCCCGAGGCGCATCACCTCGTTCGCCAACCGTCCCCGCCGGTTGGGTCCCGGCGCGATGTCGAACTTGCGGTAGAGCCACAACAGGTGCTGCTTGACCGCGCCCTCGGTGACGACGAGATTCTCGGCCACCTCGCGGGTGGACGACGGGATGACGAAGGCACCCGGTGCGCCGGCCGGCCGGGACAGCGCGCGCAGCACGTCCCATTCGCGGCGGGTGAGATCGGGTGGGTCGGGGACGCGGAGTTCGGCAGTCCAGTCCCGGGCCGCCGTCCCGAGGCCCGCCTCGCCGGTGATCTCAATCCGCAGACTCGGCCCGTCCACTTTTCGCAAACCTCGCTTCCCTCAAAGACCTCTGTCCCTCAAAGACCTCTGTCCCTGACCTGCCCGGGCCCGTCCCCCGTGCCGACACCCGACAGGTCCACTGGCGACTGCCAGCGTTTGGCCGGGACAAGTCCTTGGGCGGTGATCCCCGGTCGAGGGTCAGTAACAGGTGACTTTCCGACGATCGGGACACTCCAACTGGGCGAGCGGGCGGTGGATGGCCTGGGCACGGCCTACCGTGTGTGCTGAGGATCCGGTCGTACTGGTTGGATGAGTGCTCTGCACCGTCCTGTCGCGGGGTGGGACCGTCGGCGACGGCGGCACATCGCCAAGCTCAGCACGGCAGGCCCGTCCGAAACGATCCTGACCGGCGCCGGAGGTGGGGGTGACCGACGGGTCACGCCGCTGCGACCGGCCCCGGCCCGGTGCCGGCCAGCCTGGCGATGTGGGCTGGAATGAGGCTGCCGGCAGGGGCGAGCCCGGGGAGTCCGGGGGCCGGGGGGATGCGCGGGGCGGCTCGGGCGCAGGACCCGGCCGGCAGGGAGCGGCGGCGGGGCACCGCTCGGCACGTTCCCGGCCGCGACCGTGGTACCCGGACGAGTGCGACCGCAGCGACGCTGACCGGCACCGCGAGCTGCGCCGCCTGGATGACCGACTCGCGCCGCCGGTGCCGCCGACGGACCCGGCGTCCACCCGCACGACTCGTGGCGGCCCGCCCCAGGGCGAGGAGTGGCGCAGTGCGGCCCGTGAGGTCGACACGCGCCCACGGCTCGGGGCGCGGGGTCCCGCCGTGGACCGGCGGCCGTCTGCCCGGCGCGCGGCGGGAGCCGGCGGGCCTGCGGTCGCCCAGGCGGCCGGGGCCGGCCGGTCCGGGGTCGTCCGCTGGCTGCAGCGCGAAATGGTGTTCGCGTCGGTGCTGGTCGGCGTCGCGGTCGGGTTTGTGCTCGTCTACCAGGACCGGTGGCGCCGTGGAATGCTGGTGATCGGGGTTGTGCTGGCCCTGGCAGGACTCGCCCGCCTCGCGCTGCCGACGCGGCTGGTCGGCCTGCTCGCCGTGCGCGGGCGGGTGTTCGACACCGTGATCTTGTTGCTGCTCGGGGCGTCGGTGATCACGCTCACCTCGGCGGTGCCCTACCCGGGACCTTGACGGGTGGGGACGGCCGCGGTCGGCGCCGCCCGGCCATGGTGCGCCGTACGGCGAGTCGGGTGAGGGAGCTGGCCGGGATGGTGCCCCGGCCCAGCCCGATCTCGACGAGGGTGTCGTAGAGCTCGGTACGGGTGCGAGCGGCCCGCACCGCGGCGTCCATCACCGTGCGGCGCCGGCCGACGAGGCCGGCGAGCAGCGAGGTGTGCCGCAGGTGTCGACCGAGCTCGGCGTCGAGCGAGCGCCGGTACCGCCGGCCGGCACCGGTGGGGTTCGTCCCCCCGGCCGCCGCCTGTCCGGCCAGGGAACCGGACAGCAGCGCGTAGTAGATGCCCTCCCCGGTCAGCGGGTTGATCAGCGAGGCTGCGTCGCCGACGAGGAGTACCGGGCCGTTGGGCTGGCGCGGCCGATGAGTCGACAGGGGCAGAAGGTGGGCCCGCAGCGTGGTCGGATCCGCCGGCGTGTGCGGCAGCATTCGGTCCAGGGTGCGGTGCAGGACCGTCTTCGCGCTCGTCCCGTCGTCGCCGCCGGTCAGGCGGGAGCGCAGCATGCCGTAGCCGATGTTCGCCCGGCCGTCGCCGATCGGGAACGACCACGCGTAGGTCGGCCAGCCGTCGTCGGTCATGTGGATGAGCTGCTCGAGCGGACGCCCGTCGGAGGGAAGGTCGGCATACGCCCGCACCGCGATCGCCATCGCTTCCGGCGGGTTGGCCGCAAGGTTCAGCCCGCGTCGCACGACCGAGTTCGCGCCGTCCGCGCCGATGACGACCCGGGCCGTCAGCGCGCCGTTGACGACGACCACCGGTTCGCGCCCGCGTCCGTCGGGCCGCGGCCGGTCGGTGAGCTCCAGGGTCCGGATCCGGCGTCGCACCAGGTGGGCGCCGCGGGCTTGGGCTGCGGCCATGAGACGGGCATCGAAGATCTCCCGGGGCACCACGTAGCTGGCCCGGGCCGACGGGGTGGCCACCTCGGCGCCGCCCGGCGTGCGCAGCCGCATCCGGTCGACCGGCCGGTAGCCGGCGACGGCGTCGGTGACGCCGAGGTCGCGTAGCACGTCCAGTCCGTGCGGGGCGATTCCGTCGCCGCACGTCTTGTCCCGGGGGAACGCCGCGGCGTCCGCGATGACGACGCTGGCATCGGGGCGTTCCCGCAGGGCTGCCAGCGCCGCCGCGCAGCCGGCCGGACCGCCGCCGACGACGAGTACGTCGATCGTGTGGGTGTGCAGATCCGCCGACTCGTCGACGCGCACGATCGGGGTCGCCGTCGTGATCGTGTCGATGTCCTTCGCTGGTCCCGCCGGGATGGGGCGTGGGCCGGATGGGATGGGCGCTGGGGACGGGGTCTGCACGCCCGTCAGTCTCGCAGCCGACCAGGTGATGGTGCGCCAGCGCCCCCGGTGCCCGCTGTCGGCCCGGCTCGCTTGTGCGCCGGGCCCGTCCGGTCCGTCCAGGTCCGTCCGCAGCGGACCCGGGCGCAGAGTTCGTACAGTGAGTGGCGTGGATGCGCTGGAGCAGGTTTCGCAGTGGCCGGTCAGGACGGTGGCGGTCACGGTCCTCGGTCTGGACGACGCTTCCGCCGCCGAGGCTGGCGCCGAGGATGTCGGGCGGGTGAGGCCCGCCGGGGTGGTCCGGGAGCTCGGCCAGACAGGGCCGGACGATCATCCGTTCCGGCTCGCCTCGGTGTCGAAGTTGCTCAGCGCATACGCGGTGCTCATCGCCGTGGAGGAGGGCGCGATCGGGCTGGCCGACTCGGCCGGTCCCGAGTCATCCACCGTGGCGCACCTGCTCGCCCACGCCTCCGGGCTGGCGTTCGAAGGCGACAAGGTCCTTGCCGCGCCGGGCACCCGCCGGATCTATTCCAACGCCGGCTTCGACCGATTGGCCGAGGCGGTCACCGAGGCGACGGGGATCGCCTTCGCCGACTACCTCGCCGAGGCCGTGTTCGAGCCGCTGGGGATGAGTGGGGCCAGCCTCACCGGCTCGGCGGCCCACGCGGTGACGGCGACCCTCGCCGACCTGCGTGGCTTCGCCGCCGAGCTGCTCGCTCCCACCCTCGTGTCGGCCGAGACGTTCGCCACCGCCACGTCGGTTGCCTTCCCGGGGCTGGCGGGTGTGCTACCGGGCTTCGGCCGCCAGGACCCGAACGACTGGGGGCTGGGATGTGAGATCCGCGGTCGCAAGAACCCGCACTGGACGGGCAGCACGAATGCACCGGTGACCTTCGGCCACTTCGGCCAGTCCGGCACGTTCGTCTGGGTGGACCCGATCGCCCGACTCGCATGCGTCACACTGTGTGATCGAGACTTCGGTGATTGGGCCCGGCATCTGTGGCCACCCCTGTCGGATGACGTGTTGGCGCAGGCCCGCCCCCAGGTGGTGAATCCCTGGGCATGACCGGACCGCGGGGCTCCGGGCGGGCGGCGCAGGCCGAGCTGCACTTGTCGGGATCCTTCTGCAATCCGCCTCTGCCGTGTGGCGGGTTGTCGCCGTTTTGGCCTGGTCTGTGGGTGCGCGGGCCGCGGTCTTCTGGTCCGCGGGAGACAGGCGGGGTCCGTGGGCCATGATGTCGGCATGCTTTCCTCGGCGACACCGATCCCGACGGCCGGTCATCGACCCGGTGATGGAGTGCCACGAGTACCGAGAGTTACGATCTTCGGTCGAGGTGCCGCATGTGCCGCAGTGTCGGTCGCGCATGACTGAAAGGCCGCTCGAGCCAGGAGTCGGCGTCGAGCCCCGAGTACGCGTCGAAGGGGCGCCCGCGGTCGGCGCTGCTCGCGCGGCGGATCTGGCCGACATAGGTGTGGCGATCGGCATTCCGGAGCCCTACCGGACCGAGCTCCAGGATTGGCGTGAGCGGCTCGGGGATCCCAACGCCGCCTTGATCATTCCGCATGTCACCCTACTCGGGCCGACGACGGTAAGTCTGGCCGACCTGCCGGCGATCGAGCGTCATCTGGCGCACACTGCCCGTCCTAACGATCCGTTCACGATTCGTTTGCGGGGCTCGGGGACGTTTCGCCCACTTTCGCCGGTTATCTTCGTCGCTCTTGTCGCCGGTGAGGCCCGCTGCGCGACGCTGGCGGCGGCGGTGCGATCCGGCCCGCTGGAACGGCCACTGAACTTTCCGTACCACCCACATGTCACCGTGGCTCACGACATCGCCGAGGACGGCCTCGACCGCGCCTACGAGGCACTGGCCGACTACCAGGCGGAGTTCGACGTGCGGGGATTCGGTCTCTACGAAAGAGGGGGCGACCTACGCTGGCGGCAAATACGCTTCTTCCCCTTCGATCAGCAGGGGGACGAATCCGAACAGAATGGCGACGGAGGGCGACGCGCAGATATCGGTTCACGGGAATGACTGGGCGTCGCCGGGGGGACATCGACGGGTGTGACAAGACCTCGTGAGGCGGTTCGGGCCGGAGTCGGCAGCGTTTCCGACACGGCCGGGACGGTAAGGGCGAAACGTCCATTTCTGGACCACATTATCCGGGCGTATTCCCGGTACACGGCGGACAGCGGCGACCGGCTGGCGGCGTCGGCGACGTACTTCGCCTTCCTGTCCTTCTTCCCGATCATCGCGCTCGCCTTTGCGGTCACCGGGTTCGTGGTCGACGCCTACCCGGCCGTCCAGGACAGCCTGACCAGGAAGATCAACGACTACCTGCCGGGGCTGGCGGACAAGCTCGACATCACATCGATCGGGAACGCCAAGGTCGGTGTCGGCATCATCGGTCTACTCGGGCTGCTACTCGCCGGCCTCGCCTGGATCGACGCGTTGCGTGACGCGCTGCGGGTGATCTGGCACCAGGACATCGACGTCGGCAACATCATCAAGCGGCGGTTGCGCGACATCTCCGTCCTCGCCGGCCTCGGGCTTACCCTGTTGACCTCGCTCGTGGTCACCAGCCTGTCGATCTCGGCGACCGGGACGTTCCTGGACTGGATCGGGCTGTCCGGAAGTACGGCCGCCGCCTGGGTCACCGGTATCCTGGCCCTGCTCGTCGCCCTTGGGATTGACACCGCGGTCTTTCTCTACCTGTTCTGGCGGTTGCCGCAGCAGACCGACCGGAGCCGGTCGGTGCGCGGCGCAGTCCTCGGCGCTGTCGGGCTGGAGATCCTCAAGGTCGTGGGGACCTGGCTGGTCGGCCAGACCACGGGCAACCCGGTCTACGGCACGTTCGCGGTCATCGTCGGACTGCTCATCTGGATCAACATTGTGATGCGGTGGACGCTGTTCGTCGCCGCCTGGACGGTGACCGCGCCCTACGACTCGGACGTCTACCCCTCCGGTACGGCCTCCCCCCTCGAGGCTCAGCGGCCGAATGCGTCGCCGAACCGGGACGCCCCACGGTCCGCCGACTCCCACGGCGCCGACTCCCCATCCGCCCGGGGCACTGCCACGCCGGACCCGCTCCGGTTGGACCCGTCGCCGGCGAAACGGCCCGCGTCGGGCTCGTCCCGCTCCACGGCGTCGAGCTCGTCCGGGCCGAACCTGTCGCCGTCGAAGGCGTCAGGTCCGAACGCGTCAGGTCCGAACGGGTCAGATTCGAACGGGTCAGATTCGAACGGGCCCGAGCTGGACTCGATGCCTCTCGAGCCGGTCCAGTCGGCGGTGCCCGGTAGCCGGACCGGGCCTGTCGATGTCTCCGTCGGGTCCGTGACCACCAGTTCGGAGGCGACGCTGATCGCCAGGCTGCGGGCATTGCTGCGTCGGCGCCACCCGTCGGAGACCTCCGGCGAGGCGGGCTGAGGGGGTACGAGCCGGCGTGGCCGTGCGCCGAGCCGACGCACGGCGTGGGCCGGCGGCCCAGCCGGCGAGGTTCCCACCACCGTCTGGCCGAGCCCAGGGCGTCGGCGATGCCGGCGGGCCGCGCGCCGCATGAGGACGGTTACGATGCAGGCTCCTACGGTGAACCCGAGTGCGCCCCAGGTCATCGGGCCGATGCCGGTGATGAGACCGCCAGCGTGGTTCGCCGCCCGGTGGCCAGGCGCTGCGGCTGGCCTGGCGACCGCCTGTGCGGCGGCGGTGGGCCGGGCTGCGTCCCCGGCTCCGGCCCTGGCGGAGTTCGGCAGGTAGCCGATCGGCGTCACCTGGTCGGCATGCGCGAATCCCCAGTCGAGCAGGGCGCGGGCGTCGACACCGTAGGCGGGGGCCGCGCGCAGCAACGCGACGATGACCGTCCGACCGCCGCGGGTGGCGGCCCCGACGAACGTCGCGCCGGCCGCCACCGTGTATCCGTTCTTCACCCCGATGGCGCCGTCGTAGGTGCGAAGCAGCGAGTTGTGGTTCTGGATCTCGAAGCGCTGGTCGCCGCGCCCGGCGAGGGATGCCTGCGGGATGGTGAGGTATCCCCGCACGCTGGGGTCGTTGAGCGCGGCGCGGCCGAGTACGGCCAGGTCGTACACGCTGGTGACCTGCCCAGGACTGTCCAGTCCGGTCGGATCGCCCGCGACGGTTTCGCGCGCACCCAGCGACTTGGCCAGCGCGTTCATCCGGTGCAGGACCGCCGCGGCGCCGCCGCTGGCTTCGACGAGGGCTACCGTCGCGTCGTTGCCACTGGAGATCATCATGGCGGTTGCCAGGTCCCGAACGGTGTAGCCGACGCCGGGCACCAGGCCGACCTTGGTGCCGTCCACGCGGGGCGGATTATCGTCGATGGTGATGACCCGGTCCGGCGGCAGGCCGGGGAGCACGGTCAACGCGGTGAGGATCTTCATGGTGCTGGCCGGAAGATCTTGTGCGTGCGGGCGGGAGGCGGCGAGGATGGCGCCGCTGCCGGCGTCCGCGACCAGCCAGGCCTGCGCGGCCAGCCCCGCAGGTGCCGGGGGGGCTGGGGAGCCTCCGGGCGCCGGAGCGGGCGCGGCCGCCGGGCCCGACTGGCCGCCTGCTTCCGCGCCGGCGACAGCACCGGCACCGGCCTGAGCACTTCCGATGGCCTGGCCACCCGCATCGGGAGCCGCTGGCATGGCGGCCATGGTGGCGGCCAGGGCCGGGGCGAACCACGCCGCGGGAGCGAACAGCAGCCCCATGGCGGTGACGGTGAGGATCAGGGCCCGCCGAGCCCGCGGGCGGACGCGGTGCGCGGAGCTACCACCGCCGTGGGGCGGGGCCGCCTCCTGGACGGCGATTGTGCGTAGCTGGCAGGCGGTCCCGAACTCCGCTGGCAGGGTTGGACGGGAGCGACACGACCGGCCGGCACGCACCTACCGAACGCTACTGGCTTGGCCCGCTTCAGCGCGGGCGGTCACGAGACGTGTCGCGCGGAGGTGTCCGCCGTGGGCGAATCACCCGATTTTGAGCGTTCGGCCGATCGACGGGCCGATCCGGCGTGCAGCGGGGAACGATGATGTCCGCGGCCCGGCGCCGCCCGGGGAGTCCGATGGGTCGCGGTGCCACTGGTGCCGCTGGTGCCCGTGTCCGCCCTGGCTGCGTCCGGGTCTGCTGGGTCGGCCCCCGCCGGCGCGCCGACGATCGTCGGCAGGGCGGGGTGGGTGCTCTTGATCGCGCTCGCGACGAGGTGCGCCGGCGTCGGCCCGGAGCTGGCGGCGCCCGGCTCGGTTTCATCGGACCGGGAGATACCACTGGCGTGCCTGGCCTGGCTGACTCCGACGGGGGAAGCGGCATCCTCGCTCGCGGTTCCGGGGGCCGCCGTGTCTGCCGGTGACCCGTCAGCAGACAGCCCGTCAGCAGACAGCCCGTCGGCTGACGAACTCCTGTCGATCGCGGCGTCAAGGGATGCGTTCGCCGCCGTGACCTTCGCAGGCCGGGCGCGCTTGGCCCCCTTGGGATGCTTCGGCGTCTTGGCACGAGCGAGGCCGGCTTCGTCGGCGGCGTAGGTGGGACCTGTCCCGCGGGCGGGGTGGTCATGCGGGTCGGGCTGGCCCGATGCGCCCGAGCGATGGGTGGCCTGCGGCTGACGCGGGATCTCGACGGCCTCCCGGAGCAGGCTGGTGAGATCTCCTCGCAGTGCCTCCAGCTGGCCGGCCAGCTCCCCCCGGACGTACTGGCGGGTCGCCGCCTCGCTCTGGGCGAGGCGCAGGGCCGCGACCTCGCGGGTCAGGAACTCCGTGTTTTCGCGCATCCGGCCGGCGACAGCCCGGTCCTCGGTGAGGGAGGCCCGGTCACGATCGTCCTGGCGGTTCTGGGCGAGCAGGATCAGGGGTGCCGCGTAGGCGGCCTGCGTCGAGAAGGCCAGGTTCAGCAGGATGAACGGGTAGGGATCCCAGCGCATCAGCGGCAGCGCGATGTTCAGGGCGATCCAGACGATGACGATGCCGGTCTGGATGGTGAGATAACGCCCGGTACCGAGGAATCGGGCGATGGTCTCCGCCGAGCGGCTGACCGTCTCCCGGTCAACCCGCGTAAGTAGCGCGACCCGACCGGAGACCGGCAGGTCGAGACGTTCGGTGCCCAGACCTCGACGGTCCGTCGTTCGCGATGCTGAGATGGTCATGGAAGCTCCCCACCCGCGCGCAACGGCCATGGCCGGTTGGCACGCGCTTCTCGAGCAGGCCGCACGCGTCGTCGCCACGGCGGCCTCAGGTCGACACGACATCAATCGACCGCACCTGCTCGTGCACTGCCCGGTCAGGCCCGGTGGCCGAGCGGCCACGCGGATCCGGACACCGGCATCCTGACGCAGAGACGCGCCAGCCAGGCCGCGGAGGGATCGGAAAGCATCACCCCGGGCCGAGGAAGCGGCGGCCGACCACCCGTCGTTCCGCACGGGGGCCGAGGCCGGACCAGGGCCGGACTGCAGAGCAGTGCCCCGGGAGTCGTCAACCCCGGGTTCGTGGACGCGGGCCGGGCGCGCCTGGCGCGCTCCGGCCGGAGCTCATCGCCGGCTGGCGTCCACTAGCAGGAAGCGGCCTTTACTGGAGCACCCGCCAGGACTCACAGCGGCCACCTCCTCGCGTTGGTCCTCCGTGGAGGATTTTCCGGGGACGCGTCAAGGATAACTGTCCAATTCGTAACCGGACCAACCGGGGTATCCGTGACCTCTGTCGCGAAGAGGTCACCTGCGGCGCCCGGTCGGCCGAGTCGGCAATACGCCATCCTGGCCGGGTCGCCGGCTGGTCACCATCGGTGTGGCGAGTCGAGATGGTGTGTCCGGGTGTCCGCCCTGGCCGGTTGGTGCCGTTGGTGCCGGTAGGCCGCGGATGCGAGGCACCGCTTGGCTTCGACTAGCCGTTCGTGCTGACGCCCGCCGTCCAGGCGAAGCTCTCCTTCGTCCACGACGTCATCGCCGCTGGGGCGGGTGGAGCGGGAGCAGCATCGGAACGAACGTCTTGACCGACGGATCGTCCGTGATCGGCCGCGGACCACCGAGGACGACGAAGCCGGTGCGGGTGTACAGCCGCCGAGCCGGCCGGTTCGCGGGGGCCACCCACAGCTTCACCGCCTCGGCGCCGGCCTGCGCGGCCCAGGTCACCGCGGCCGCCAACAGGACGTCCGCGGCGCCGGTGCCGCGGGCCGCGGGCGTCACCCACATGGCACCCAGCTCGCGTAACCAGGGCCGGCCGGTCGGGGTGAACCCCTGCACCATGCCGACCGCCTCGCCGGCCCGCTCCACGAGCGCCACCAGGTCCGCGGGGGAGTCCGCCCCGCCCTCGGCGCGCCGTGCCCAGTCGGCCGCCGGCAATGTACGCGCTGCCCCCAGGGTCTGCCAGAACGCGGCGGGCGAGTCGGCGAGCGCAGCCAGCCGCAGCCGGCGCAGCAGCGGCCCCTCGTCGGGCCGGATACGCCGGCCATGGATGCCGTCCGTCACGGTGGTCGACTCCTCCTGTCGTGGCGGCGACATCGCGTGATGGGCGCGGCCGCCGGCGGGGTTGTTGCGCGGGGAAAGGGTGGTGTTGGGCGTAATCGGCACGACCTTTAGCTCAAACGCCTCCCAGGCGGCCCTGTGAGCGCGGATACTGATCAAAGCGGCGGGACGGCGGAGGAGTTCGCTGGAGATGATCCATCGTGGGTAGATCCGTCACACTCATCGTGCGGCAGGACGGCCCGGCGTGGTCGGCCTGGTCCCCGCAGTACCCGGGGCTCGCCATGGTGCAGCCGGCTCCGGCGGACCTGCGGGCTGTGCTGCCCGAGGTCCTGTCCTGGTACTTCGGCGAGGACGTCGCGATCGAGCCGCAGGTGCACTGCGAGCGGGAGCTGCACGGCGTCATCGTCCGGCTGGCGCAGGACGCCCAGCTGTACGAACGCGAACGGATCGCCGAGCGGCTCGGCGCCGCTCTCGGCGTCGCGAGCCAGCGGGCGCAGCTGCGTTCCGGTCCCGTCAGCGGCGCGGGCGCGGTCACCTTCGTCTGCGCCCTGCAGTCTGACCGGATCGGCTGGTTGACCTCCCAGATGGAGGACGACAACGACACCGTCGTCGCCCTCCTGCCGGTCGCGGAGACGATGCTGTGGGCGATTCGGTTCGGCGCGGCCGGCGACGGTTCCGCCGCCGCGGTCGACCCCTCGGCCTACCCGCCCGACACCGCGCTGGGCGAGGTCATCCGCACGTTCGCCGGCCCCCGCCAGCAGCTACGCACCTAAGCCGTCGGACATCTACCCGTCTGGTCGGGGCCCGTGCGCGGGCCAACCGAGAGCCGGGCGCACGCCGCGTCAGGCCGGCGGCGGCGACGGGGACGGGGTAGGGCTCGACAGGTTCGCGAATTCGGCCCGGTAACGGGCACCGTTCTTCGGATCAGCGTCCGCGGCCTTGTCGAATGACTGCCGCGCACCGGTACGGTCACCGCTGCTGTACTGGACCTGGCCGAGCAGGCTCAGCAGCTGGGCGTTGCGCATAGGGCAGTCGTCCGCGAGGGCGACGGCGTTGCGATACGCGTTGATGGCCCGCTGATAGGCCGCCGGATCGGCGACCCCCCGCGGTGGCAGCTCGACGAGTCCAAGGCCCGCCCACGCCTCCAACTGCACGACCCGGCCGGCGGGATCCCCCGTTCCCTCGTCGATGGCGAGATGGAAATGCTGCCGGGCCGCGTCCCAGTCCGCGCTCATGGCCGCCTGGCTCAGGCACGCATAGACCCGCCCGAGGCCAAGGTCGATCTTGCTTCTCGTGAGCCTTGCGTACGGTGGGGCCACCTCGCCTGCTGCCAGTCGGTAGACGTCGATCGACCGGTGCAGATCGTTGACTTTCACCGTGTCGGGCGTGCACTGTCCGCGGGACCGGTGAAAGAGGGCCTCGGCGGAGCCGGTATGGGCACGGCCGAACCTCGGATTGATGTCGGCCGCCCGGCCAAACCAGCCGATCGCCTCATCGTATCGACCCGCCTTGCTTGCGGCGTTGCCGAGGAACAGGTAAAGGATCTCCTTGCCGTCGGTGTCCTGCCAGCCGGGTAGGTCCGCGGCCTTCCGCAGGTCGGCGGTGGCCTCGTCGTAGTGGCCCAGCGCGTAGTGCCCGACGCCGAGGACGAACCAGGCCAGGGCACCGGCACGGGCGGCGAGAACTGTGCGTATCTCACGATGGAAGACCGGATTGTTGGCCAGCCCGGCGGGAGCCTCGACGGGCGCGCCGAACTGGTAGTACCCGGCGAGTTCCTCGGCTCCGGGGACGAGGCTCCGGTCGACGAAGAACTCCGGGGTGAACACGACGCGGTCGGTCCCGGCCGCCCGCAGGACGCCCCGCACCACGATGTTCGCGTTGCTCCTGCGGACCACCTGATCCGCCCAACCAGCCTGGTCGCCGCCACTGGAGGGTGATCGTCCGATCTTCGGCGGTCCCCAGACCTGGACTGCGAGTGACTGCTGGACAGGCTGGAGGCTGCGCGCCATCTCGTCCGCGACCAACGTGGCCGCGTCGGTCGTCGAGGCCGACGGATGGCGCCGGCCGACCTCGTCGACCTCGTCGAACGCGGTGACGGCGACCCGGAGATCGCCGACCATCCGGGCGGACGGCGCCCGGTCGGAGTTGCCCCGGATCATCAGTACGCCCGCGAGGACACCGGCGACAACGATCGCGACACCGACGGTCACGATGAGCACCCGCCGAGTCGGCGGGGTCAGATCGGCCCGCGGCAGCCGCCGCCGGGACCGGGCGGCGTCAGCGTGGGGCGAACCGCTGGTGGGTGCGTTCGTCGGCGCCGGCGGAGCGTCGGGGGGTGACGATCCGGCCTCGGCGGTCGACGTTGCGACCTCGGACGGCGGCGGGGCGCCCGGGAACTCCCTGGCGTCGACTCCGGCGATGCTTTGATCCTTCGGGAAGCCGCTCGTCGCGACCCGCGCGACCGTCTCGACGCCGGCGGCGATGAGAACACGGCGTCGTGCCTCGGCCTCGTCCACGTCGAACAGGTCGACGTGGACGATCGTCGCCAGCACGTCGGGCAGCGGACACGCCTCCACCCGCAGCGGGATCACGGACCGGGACACCAACGCCCCTGCCCACACCTGCGAGCTCCACGGAGTGTCGAAGTAGGCCGCAGAGGAGATCACCATGGTGAGCCGGGCGGCCGCCATCTGGGGGGTTCGTCCACACCACGTAATTGGCGCCGGGAGCCAGGTCCCAGGCGAGCACCCGCGCTGACAGTCCCCGGCCCTCGAGGACGGCCGCGACCCACGTGGCCCACGGCGCGTCGTCCGCCACGTGCGAGACGAAGACGTCCACGTCATTCGTGCCGGCAGGCTCAACAGACCGGCGCTGTGTCGTACCCATCTTCATGTCCTGCCGAGGGTCCTTCATGTCCCGCCGAGGGCCTTCTCCCGAGGCCAGGCCCACGTGCGCTCTCGTGACCGGTCATCCCAGGTTGAACTGCGCCCTGTCGTTGCCGAGCGGCGGCTGTTGCGAGAAACCCCCCACAGATCGGGCCAGTATGGCCCATCCGCCCCGGGGATCATCCGCGTCGGTGGCCAGCCGGTACCGTGCGTTTCCCTGGTCATCCGTCTGCACGACGACGCTCGTCCGATACTCGCTCTTCGCCGACGGATCGCTGGCGTAATAGAAGTCGATCGCCACCTGGTCCCCCGGCCTGAAACCGGCGAGTTCCACCACGGCCTCGTCGCCGGGATGTAGGTCGTTGTTGTAGTCGCGGATGACCATGAGTGGGCTGGCGGATCCCGGGAGCAGGGTGAACACGGTCTGCCAGACCTGGCGGCCGTCGGTCGCCGCGACGGTGTACCTGCCGGCCGGGGTTCCGAGAAAGGGTGTCCAGTACAGCGCGTTCAGCAGCCTGGCGTCCGTCGGGGAGTCACAGACCATGCAGATCTCGGCGCTTTGTGCCACCTCGCCGGAGGACGCGGTTACCGCGATGGCCAACCGTGTGCCTGGATCGAACCCGACCGGGCAGAACTGGTATTTCCGCAGGAGTCCCAGGTCCGCACCGTTGCGGTCCACCCCGTTGACGAGGATGACCGGGCCCGGCCCGCTGTACTCCTCTGCGAGTTCCCGGCAGAGGGGGAAGTCGCCGCCGATGGCGGTGCCCAGGCTGAGATCGACTCCCGCGGGCGGAAGATCGTGGGCGTTGAGGACGCTGGGGGTACCCGGGGACGGCGTGGCGAGCTCGGCTCGGCTGCGTGCCGGTACGGCCTGGTCACCGGCGGCCGCCTGCCCCACGGGCTGGTCGGCGGCCGTCCGGGAGGGGCCGTGGGCGGCCGCGGGCATCGGTGTCGCGGTCGGGGAAGGCTCACCCGCTGCCGAACGAGCCCGTACTGGGTCGGGGGACGCCGGCCGGACCGGGCCAAGCGTCGGCGCACCGTGATGTGTCGAACTGGCCCCCGGCGGGGAGCCGACGTCCTGTCGGGGAACGTGCGGGGACCAGGAAGGGGAAGGGGGAGGGGAGTCGGACGTGGCGGGAGACGTGGCGGGCGGTGACCAGTCGGAGCCGGCTGAGGGTGCGGCATCGGTCGGCGTGAGGTGTCCCGGACTCGGCGCGACGGTGTCGGCAGGCAAGGATTGACCCGCCGGTTCCGACGCTCTTGCCGGTGTGGTGTGAGCGGATGCCGATGGCGCCCCCGCGGAACCCGACGACAATCCCGAACATGCGGCAAGCGCCACGGGAAGGAGCGCGGTGAGCAGAAGGCATCGGTAACGCTGTGTGGAAAATCCTCGCGACGTCATGCAGCCCCCCGGCACGCACGTTATCACTGCTTTATGGCGATACTCGCCAGAGGTGAACTATACCGGCCGGACATCGACCGCGATTCGGATCGGCACGCCGGTCCGACGGGCTCGTTCGAGAAGCACGTAGTGGATCGACCGGGACGCTGGGCGTACCGATAGAGCGACACGACCGAGATTTGGCGCTCAGCAGGCGATGAGCGCTTCGCAAAGTGCGGCTGGTGTGGCTGAGCTGATCGCCATGGAGCGAGCGGCGCGGCTGACGGCTGTCCGCACGGGGGCGAGTGGTACGTGGCGCGGGCCGTGGAAGTCGAGGTGACCAGTCAGGGAGCCAGCGTCGACGAGTCGCTGGCGAATCTCCGCGAGGCGTTGGAGCTGTACTTCGAGGACCAGCCTCTCCCGATGACCGCCACGGATGGCCCCATCGTCGCTGCGTTGGACATCCGCCTGCCCGGCGTGACAGCCTGCCCTGCCCCGGGTCTCCGGGGCGAAGAGGCGGGCATCGAGGCGGAGGAGCTTAGGACGTTGCTCACCTGAGCTTGGGCCGATCCCGGGTGCAAGCTGGGTGGGTGACTCTGTCGAAGCGCGCCTCCTGGTTCCTGATCGCGGTCGGGGTGTGGACCTGGGCGATCTGGCCGAACTTGTAGAACATTCACTTATGA
>NZ_CADCWT010000048.1 GCF_902806485.1 Candidatus Frankia alpina | reverse complement strand
CGAAGGAGTGGCATTGAACGAGAGCGATCGGCGCGCGGCTCTGGCGGTCGTGGCGCCCGGAAGTGACGTCTCCTTCCCCGCGTTGGACTTCGATGATCTGCCGGCCTCGGTGGTCAGCCGGTTTCGCGAGGTCGCCGCCCGGCTGCCGAACACCCCGGCGCTGGTGTCTGCGGGCGTCACGATGACGTTCGCCGAGACCGATCGCCGCATGGATGACATCGGGGTGGCCATGCTCGGGCGGCTCGACGCGACCGAGGACGGCCCGGTGGCGACGCTACTTCCGCACGGGGTCCCCGGGCTGCTCGGGGTGCTGGCGGCGATGACGACCGGCCGGCCGGTCGTCCCGCTCGACCCGATGGTGCCGGCCGAGCGGATGGCTCAGATCATCCGCCAGGCCGGCTGCACCACGCTGATCACCGACCTGGACGACGGCTCCGTGGCCCGGTCCACGGTGGGCCTGCAGCCGGTGGAGTCCCAGCTGGCCACCGCGGCGGCGGTCGACCCGAAGCCGCTGCTCGACCTGCTGGCCGGCGACGGTCCCCGGCTGGTGCTGGACCTGGCGGCCGCGGCGAGTGACGGCGCCGAGTGGATCGCCGCCAACGGGTCCGACGCGGTCTGGTGGCCCGAGCCGCAGCTCACCGATCCGGCCTGCGTCGTGTTCACCTCCGGCTCCACCGGCGCGCCCAAGGGCGTGGTGTGGACGCACGGCACGTTCCTGTGCGATGCCTACGCCGGAGCGGAGCGGCTCGGCTTCGCACCCGGCGACCGGCTGGCGCTGGTGCTGCCGTACTCGTTCGCGGCGGGGATCACCGTGGTCGTGTTCGGCCTGCTCAACGGCGCGGGCCTCTATGCCTACGACCCTCGGGCGGCGGGGCTGCGCGGCCTCGCCGACTGGATCACCGCCCAGCATCTGACGGCGTTGCAGACCACGCCGTCGCTGCTGCGGGCGCTGCTCGGCTCGCTCGAACCGGACGAGGTCCTCGCCGACCTGCGGATCGTCACCACCTGCGGCGAAGCCGCCTACGGCCGCGACATCGCCGCGCTGCGCCCGCACGTACCCGCCTCCTGCACCTACGTGAACTGGTCAGGTGCCTCCGAGATCGCCTCGCTGGGCTTCTTCGAGACTCCGCCGCACGCGCCGCTGCCCGCGGGCACGGTTCCCGCGAGGCTGCCCGCGCGGGGCAAGTGAGGTGGTGTTCCGCCGCGAGGACGGCACGCTCGCCGGGCCCGGCGAGTCGGACGACGTCGAGGTGACCTCGGCGTACCTGTCCGCGGGCTACTGGGGCAGCCCGGAGCTGACGGCGGAGAAGTTCACCCCGCGCCCGGACGGCCGGACCACCTGCCGCACCGGCGATCTCGGCCGGTTCGAGCCCGACGGCACGGTGGTGCTGCTCGGCCGGCGCGACGCCGCGGTGAAGATCCGCGGATACCTGGTGGAGCCGAGCGAGGTCGAGGCGGCCCTGCTGAACTCCCCGGAGATCGCCGAGGCGGTGGTCACCGCGGTAACCACCGGGACGCAGAACCGCCTGGTCGCCTACGTCGTCCCGGCGGTGAACGGCAACACGCTGTCCCCGGTGCGCATTCGCCGGGCGCTGCGCGAGCGGCTGCCGGTCTGGATGGTGCCCACGACGATCGTGGCGCTGGCGGAGCTGCCCCGCAACGAACGCGGCAAGGTCGACCGCGGCGCCCGTCGGGTCCGCCCGGCCGCGGACCCAGTGGGAGATCGTCGTCGCCGACATCTGGACTCGGGTCCTGGATCTGGAGGAGGTAGGGATCGAGGACGACTTCATGGAGCTCGGCGGCGACTCGCTGGCCGCAAACGAGCTGCTCACCCAGGTCAACGAGAAGCTCGGAGTCTCTCTGCCCTCGTCGACGCTGATCGACTCCCCCACGCTCGGCGCGTTCGCCCGGATGGTCTCGCTGGCCCAGCAGGCCGGCCCCCGCCACCCGACCGTCGTGCCGCTGCGCAGCACCGGCTCGCGCCCGCCGCTGTTCTGCTTCGCCGGAGCCGGCGCGCTCGCGCTCGGTTTCCACTCGCTGGCCCGCCGGCTCGGTGACGACCAGCCGGTCTACGCCTTCCAGGCGCACGGCCTGGAACGGCGCGGCTTCCCGGACTGGAGCGTGGAGAAGACCGTCCGCCGCCACCTGGAGATCATCCGGATCATCGCGCCGCGGGGCCCCTACCTGCTGGCCGGGCACTCCCTCGGCGGTCTGATCGCGATGGAGATCGCCCAGCAGCTCACGGCGGCCGGTGACGAGGTCAGCCTCTTGTCGATCATGGACACCTACCTGTCGTCCTCCCTGCGGATCACGCCCGGAGACGACGACGGCGCGGCGCCGGCCGCAGGCCCCCCGAGCTCGGGGGGCCCGGGAGCAGCGTCGGCACCCCGGCGGCGCCCGGTGGTGCGCAGGAGCATGCCCACAACTACCGCCACCGGTTGGCCCGCTTCACCCAGCGGCTACTGCCGGAACAGCGGACGAACTTCACCAACATGGCGACACTCAAGAAAATGATACAGATTCCGCTGACCGGTGTGGTGCAGTTCGGCGGACCCGAGCAGTTCGACGTTTTCTTCAATCACGATCGGCTACTCGAAAGGTTCTACCGGCCGCGGTCCTGGGCCGGCCGGACCCTCGTTTACCGATCGGCCGAAAATCCGGACTCGGAGGATGCCTGGTCGGCCTTCCTCACCGGCAGCCACGACACCCACTATGTTCCTTGTGAACATTTCTATCTGCTTCGAGAACCACACATCATCAAGATCTCCGAGCATTTCCAGACGGAGATCGACCGGGTGGTGGCCGAGCAGGCGGCTCGGCGCTGAGCCCCGGCCGGGACGACGGCGTTCCCCGGCACCGCCCGGCGACCGGGGCGGTGCCGGGAGGCCACCGGTCAGCGGCGTAGGTCACCCGGACGTCGGTGAAGCCCAGCGCCCCCAGCAGACCGCGCAGCATGGCGGTCGTGTTCTTCTTGCCCAGCTCGATGACCTGGCCGTCGGTCCGGGCCGCGCCGGTCATTTTCGACGAGGCCTTCTGGTACAGCCCCTTGTCGCTGCTGACCCCGCCGAGCAGGCCGCCGACCCGGTCCAGCGCGCCGCGCTGGCGAGCGACCACGTAGCTGTGTTCGAGGTCCAGCACCGGCTTGGACAGGGTCGGGTTGGGCAGCTCGATGGTCACCGAACGACGGTCCGGCGAGACGGTGACGGCATCGGCGTTGAGGTGGCCGAAGTCGACCATCGAGTCGACCGTGCCGACCCCCACGAACAGCGTGCGCTCGCCCTTCAGCGCCGCCGGAATCCACTTGGTGTCGTCCTCAAGATCGACGCCGACCTCGAAGTGGGCGCCGGCGGCGTGATAGGCGCTGAGGTCCTCCAGCGAGCGCAGCACCGCCGGGGAGCTGCGGTCGATCGTTCGCTCCTTGAACGGGTTGAGGCTGGGCCGCCACCCGGCCACCACCGCGATCAGGCCGACGACGAGCACGGCGAGCAGGATGGTGGCGATCAGCCGCAGCGGGCTGAAGCCGGACGGCAGGGAGCGCAGGGTCCGGTTCGAGCGGGTGGGCCGGTCCGTGCCGGGCTCGTCGTTCATGGTCGGTGATGTACCCGGAAACCCCGGTAACCACGCCGATTGTCGGCGTTATGACCACTCGTCGGCGAGGGCCGCCGGCTCGCTGGTCCGAGCCAGCAGGATCGCGGTCCGGTCGTCGCCCTGCCGGCCCGGGGCATGCTGGCGCACGGCGTCGAAGGCGTCGTCGAGCAGGGCCATCGGGGTGCGGCCGGGGTCGCGCAGGATCTCCGCGATCAGCTGGTGCGTGCCGAACTGGTGCCCGGCGGGATCACGCGCCTCGACCAGTCCGTCCGTGTACGCGATGACCACATCGCCCGGTTCGAGGTACAGCGTCCGGGTCTCCCACGCGCCGGGCGCGGCGAGCAGGCCCGACATCAGCGGGCCCGTCGGGGGCAGCCGCACGATCTGAGCGGCGGCGAGCCGGCCGTCCCCCCTCGACGCGGCCCCCGGGCTCGTCGGCGGCCGGCGCGCGCCGGACGCCGACCCCACGACCGCGCTGACGGTGGCCGGCGGCTGAGAATTCCCGACCGCGCCGACGTTCGCCGCCGCGTCACCGGCGGGCGGCTCGGCGGGGCGGGGAAGGACAGGTGGGGCGGGCCGGAGGTCGGTGCCGAACGGCGCGAGGGCCGGTGCGGCCATCGCCCTGGCCGGCCCGGCCCGGCGCAGCAGCAGCGCGTCGGAGTGGCCGGCGTTGACATAGTGCAGTTCCCCGCTGCGCGGATCGATGACGGCGATGATGGCGGTGGCGAACATCTCCTCGGTTTCACCGAGGTTCTCCACCGCCCATTCCACCGCGGCCGCCGGGCCCACGCGGGTGGACAGCGCGGCGTCGAGGAGCTGCTTGAGCCGCAGGGCGAAGACGCCCGCGGCGGCGCCGTGGCCGGAAACGTCGCCCACGACCACGGCGACGCACCCGTCGGGCAACTCGAAGGCGTCGTACCAGTCCCCCGCGAGCTCCCCCTGAGCCGGATCGACCCGGCCGTGCAGCATCAGCCCGCGGGCGCGCAGCAGCGAGGGGGTGAGCGCGTCGCGCAGCGCGATGACGGCGGGTCCCTGCTGCGCGAGGGCCTCCCAGGACCGCTCGTTCTGCCGCACGAGGCGCACGAGCTGGGCGCGCATCGTCTCGACATCGGCCGCGAGGGCCACGATCTCCGCCGGGCCCACCGAGGGAATCCGCGTGTCGTAACGGCCGGCCGCGACGGCGTTGACCGAGCGCTGCAGGGCGCCGATCGGACGCAGCAGCCAGCGGCGCAGCACAACCATGAGGGTCACCAGGACACCGAGGATGACGAACATCGCGCTGGCGAACGAGCTCAGCAGCAGCACGGAAGCGCTCTCTACCCGGCCGGACGCCTCGACCTGCTCGCGGTCGATCTGATCGGCGAGGCGGGCGGCCTGGCGGCGCAGCCCGTCGAAGTCGCGCCGCGCGCTCGCGCGGACGATCCCGGCGGCCTCGGCCACGTCGCCGCGGGCCATCGCGGCCAGCTCCGGTTCGACGACGTCGTGCCGCCAGGTCCTGTAGGCGGCATCCACCCGGGCCCGCTGCGCCCGCAGGTCGGGGAGGTCGGGGAGGTCGGGGAGGTCGGGGAGGTCGGCCAGCAGATCATCCAGCCGTGCCGTGAGCACGGGAACCGAGCGCTCGGAGTCGTCGAACGGCGTGAGGAAGCCGCGGTCGCGGGTAGCGATGTAACCGCGCAGTGCGCTTTCCTGATCGACGAACTCGGCGAGGAGCATCGCGGTGGTCGTGGCCGCCGGGTCCAGATGCTTGCTCCGTTCGGCGGCGGCGTTGCGCGACCGCAACGCCGAGGCCACGGCCAGCACGAGCATCATGATGATCGCGAGACTCGCGAGCAACGTCAGCGTCCGAATGCCGCGCCGGAGGCCAGCCGTTTCGCCCACACCAGGATTGTCGTCCACCCGTCGGGGGCGGGTTGTGGCGGGTGACCGGGACCCCAGATCCCGAGCGATCGACCCGATCTCCCGGCAGGCGGCCCTCGCCGCAACCGGACAGGCCCGGCACACCCCGTCAGCCGAAAAAGAAAACGATCCAGGGCGCCTGGACATCACCGACGACGCCGCTACCGCGTCGGCCGCCAGAAAACCACCCCGGTGGCCTCAGGCGCGAAAGGCGGGCTCGGCCGGTAATACCGGGAAAAGGGTGTTTTGCCCATCCTCGTCGAGGCCGGCGGGTGATGAGCTCCGTCAGCGGGAAAGCGCAGAATGGAGCCGCGGAGCCGGAACCCCGACCGCGGGCGAGTCGTTGGCATCCGTGGACGTGGCGCCCCCTGACTTCCGCGAGCGCACGTTCCCCGACCAGGCCGCGAGCACACTCGGGCGCCGCCCCGGTCGCACTCCCGACGCTCGCCATCGCGGGGCGCCCCAGCGGCGGGCATTTCGACACACAGGGTGGGAGCAGCATCACGATGTCTTCCGGTTCGGCCACCGACCCGGCCCACGCACACCACCGCCCGGCCGACCCGCCGGCCGCCTCGCCGGCCGTCATGGACGGTGCGGCAGGCACGGCCCGCTCCGACACGGCTATCTGGACCCGCGGGTTGGCCAAGCGCTACGGCGCCCGGCGGGCCGTCGACCATCTCGACCTCCAGGTGCCCCGCGGGGCGCTGTCCGGCTTCGTCGGGCCGAACGGCGCCGGCAAGTCCACCACACTGCGGATGCTGCTGGGCCTCCTGCGGCCCTCCGCCGGGCACGGGCACGTCCTGGGCGAACCGATCACCGAGCCGGACCGCTACCTGCACCGAGTCGGCGCGATGATCGAGGGCCCGACCTTCCATCCGGGCCTGTCGGGCCGGCGCAACCTCGATCAGCTCGCGATCCTGCGCGGGATCGGTGGCTGGCACCGGACCCGCCGGCAGCGCCGCGTCGAGGAGGTCCTGGGGCAGGTGGGCCTGGGCGAGCGGGCCGACGACCGATTCAGCTCGTACTCGCTCGGGATGAAGCAGCGCCTGGGCATCGCCGCGGCCCTGCTGCCCGACCCGTGCCTGCTCATCCTGGACGAGCCGACGAACGGGCTGGACCCGGCGGGCATCCGGGAGATCCGGGCGCTGCTCGGCCAGCTCGCCGGCGGGAGGATGACCATCTTCGTCTCCAGCCATCTGCTGACCGAGGTCGAGCAGATCTGCGACCACCTCGTCATGATCAACAGCGGCCGGATGCTGTTCCAGGGGCATGTCACCGACCTGCTCGCGGCCGAGTACCCCCGCATTCTGATGATCCCCGAGCACGATGCCGACGCGCGCCGGCTCGCCGGGCTGCTCGGCGACGAGGGCCTGCGGGTCGAGATCGATCTACGCAACGGCCCCCCGAGCGCCTCGGCCGCCCAGGGCCGCTGGCCGGTCGTCACCGCGCACGCCTCGGAGAGCCTCGCCGCCCACCTCAACCGGCTCGCGATGCACGCCGGCATCACCCTGCGCTCGCTGCGTACCCACCGGCCCAACCTGGAGGAGACGTTCCTACGAGTCACCGGGGAGATCGACGGCGACCTGGTCCGATCCACCCAGGCCGGGCAGGAGCCGGACGGCAGCGTGCCGCCGCCCGCGGGCGCCGGGCTCGACCCGGCCCACAGCCGCGGGGGGGCAACATGATCGCAACATTCCGGGCCGAATTGGTGCCCCTGCTACGGCCTCGACTGCTTGCGGGCACGCTCGGCGCCGTGGTCGCCTGTGCCGTCCTCGGCACCGTGCTGACCTTCTTCTCCGTCGGGCACCGGGACTTCGACGGCGATCCGGTCACCGCCGCCGCCCTGTCCCAGCCGGACGGCCTGATCCAGGGCGTGCAGGCCGTCAGCATCCTGCTGGGGGTGGTGGCGCTGTCGGTGGTCGCCGCATCGCTGGCCGGCGATCACAGCCACGGCACCCTGCGCAACCAGCTCGTAGCCCAACCGCACCGGGCTCGGCTGCTCGCCGGCAAGCTGCTTGCCCTGTCGACCTTCGTCGTTGTGATCGTCGCGGCGGCCACGGTCGTCTCGGTGGGGCTGTCGTTCCTGCTCGCGCCGGCCCGAGGGGTGTCCACCACCGCCTGGAGCGGTGGGGCAGAGCTGGCCGAGCTTGGCTCCGGCTTCGTCAACCTGTGCCTCGGCTCACTGGGGTACGCGGCGATCGGGGCGCTGGCCGCGATCCTGCTGCGCGGGCCGGCGGCCGCAATCGCCGTCGCGCTGGCCTACGCGCTTCCGGTGGAGATGCTGATCTCGCGCATCTACCGTCCGGCGCATTCCTGGCTGCCGGTCCAGCTCATGCAGGAGATCGCCACCGGTGGCGCCGCCTACGCCATGCCTTACGCCGACGCCCTGCTGCGTGGGGTGCTCTACGCGGGCGTCATGCTGCTACTCGCCCTGGTGATCTTCCGAAGACGGGACATGACCGCCTGACCGCCCCGCGGCGGCGGCCGCCAGGTGCCGGTGCCTGGGGGACGTCAGTGCCCGAAGACGTCGGAGTCCAGGGCGTCGGCCTCGCCGGCGGCGCCGCGATCCAGGCCGGCGATGGCTGCGATCTCCTCGGCGGTGAGGCCGAAGCCGAAGACGTCGATGTTCTCCGCCAGCCGGGCCGCGCTGGCCGACTTCGGCACCGCCACCACGCCGAGCTCGACGTGCCAGCGCAGCACGATCTGCGCGGGGCTGCGGCCGTGCGCGGCGGCGATGCGGGTGATCGCGGGTTCGTCGAGCAGGCCGGTGCCGGCACCCAGCGGGCTCCACGCCTCGGTGACGATGCCGTGCTCGGCGTGGTAGGCGCGGACCGCGTCCCGGCCGAGCCGCGGGTCGAGCTGGATCTGGTTGACGTCCGGGGCCACCCCGGTCTCGGCGAGCAGGCGGTCCAGGTGGGTCGTCTTGAAGTTCGACACGCCGATGGCCCGCACCTGGCCGTCCTTCATCAGCTCGATGAGACCCTTCCAGGCATCGACGTACCGGTCCCGCCACGGGTTGGGCCAGTGGATGAGCAACAGGTCGACGTAGTCGAGCCCCATCCGCCGGGTGCTCTGCGCGACCGCCCGGCGCACCCCCCGCACGCTGTGCGAGCGCTTGTTGAACTTCGTGGTGACGAACAGCTCCTCACGGGTCACCCCGGCGCCGCGCACGCCGGCGCCCACCCCCTTCTCGTTGCCGTAGTTGTGGGCGGTGTCGATCAGCCGGTAACCCAGCCCGATCGCCTGCTCGACGACGCCGGAGACCGCGCGGTCGTCCAGCGGCCAGGTCCCGAGCCCGAGCAGCGGCATCCGAGCACCATGGGCGAGGGGGACGGTAGGAACAGGCGAAGGCGGCACGGCGCGCTGACCTTTCTGTCACGATGAGGCGGACCCAGCGAGCGGGCCCGGACGCGCGGAGAGCAGACTGCCAGCATGAGTGCCGCCAGGGACGACAGGCTCGCCGTACAGCTGCCCGCGGACGAGGCGGGCCTCATCCGTTCCGCCGCGGAGGGTGAGGGCATGTCCCTCGAGGATTTCGCCGTCGAAGCGATGAAGCGGTACGCCCAGGAGGTGCTGGCCGACCGGCGGTTGTTCCGCGTGCCGGACACGGACTGGGGCGCTTTCGAGGCGCTGCTCGATGCCCCGTCGGCGGACACCTCCCGGCTGCGGCGGCTGCTCGACGACGAGCCGGGCGCGGAGTAGTCCGCCCGCCGTCCACCGGCAACCACCCACCGCCTTCCGACCGCGCCCCGACCCGGCAAGAAGGATGTCACGCAGTGCCCCTGACCAAGCCCGCGGCCCTGGCCGAGACGATGGATCGCACGATCTTCAACAGCGGGGACGACCTGCTCGACGGTTGGCTGCGTCATCACGCCCTCGAACACCAGCAGGACCGGACCACGAACACGTTCGTGCTCCTCGATGCCGGCAGGATCGCCGGCTACTACTGCCTGGCGACGGCCGCCGTGGAACGCATTCCCGGCTCGCGGCGGCGCTCGCGGCGGCCGACCGAGCCGGTCGCGGCCATGTTCATCGGCCGGCTCGCGGTCGACCTGCGCCACCAGGGCCGCGGCATCGGCGCCCGGCTCGTTCGCGACGCGGTGATGCGCTCACTCACCGTGCATCGCATGGTCGGGCTCCCCCTGCTGCTCGCCCATGCCATGCGGGTACCCGGGCGCGACTTCTACCGTCACCTCGGCTTCCGCGACGCCCGGTTCGATCCCCATCTGCTGGCGCTGCCGCTGCGCGCCGCGGCAGCCGGCTGAGCATCAGTCATCGCCCAGCAGGACGTCGAGGTCGACCCGCATCAACCACTGGTCGAGCTTGAACGGCGGGTAGGGCCAGGGCAGACCGTCGAGCACCATCTGGTTGACGGGCAGCCACAGGCTGCGCCGCAGCGGGTCGACCGCGCCGCGGCGCACGCCGACGTAGCGGGTCGACGGGCCGCGCAGCATGTTCAGCCCCACGTCGATGGGCTGCCCGGTGCGGAAGGTCATCCGCGTGCCGCGCCCCGCCGGCCGCACGACCTGCACCAGGCCGTCGAGGCCGGCCAGCAGGATCGCGCCGGTCCGCGGGTCGAGGGTGATGCTGCGGACCAGCCCGCCCTGGTCGGTGCCGGCCACCAGGTAGTCGGGCTGGTTCGCGATGCCCCAGGTGTCCACCGGCCAGTTGCCGGTCGCCGGCGTGCGGGTCACCAGGCCACGCTCGCGGCCGAGTTTCGGGTAGACGGCGACGGTTTCGGCGCGCAGGCCGTCGATCTTCGTCCGCGCCACGTAGAGCGTGCCGTCGGCGCCGAACACGGCGGACTCCATCCGGGAGCCGTCCTGAACCGCGCGCACCGCGGTGCTGCACGGGGTGATGCTGCCACGCGACGCCGAGTAGGAGAACTCCTGGATCGGGAACGGCTGGGTGCTGTAATCCAGGCCCCGCACGTCGCTGATCAGAACGAACCGCTCGTCGTCCGGCTCGCTGGTCGGATCGGCGACGACTTCCCGCGGGTTGACGACGAGCCCGATGCCCAGCGGCCGGACCTCCGGATACTGCCAGTGCGCCAGGACGTGGCCGGCGGGGTCGACGACGAGCAGCGCCCCGTTGTCAGTTCCACCGGCGCCCTTGCCCAGGTACTGGGTGATGACGAGGTGCCCACTGCGCGGCAGACGCGCGATGGACGACGGCCCGCGCGAGGAACGCGGCTGCAACGGCCCGAGCACCGGGAAGGCCTGGGCGGCGACGTACGGCGGGGCCGTCGTGGCGAGCTGCGCCGCTGTCCAGGACTCCTCCTGGTCGTACACCCACCGTTGGCCCTGCTGGTCCCGGCGCAGCTGGCCGACGCTCGGCAGCTCCCCGTCCAGGGCCGTGTTCCAGCCGAAGTACGGCATCAGCGAGGTGAAGAGCACCCGCTGGGCGCCGTCCGGGCCGGGCGCGACGATCACGTCGGAGGTGTCCCCGCCCCCGACGCCACGGTAGATCGGATCGAGCCGGGGCAGGCTCAGGCGGCCCTTCGTCGACGGGATCACCAGCCGGGTGAATCGTTCGATGTCCGGCTCGAAGACCTCGATCTCCATGTCGGTGCCGGTCAGCTTCGACTGGTCGTCGGAGAACGGCGTGGTCGTCACGAACACGGTGCCGTCGGCCGCCACCGCGGACATCAACGCGGCCTGGCCGGGTCCGAAGCTCCACCCGGGCACCTCCGTGACCCGAACCGTCGACTGGCCGCTGTCGAACTCTCCGAAAGAGCCGGGCGCACCGTAGATGGTCAGCAGGTTCTCCGGCAGCCTCGTCACCGAGCCGGCCGGAACCGAGGGGCCGGCGGTGACCCCACCGACCGGGGCGGACGGCTGGCCCCGGGGCAGACCGCCTGGCACCGACCCCTCCGACGACAGCAGCCGCCCGGCGATGAGCCCGCCACCCGCGGCCGCGCCGAGCCCAGCGGCGGTCACGAGCAGCCGGCGGCGACTCGGCCGGGTTCGCTCCGGGCCCGCGGCGCCGGCGCCGTCCGGACCCGCGCTCGGCTCGGGTGGGTCCTGCGGCGGGTCGGCGCCGGGTAGCTCGGCGGCGCCGATCCAGGTGGCCTCGGCGGCACGGTCACGCCGGCCGGCCCGGCCCCGGCGGCGGGCACGGCGACCGTGTGCGGAAGGGTCGGGGTCACCGCCGATGGGGATACGGGCACGGCCCGGCAGGGTGTCATGGTCGTGGCTGCCCGCACCGCCGTCGTCGCTGTCACTGGCGCTGGCGCTGGCGGCATGACTCTTCCCGAAACGGACCTTCCTACCGATCCGGACCTGCTTGCCACGGCCAGGAAGGGTGTCGTGCTCGGCGGTGCCGTGCTCGGCGGTGCCGTGGTCGGCGGTGTCGTGCTCGGCGGTGCCGTGGTCGGCGGTGCCGTGGTCGGCGGTGCCGTGGTCGGCGGTGCCGTGGTCGGCGGTGCCGTGGTCGGCGGTGCCGTGGTCGGCGGTGCCGTGGTCGGCGGGAGGGCCGCCCCGGCCGGTGGGGCTGCGATCCCCGGCCTCGCCGGCCGGCGCCGCAGCGTCCGGGGCGCCAGTATCCACGGCGCCGACGGCCGGGCCGGCAGCGTCCGAGGCGGTGGCCGGGCCGGCAGCGTCGACGTCGGCGCCGGTGTCGGGGGCGTCCGGAGCCGCGGTGTCGGAACGGCTTGCGCGGTCACGGCCGTCGTGGGCGTCCCTGCCGCGACGACGGCCAGATCTGCCGACTGTGGTGCGCCCGCGCTCACCGCCGTCGGCATCCGAACGGATCTTGGCTGGCATGTGCGGTGGCCTCGCCTCTCAACGCCGGTGGGGCCTCTCAAGGCCGGTGGGTGGGGGGACCCCCGGCCGAGTAGGACGACCGTACCCGACGGATCAGAACGACATATCGGACATGGTCCAAGGTCCACGCCCGTCCGGGGGGGCCTAGACCGGCGCGGGAAAGCCTTCCTCGGGTCGGGCTTCACTGATCGACGCGGCACCGAGCGACGCGTCCTCGCCAGCCCGACCGGCATCCCCGACCGTCCCGCGGGCCGCCTGCCGGTCGGCGTAATGGAGCTGGACCACGAGCAGCCCGACCGCGAGCGCGGTCACCGACTCGGCGGCGAGCGCCGCGGTGGCCGTCGCCATCGAGCCCCCGCCCGCCGAGACCAACGCCCCCGCCGTCGCCACCGTGGCGACCGCCAGCACCCCGACCACCCGGCGCACCCCCGCACCGAGCAGGTAGGTGGTGAACATGAGCGTGACGGCCAGCAGCGTCATGCTCAGCGCCAGCACCCACAGCGCAGGGGCAGCGCCGGTCAGGTGGGGACCGAAGACCAGGCCGATCAGCCAGTTCGCCCCGACCAGGCCGATCGCGGCGAGCAACAGGCCGGGCGTGACGACGAACGCCAGGGCCACCGCCAGGGTCGCCCCGGCCCCACGGCCCTCCTTGCGCCACCGGGCCGCCTCGGGCAGCAGGAAGTTGGCCACCGCGAGCCCGATGAAAACCGGCACCTTGCAGGCCGTCGAGATCGCCGCGTAGCCGCCCACCCCGTCCGTGCCCAGCCAGCCGACGATGACGACGTCCATGTTCTGGAGCAGGGCCAGTGGGATGAGCGCGCCGAGCGCCACGGTCGTGTCGGCGATGACACTCTGGCGGGCGCTGGCCCGCGGGGCCGGGATCGGCACCGGGATCGGGCCGGTGGCCGGTGCGACGCCGTCCTCGGGCAGCGGTGCCGACCACCGGCGGGCGGTGACCGGGCGGGGTAGCCGCGGGGTGCGGGCAACGGCCCAGCGCGCGTGTTCGGCACCCACGACCACCCCGATGACGATGCCGAGCCCCGCCCCGTTGACCCCCATGCCCGCGACGACGAAGGCGATCACCAGGCCGATCCGGACGAAACCCTCGACCACGAAGTTCACGGCCAGTCGCTGGTAGGCACCACGCGCCTGCATCAGGCCGCGCTCGACACACAGCAGCGTCCACAGCGCGGCCCCGATCGTGGCCTCGGCGATCGCCACCGGGTGGGGGTAGGACATCAGCGCCGCCGCCGGCCGGGACAGCACCAGGGCGGCGACGGTGGCGACGACGATCCCGACACCGCAGGCACCGCGCAGTTGGCGGATCCACGACCACTGCTCGCGGCGGGTGTCCCCGGTACCGGACGTCTCGTGCTGCACGACGGCGATGAGCAGGGCATTACCGGCGACGGACAGGATCAGGAAGATGCTCACCTGAACGGACACGGCGCCGTAGGAATCGGAATCCAGCGCACGCGCGACGATGAGATTCATCAGCAGGTTACAGCCGTTGACGAGCATGCCGGCGACTGCCAGGGCTGCCGGGCCGGCCAGCAGGCCGGAAACAGCCTCTCGCGAGGGCTTCGCCATCAGTCTCCCCATCGGGCACGGAACACGTCGATCACCCGCGACGGAACACCGGCCATGGTATGTGCCACTGATTTTTCCGACATCTGTAGGTTGCAGGCGAACATGCTAAGCCCTGTCGATCGACCGGAGAGGAACGCCACTGGTGATCGAAAACCCCAGCACGCCGCATCCCACCGGGCTCGAGGAGCACCGGTACCTGTCCACCCTCGCCGGCCGGCACGTGGTGTTCCTCAACTGGCGTGATCAGGACCACCCGCAGGCCGGCGGGGCCGAGCTGTTCTGCCAGTCGATCGCCGAGCGGTTCGCGGCGGCCGGCGCGCGGGTCACGCTGCTGACCTCCCGGCCGGCCCGGGACGGGGGGAAGGTGCTCCCGGTGGCCGAACACGTGGCCGGGGTGGACGTCCGCCGCGGCGGTGGCACCTTCGGGGTGTATCCGTCCGTGCTGGGCCGGCTGGCGAGCCTCGGGCGGGCCGGGCACCGCGTCGACGCGGTCGTCGACTGCCAGAACGGGATCCCGTTCTTCAGCCCGCTGGTGCTGCCGGCGTCCACACCGATCGTCCAGGTGCTGCACCATGTCCACCAGAAACAGTTCCCGCTGTACTTCCCGGGCCCGCTGGCCAAGGTCGGGCAGTTGCTGGAGGCGCCGGGCAGCCGGCTGGTCTACGGGCGCCGCCCGGTGGTCGTCGTCTCCCCCTCGACCCGGGCGGAGGCACGCGAGGTGCTGAGCCTGCCCGGCCCGCGCTTCCTCGTCCCCAACGGCGTGACCGCCTCCGTCCCCTCCGCCGGCATGGCGTCCTCGGGGGATGGGATGGACCGGGCGGTGGGGCGTCCCGCCGCGGCGCCGACGATCGTCTGCGTCGGCCGGCTCGTGCCGCACAAGCGGCTGCACCTGCTCCTCGAGGCGCTGCCTGCGCTGGTCGCCGCTCATCCGGGCCTCACCGTCCATGTTGTCGGCGACGGCCCCGACCGGGAGCGGCTGGTCGCCCGTGCGGTCGCGCTCGGCCTGACGAGCACCCCCCCCGGCGGCGACGTGGTTCGGTGGCATGGTTACACCGACGCGGCCACCCGCGACCGGTTGCTCGCCTCGGCCTGGCTGACGGTGAACCCCTCGCACGGCGAGGGCTGGGGGCTGTCGGTACTGGAAGCGGCCGCCCTCGGGGTGCCGGCGGTGGCGTTCCGGGTGCCGGGGCTGCGTAACGCGGTCCGGGACGGGACGACGGGCTGGCTCGTCGACGAGGGCGTGCCGCTGGCGGGAACGATCGGCGCGGCGCTGCGGACGCTGGCCGATCCGCCCGCCGCAGCCCGGCTGCGCGCGGCCGCGCGGGCCTGGGCGGCCGGCTTCACCTGGGACGCCGGCGCCGAGCTGCTCGCCCGGGTGGTCACCGCCGAGATCGACCGGCTGGCGCAGGCGCGTGGCGCGGGCCGCGGGGGGAGGGTGGCGCGCGATCGCCGCCGGGTCGACGACGAGCTCACCCACGCCGCGTTCACGCTGCCGGCCGGCGCGCCCCGCCCCGCCCTGCGCCGCACCGACCTGGTGTATCGGCCGGATCCCGACGGTGCCGAGGCGGTCGCCGTCCTCTACGGCGCCGGCGAGGCCGCCGCCCGGGCGACGTTGGCCCGGGCCGGGGTGTCCACCGAGGCCCGGCTGCGCCCCGGCACCGGAGAGGACCTGCTGCTTGCCACAAGCCGCGAGCTGGTGTCGGGGGCCGGCGCGCCGCCGGCCGCCGGATCCCGGCCGGCGGCCATCGGGGTGTCCGCCGGCCGCGGGTGAACGTCCCGGCCGGGCGGTGCGTCCGGCCCACCGGCGCGCCGCCCGGCCTCTCCTCAGCGCGACGGGACGGCCCCGCCGCGGCGGGCGGTCACCACCGGGGCTGCCGCGCGGTCCGGCCGCGGTGCCCTGGCCACGGCGGGCGTCGGCACGGTCGCCGGCGTCGGCAAGGTGGCGTCGGTGTCGCCCAGCTCGACGAAGGCGGCCCGGTAGAGATCCGCGAAGGCCGGCACCGAGCCGGGGCCGAGGAGGTGGCGGTGGTAGCCGAACGTCACGTACAGGCTGTCGCCCATCCCGAGAACGCCGATGAACAACCCCTGCGGCATCCCGGCCGTCCCGGTGAAGTACACGGCGCTGATCGGTAGCCCGGCGGCCCCGGCGAGGTCGTCGAAGCGACCGAGGTTGCTCACCGTGGCGGTCGGGGCGAGCACCGGGCGCCCCGCGGCGACCCCGCAGCGCAGCAGCGTGCTGCGCCACGGGCCGGGCACGAACCGCGCCGCGGCGACCCCGAGCGCGCCGGAGAGCCCCGGCACGACCGGCGGGACGTTCTGCTTGGCCGGGCCGGTCTGCTCCACCACGCGGACGGCGAGCTGCAGCGAGTCCACCCGGTCCACGACCTCACTCGAGATGATCTTCAGGCCGGTCCGGTTGCCTCTGATCCCGCCCGGCGCGGGGAACGACGTCGTCGCGGCCGACGACGGCGAGGACGCCAGGTCGATCGGCATCCGGATCCGCAGCCGGCTGGACCCCCCGCCCCGGCGGGAGTTCCACCGGTCGATCGCCAGGTGCGCCGCGCCGATCAGCAGGTCGTTGATGGTCATCCGCCGACCGTCCGGCAGCATCCGCCGGCCGGTGGGCACCGCCAGGATCAGCGGGTGGAAGCCGTAGCCGTCGCCCCCCACCGCCAGTGGCGTGATGTAGCGCCCGGACCGGCGGACGAGCGTGGCCCAGCCGGGCGAGCCGGCGCGGGACAGCGGCTGCACGCCCGCCGGCACGCCGCGGTGCCCCTCGTCCGGGGCGACGGCGCCGTCGCGGTCGACGTCGTAGGCCGCCTCCCGGTAGTGGTCGAGGATCTCGGCGACGAGCGCGACGAGCCGCAGTCCGTCAAAGGCAAGGTGATGGGCCACCACGCTGAGCTGGTCGCCGTCGGGTCGATGAACCAGCGCCACCCGGACCGGCGGGTAGCGGCGCAGGTCGAACGGCGCCGAGGACAGGATCTCGTGGATGCGCCACCCGTCGGTTCCGTCGTCGACGAAGCCGACCGGATCGGCCGTCGGTTCGGCGGCGAACCGCCAGGCGTGCTGGCGGGATCCATACAGCACGGCACGAGCCATCGGATGACGACGGATCACCGCCCACGCTGCGGCCCGTAGCCGTGCCGGATCCAGCCGCCCAGTCGTCTGGACGAACAGGCCGCAGGTCAGCGGCGCACTTGCCCGGTCCGAGGCGGCGAGAATTTGCTCACCCGGAGTCAACACCCGATCGGGTATCGGCGGTGCCGAAGCGCCGCCGTCCTGCGCCAATCCCATTGTCGTAGGCCGGCCTTTCTGCAGGGGATCTCGCGGTTTCACGGCGATGGCGCGCGTCGCCGTCGAGGAGCTAGTCAAGCGTAACCAGGCGAAATCGCCCGCCCTGGGCACAGGGCACCCGCCGCAGGCCCGCCCGGACCCCTCCTCCCGGGGCCGCCACGAACCGCGACATCGCCTGGCAGAGACCCCTAAACAGGCCTGGCCGGCGAGGTAGGACCCGCCCGCGGACCGGCCCAATGCTCACGCCAGGTAGTCGGCGTGGAGGCGTAACGAATCCCAAAGGTCTACCTGCGCCCCGCACCCTCGTACTACCCCCCGTCCCGAAACGGGCACCCTGTCACCGCCTGTTACCGACTAGTCATCATCGTCGGGACCTGGAAGGATTTCGACCTTGCCCGCCCACGGCCCACAGCCGGCGGCGACCCGTGCCCGCTCGGAAAGGAGCGCGATGACCGGCGACGACAGGTGCCCGTCGGACCGGATCGAACTCGCGGACCTCGTCTGCCTCATGGGCGGATCGTTGACGCACTACGCCGATCAGACGATTCCCCACGACCGCGATCTCGCCATCGTCGAGCTGTTGGACAAGACGCGGCGCGGCAGCGGTCTCGAGCAGCTCCTGGCGCTGGTCCACCCGGAGGTGGAGGCGGAGACCCTGCGGGCCTTCGGGCTGCGGATGGCCTCACTCGCGGTTCGCCACGCTGACCCCGGCCTGCTGCGCCGGGGGCTGCTTGCCGTCGGGCTCGCCAGCCTGCGCAGCATGGATGACCGCGACGACTTACGCGCGCTCGCCCCGCTCTGGCGGACGGCGAGCCTGTTGCACCTCGGCCCATCCCACGAGTTCACCGCCGCGGCGGTGGAGTTCCCCGCCGCCGGCACGTTCCTGCTGGACTGGGTGGACCGCACCCCCGACTCCCAGGATCTGGTCGAGATGGGCTATCGCGAATCGACGGACGAGGACGGCTTCCGATATGCCGAGGACGCGACCGTCCATCGTCGCATCCTCGAGGAGGATTTCGCCCGCCGGCCTCGCATCACTCGGCTCCTGCTCGCCCGCCGGCGGCGCCGGTGGCTGCGGGAGAACGGCTTCGACTGACGCCCTCGGCTCAGCCCGCGTCAGCGGCCGGCCGGCACAGAACCCGCAGCCGCGCCTGCGCGAGCACGGCCGGCATGTTGCGAATGACGTCGCGGTCGCGCTCGCGGTCCTCATCGCTGAGCTTCTCCCAGCCCACCATCGACGGGTGCCGCTTGTCTGGTCCGGCGTCGCGGCGCAGCGGTCCGTAGGAGTAGCCCTGCCGCTCCTTGTGCCGGCGCCACCGCACGTGCTCGTCGCGGGCGAGTTCCTCGATCTCGGCGTCGGTGAAGGTCAACGGGTCGCCGTCCGGCCCGGCGGAGACGACCGACCAGTCGCGGTTGCGCGCGATCGCCACGTAGTAGGCGGCCTGCGCCCTGTTCGCCTCCCGCCGCGGCTCGGCCAGCTCCGCCCACGGCCGCAGCCCCGGGCGCGAGCCCGCCTCGTGCCGCTCACCGAGCTCGTGTTCGAGGTAGCGGCGGTGGATCGTCTGCGCCATCCGCTCGATGGACCCCGGGTCGACCTGTGACGAGGCGCCCAGCCCGCAGGCGGAGGCCGGTCCGGACTGCTGGGGCGAGGGTCCGTTCACAACCGCTGTCATGGCCCGGTGTCTCCCTCGTAAACGGACGGCGGACAAGCGCCGAACTGCCGGTGGCGCGGTGACGCTAGTCGAGTCTCTTGCTTCCGGTCCGCGTCTCGCCATCCCAAGTCCGCCTCCCGACAGGTGATCCTCGACTACCGGCGTCATACGGACCGCCGCGAGGGCCGCCAGTCGGGCCGTTGTAGGGGCCTCAGCCGTACGGACCGCCGTCACCGAAGGGACGGCCACCGTCGGGGCCGCGGGAGCTCGGACCGTCGCCGTCCGCTGTGAAGTCCGCGGGTCCGGGGCTGTCCGGGTCCGCGGGCCGTTCCCAGCCCCAGACGGCCAGGGAGGCGAGCACCGCGGCGAGCGCCAGGGAGCCGAGAACCTGCACGGGCACGCCGAACGCCCCGTGGCCCGATCCGGGCTGGCTGTTCGGCTGCGCCGCGACTCCGATGCCCGAGGCGAGCATCGCGAACGCGGCAAACCATGCCAGCGCCCACGGCCGAGACCGCCCGAACCAGACCAGCACCGGCACCGCCAGGGCGACCGGGCCGGCCACCAGGGCGAGCGCCACCATCGCCAGCCCGGTCCACACCGCCCGGGCGACCGCCCCCGACGACCGCGCGACGCCGGCCGCACGGGCCGCCCGCGGCACGGACGGGAAGGCCGGGTACCCGTTCTCGTCGGAGCGCCGCCGCAGCCGGAGGCGGGCCGGCAGCAGGGCGAGCACGACGAGCAGGACCACCAGCAGCAACCCGACGATGAGGTTGCGCCGGTATTCCGTGCCGGGAACGTTGTCGATGAGGATGGTGCCGCCGGCGCCGGCCGGCACGATCCAACCCTGCTGCCAGCCGTCGAGGCGCAGGGGCGTGAGGGTGGTGCCGCCGAGCTTCGCCGTCCACGAGGTGTTCGCGTTCTCCCGCACGGCGAGGAACGCCCGTGTGCCCGCCCCGATCTGGATGGTCCGGTGCTCCGCGCCCCACTGGCGCACCGCCGTCGCGCGCGCCGCCTGCCCGGCCGGCTGGTGTCCGGCACCCACCAGCCCCAGGGAGTCGACGAGGATCGAGGTCAGGCCCTGGTCGACGCGAAGCTGGTGGGCCCCGGGCGGCAACGTGAGGCGGCTTCCGTCGGTGCACAGCGACACCTTCACCGGCAGCACCGAGGTGACGTCGCTGGTGCGCCCGATGATCCGCAGCGGGTAGCGCTTGCCGTCGACGACCAGGGCGGGACCGCTGCCGCAGTCGACGACCAACGGCTCGTCGTCGGCGGCCGGGGTCCCCCGGGGGGGCGGCAGGAAGCTCGCCGTACCGTTGACGGTGAAGGTCATCTCCCGGGGCACGTCGAAGCGGCGGGACAGCGCCAGCTCCTCCGACCCGCCGAACGGCTGCGCCGGGTCGACCCGCTGCCGGGCCAGCGAGAAGGCGACGTCCCCCTGGCCGGCCCCGGCGAACAGCCCGCCGACGTCGTCAGGGAGCTGCGCGTAGTGGTCGAACGTGACGCCCGGGACGCTGATCTCCCGGATGCCGGCGCCGAGGGTGTCGTCGTTCTCCCGGTCGACCCGCTCGAACCCGATCCGGTACCAACGGCTCTCCCCCGGCGGGACGGCGAGGCGTTGGATGTCCTCCACCGGGGACACGTCGGTCACGACGGCACCGGTCTCGCTGGTCACCCGCATCGCCCGCACGGCCGGTCGCCACGGGCCCTCCGACAGCAGCCGGATGTCGAGGTAAGGCACGGTCATCCGGCGGCCGACGTCGAGCTGGATCCACTGGCCGGCGGAGGTGGTGCCCGGCTTGCGCATCGCCGTCCAAGCCGTCGCGGTGAACCCGTCGACGGCGGACGGGGGCGCGAGGTCCGGCGCGGCGAGCAGGTCGTAGCCGTAGGAGGAGGCGGTGACCGACATGCCGCCGGCGAAGCCGGCGACGGTCTGGTGGCCGGCCACGTCGTCCTCGGCCCACTGGCGGGGCTCCCCGGCCTTGCCCACGGCGTTGCCGGTCGGCCCGAGCAGGTAGGAGTTGGCGTCGTGGACGATGCCGAAGGTGCTGTCCCGGCGGCTGAAGGTGTCCGTGTCGACCCAGGCGGTCGACGGCCCGATCACCTCCCGCGGCGCGACCTTGATCGCATTCGGGCCCGTCGACGCCGCCGCCGTCGCCGAGGCCGACGGGTCGGCGAGGTCGGCGGCGAGCACGACGGGCCGGTCCGCGCCGAGCAGGCCCTGCGCGGCAAGCTGCACCGTCGCCTCCGGCCCGCCGGAGACGACGACGGCTCCGTCGGCGGGGTAGGACTGGACGAGCTTCGCGCCCGTCGGCACCGTCCAGATCTCCAGCGCCGGCACCTTCTGCTTGGGGTTGCGCAGCGCCGGGACGAGCCGTTCCTTCGCCGAGGCGCGCGCGGGCACCTGCGGGCCGAAGGAGGCGGCCGGCGTCAGTCCGGAGGATCGCAGCGCCCGGTGCAGCTCGTCGGTGGACGGGGGAATGTCCCAGTCCTTCTGCTCCAGATCGTTGCGCAGCAGGATCTGGCCGATGCCGGCCCGGGCCAGCGCGTCGCTGAGCCCCGGCGCGGAGCCCGCGGCCAGCTCGCGTTCGATGCCGTCCATCAGCCGGGTCACCCCGGTGCCGCCGAGCGGGATGAGGCTGCGAACCCCCCAGGGCGTCTTCGCCAGCCACTGCCACGGCTCGTCGAGCGGACGGCCCCAGTCGTACTCGGCGAACGGCGAACCGGGCAAGATCAGCGTCCGGCCGCCCTGCGGGTTCCCGCCGAGCCAGTCGGCTGCCTGCACCCAGTAGTCGGGCACTGCGGTGAACGGGCGGGGCTGCAAAGCGCGGCCGGACAGCGCGGGAGTCATGCCGCAGACGAGCGCGGCCACCGTCACCGCGGCGGCGGCCGTCGTCACGCCGGCCCGGGGGCGCGCCCAGTCCCACCGGCTCCGGGCCCGGCGGAGCCGGGGCGGCAGGGCGGTCAGCGCGTGCCCGACGCCCAGCGCGATCGGCAGCCGCACCACCGGCTGAAACTTGTAGACGTTGCGCAGGAAGCCGAGCTGGTTGCCGAGCAGATCGCGCACCACACCCGACAAGGGGCTGCCCGGGTCGCCCGGGTAGGCGGCGGCGATGGAAACGGTGCCGGCGGCGAGCGTCACCAGCAGGAACCGGCGGGCAGGCAGGTCGGGGCGGGACAGCCCCCACAGCCCGATCGCGGCAACGGCCGCCGAACCGACGATCGGCACCGGCCGGGAGACGTACTCGGTCGCGGCGGGCAGCCAGGGGCGCGGCAGCTGGAGGTAGGCCATCCAGTCCGCCGCGCCGCGCAGCGCCTCGGCGACCGACGTGGTCGCCGTCGTCGTCTGGACGGTCTCGGTGTAGGGGAGGAAGTTCAGTCCGTACCGGCCCTGCACCGCAAGCGCCAACACCCACCAGGCCGAGGCGAGGATGACCGCCACCACCCACCAGGCCCGCAGCGCCCACGCCCGGCGGGTCCCGCCCGCGAACACGAGCACCACCGCGGGACAGAGCAGCACGCAAAGCGTGACGGTGGCGTTGGTGCCGCCGGTCCCCAGGACGGCGAGGCCCGACAGCGCGGCGGCCCGGCGGGGGGACAGCCGCCGCGTCGGGTCGGCCGCGGGATCGTGCCCGCCCCCCGGTTTCGGGCGCGGCCGTGCCGGTGTCCGCGCCGAGGGCGCCGTCGGGGCGCAGCGCGAGGATGAGCGGCAGTGTGATCCAGGGCAGCATCGCCGCGCCGGCGAGCGCGACGGAGGTCGCCCCGACCTTGCCGAGGAATATCGGCGACAGGGTGTAGGCGAGCCCTGCCAGCACCCGGGTGACGGGTACGCCGAGGCGTAACGCGTCGGCGAGACGCACGACGCCCCACGACGAGACGGTGAGCAGCAACGCCATCCACAGCCGCTGCGTCGCCCACGGCGGCAGGCCGACCAGCTTGCCCAGGCCGAAGAAGGGCCCCATCGGGAACAGGTATCCGACGTACTGGTTCGGCAGGTATCCGAACTCGGCGAGGGAGTTCCACAGGTGGGTGGCCCGGCCCATGAAGCCCCACGGGTCGAGCGGGACGTCGAGCTTGGTGTCCGCGGTCAGCCGGCCGGGCGCCTGGAGCAGGTAGAGCACCGCGTAACCGACCGCCATCCCGAGCAGCGGCCACCGCGAGGTCCGGTGGGCGCGCAACGGGGAGGCGGGCGCGGAGGTGAATGCGGCCGATGACCGGGATGCGCGCGGGCCAGTCGCTGTCGCGACGGGACCGCCGACGGGGGAAGGGATCACTGGCTCCAGGGTCGAGAGCAGGTAGGCACGACCCTACCTACGGTGTCGGAACCGGACCATCTCGCCCCACTCTGGCCGGCTGGCGCCCGGTGCATCCCGTCCCCTCCCGCCCCCCGGCAGGTACGGGTCCGCTATGACGAGCAGGCTGCGCCGTCCCGCTCGGGCGCCGAGAACACCGACACCTCGCCGCCGCCCGCCGACGCCGTTAGGGCCACGGCGAGCGCGGCTGCGGGCGCGGCGCCGGGTTCCCCGGCCGGCGACAGGATGGTCACGACGGGTTCGTCGACGGTCCCCCCGGAGAGGGGGCGGGCGCCCCCGGGGCCCGCGAGCCGGCTCACACCCGGGTTCGGGAGACCCATCGTGGTACCCGGGAGGATCAGGCCCACACCCCCGTCGTCCGAGGTGCGGCCGACTCGAGCACGACCAGGTCCGTGCGGACGGGGCCAGCGCCCCGGGCGTCCGGAGCCAGGTCCACGCGCCGCGCCGCGGCCGGCTGGACGGCCTCGGGCCGAGGGCGACGCGGCGGCGACAGTGGCGCCCGCCGGACTGAACCGGCGACCGGCTGACCGGGCCCGACGACGCGGTCGGGGCCAACGGCGCGGTCGGGGCTGCCCGCCGGACCTCCGCGCGCAGGCGGAGCGGCCGAGCCCGGCGACGCCGCGCCCGCCGACCCCGGCTCCCGGCGAGCCGCGGCGCCGGACTGGTCCGCCGCGGCGGACGCCGGGGGGGCCACCGCGGACCCGGTCGGCACGCCGGCGGCCGGCGGGCGCGGCGGAGTGGACACGACGAGGCCAGGTGCGGCGCGGCCAAGGTAGCGGCGGGCCCGCACCACATCGACGATCATCGCCGGCGTGTGCCGGGTCACTCGGAACGTGCCGCCGGGGATCTCCGCCCAGCGGATCGGGACCTCGGCGATGCGATATCCGATCGAACGGGCGATCGAGAGCACCTCGACGTCGAAGCCGAATCCGGACGAGCGGGCGAGGCTGAACAGCAGCTTCGCCTCCTGCCCGCGAAACGCCTTGAAACCGCACTGGGTGTCCGCAACGTCCAGGCTGACCAACGATCGGGTGATCTGATTGAAGGCCCAGCTACCGACCCGGCGGCCGCTGCTGCGCACCGCGCCGTCGCCGATGCGACGGGAGCCGAGCACTACCTCGGCATATTCCAGGGCGGCCAGCAACAACGGCAGATCGTTGACATCCGAGGCGCCGTCGGCGTCCATGAACACAATCGAGGCGCCGGACGCAACCGAGACTCCGGCACGCACCGCCGCACCCTTGCCCGAGTTCCACGGCAGCCGCAGCACGCGGCCGCCCGGTATCCCCGCGAGATGCTCCTCCGCGACGGCGGCGGTGCCGTCGGTACTCCCGTCGTCAACCAGGATCACTTCTGCGTCGGGAATCTTGTGCATCATCGACACCAGCGGGGGCAGCGAACCGGGCAGGCGCATCGCCTCGTTGTAGGCCGGGATGATGACACTCACAGGCACGCTGTCCAAGACTCAACTCCTAGGCCGCGACGGCGGGACCGGTGACAGACGCCGGCGAGGGCGCAGCGATTGGTGACGGCCGGACGAAATCAGCATGTAGTTTCAGGGGATTCACCAAAAGTGTCAATGTATGTGCACCAAAGTCCGCCATCCGACCTCATCCCCTTACTCCGCGAGGAGGCACTTATCGGCCATACGTACGGTTATCGGGCGCTCCCCTAGCGGCGCCCAGCATACGGACACCGCGTTACAGATCGGACAGGGGGTCGGCAACGACGGGTCGGGCAGGCGAAAATGATCCATCACGGAAAGCGACGAACTCCGGACGGTCGGACATTCGTCTGATCTTGCGAGCAGCAAGGAAAGGCCACCCGAAGCACTACAGGCCCATTCCTCCGGCGCCGAATCGCCACGGGGCGGGGCGGGACGGGCCTTGCGGAATCCGCCCCGCCTGCCGGTTACGATCGCGGGGCCGGTGGGCGATGGGGCGACGGGTCCATGAGCCGCCGCCGCGCCCGCCCAGCCC
>NZ_CADCWT010000047.1 GCF_902806485.1 Candidatus Frankia alpina | reverse complement strand
AAAGGGAGAAAACAAGACGCCCAAAGTCTCGTGGAGCTGAGGGGATTCGAACCCCTGACCCTCACACTGCCAGTGTGATGCGCTACCAGACTGCGCCACAGCCCCAACTGCTGTTCATTTATATCAGACCGAGTGAACCTCGATATCAGACCGAGTGAACCTCGGCGTGCCGCCCCCCTGGCACCGTTACCGCCGCGCCTGGTGGGCTACTTCCGCAAGTGTACAGGCTCCGTGTCGGACTCCGTCGAAGCCCCCTGGCTTGGCAGGAGGGACTCGGACAGACCCGATCCGGCGCTGCCGACCTTACCGGTCAGCAGCGGGCCCACGTTGTGCTCGGCGAGCCGGTACCCGTCCTCGACGACGCGGAGGACCGACCAGCGGCAGTTCGCCAGCGGCCCGAAGCGCCACCACAGCTCCGGCGGCAGGCCGAGGATGTGGCCGATCAGCGAGCGGGCGGTGCCGCCGTGCAGCACGAACACGACGAGCCCGTCCGGCTCGGACGGCAGCCCTTCGGCGCGAACCTCGTCGAAGACCGCCCCGGCACGCCGGGCGACCTCAAGGTAGGTCTCCCCGCCGCCGCGGCGCACGTCCTCGCCGCAGCGCCAGGCGCGGTCCTCCGCGGGGAAGCGGACAGCCGCCTCATAGCCGGTCAGCCCGGACCACGACCCGAGATCGATCTCGCGCAGCCGCGCGTCGGTCCGCGACGGCAGGTCGAGGCCGGCCGCGGTGTCCCGGCAGCGTTGCAGATCGGACGAGACGACCAGTTCCGGACGCATCGCCCGGATGATCGGGGCCACCGCGGCGACCTGGGCCCGCCCCGTGGCGTCGAGGGGCGGGTCCGCGTGCCCCTGGAAGCGACCGACGTCGTTCCAGGTGGTTCGGCCGTGCCGCCAGAGCAGCAGCCTCACAAGGCGTTCGCCGAACCGCCACCGAGCGGGCCGGCCGAGGAGGGCGCCCCGGGGGCCGAGGTTGCGGCGCCGGCCACGGCCCCGACGGTCGCGTCGGTGAACGGGATCACCGGGCAGTCCTTCCACAGCCGTTCCAGGGAGTAGAAGACGCGTTCCTCGTCCCGCTGGACATGCACGACGACGTCGACGAAGTCGAGCAGGACCCAGTGGCCCTCCCGCTCTCCCTCGCGCCGGACGGGCTTGGCCCCGAGTGGGCGCAACTTCTCCTCGACCTCATCGACGATGCCCTTGACCTGCCGCTCATTGCCCGCGGAGGCGAGCACGAAACAGTCGGTGATTGCGAGCCGCTCGCTCACGTCGAGGATGAGCAGGTCGTGGCCGAGCTTGTCGGCCACGACCTGCGCTGCGGCGAGGGCAAGTTCGACGGCTCGCGGGGAAGCGGTCACGCTGAGGGTCTCCAGGGTGGTGACGTCCACGGGACGGCCGCCACCGGTCGGCCCGCGCACCGCCCGGGGTCGGGCGGCTAAGTCCAGCGTGACACATCCCCGCCCGGGCAGTGCACCCATCAGGTCGGCGACGGCCCGAAAACCGTGATAACAGCGCACCAGCCACGGTTCGGGATGGTCCGGCACCGGGTCAGGCCGGCGGCTGGTAGAGGTGCCGCTTGGCGATGTAGCGCACGACGCCGTCCGGCGTGAGGTACCAGATCGGGGCGCCGCGCCCGACCCGCTGCCGGATGTCGGAGGACGAGATCGCCAGTGCCGGCACCTCCAGCAGGCTCACCGAGTCCGCCGGCAGCGCGGCGTCCAGGGCAAGCTGGTAGCCGGGGCGGCTGACCCCGACGAAGTGCGCCAGCCCGAAGAGCTCACGATGGTCACGCCAGGTGAAGATCTGGGCGAGCGCGTCGGCGCCGGTGATGAAGAACAGCTCGTCGTCCGGCCGGGCTCCGCGCAGGTTGCGCAGAGTGTCGATGGTGTAGGTCGCCCCGCCCCGGTCGATCTCGACCCGACTGACGGTGAACTGCGGGTTCTCCGCGGTGGCGAGGAAGGTCATCAGGTAGCGATCCTCCGGGTCCGAGACCACGCGGTGGACCTTCTGCCAGGGCTGCCCACTCGGCACGAACACGACCTCGTCGAGGTCGAACAGGGCGGCCACCTCGCTGGCAGCGACGAGATGCCCGTTGTGGACGGGATCGAAGGTCCCACCCATCACACCGAGTCGCACGACGGGACAGTAACGCTGCAGGACCGGCACGCGCGCGCAGCCTGAGGCCGGACGGGAGATGTCCCACAAACCCGCCCACCGGCGGCCCACGACCAGCCGGCACCCCAGGGACGAATCAACCCCGCGGGGGACGACCCGACTAGGCTGACGGCAGGCCGCCGGGCCACCGGTGTTCCACCGCGAGGAGGCGCCGCTCATGCCGACCAGCCCGCGCGCGGGGCAGCCCGCCGCCCCCGAGGACCTCATCGACGTGGCCGCCCTGCTCGCGGCGTATCACGACGTCCATCCCGATCCCGCGGACCCCGCCCAGCGGGTGTCGTTCGGGACGTCCGGGCACCGCGGATCGGCGCTACGCGGCTCTTTCAACGCCGACCACATTCTCGCCACCACCCAGGCGATCTGCGACTACCGGGCGGCGGCGGGCGTCGACGGGCCGCTGTTCCTGGGGATCGACACCCATGCCCTGTCCGGCCCGGCGCTGGCCACCGCCCTGGAGGTGCTCGTCGCGAACGGCGTGCCGGTGCGCATCGCCCCGGACGGCGAGGCGACGCCGACCCCGGTGATCTCGCACGCCATCCTGGGGCACAACCGCCGCCTCGGCATCACCGCGGCAGGCGCCGCCGCCGGGCGTGGGCTCGCCGACGGGATCGTGGTGATGCCGTCGCACAACCCGCCGGCCGACGGTGGCTTCAAGTACAACCCGACCCACGGCGGACCGGCCGACACCGCCGCCACCAAGGTCATCCAGGATCGGGCGAACGCCCTGCTCGAAGCCGGTCTCGCCCGCGTCACCCGGGTGCCGTACGCGCAGGCCCGGGCGGCGGCGGTGGTGCACGACTACGTCGGCGCGTACGTCACCGATCTGGGCGACGTCGTCGACCTCGACGCGATCCGCGGGGCCGGCGTTCGCATCGGCGTCGATCCGCTCGGCAGCGCGAGCCTGGTCTACTGGCAGGCGCTCACGGAGCGGTACAAACTCGACCTCGAGGTCGTCAACACCGCCGTCGACCCAACGTTTGCGTTCATGACGACGGACTGGGACGGTAAGATCCGGATGGATCCGTCATCGCCCTACGCGATGGCCTCCCTGCTGCGCCTCGCCGGCTCCTTCGACGTGGCGCTCGCCAACGACGCCGACGCCGACCGGCACGGCATCGTCACCCCGGGCGCCGGGCTGCTGAACCCGAACCACTACCTGTCCGCAGCGATCGCCTACCTGTTCGGCCACCGTGCCGACTGGCCCGCGGGCGCGGCGATCGGCAAGACCCTGGTGAGCTCCAGCATGATCGACCGGGTCGGGGCGGGCATCGGCCGCGGCGTCGTCGAGGTGCCGGTCGGCTTCAAGTGGTTCGTCGACGGGCTCACCGACGGCACCCTCGGCTTCGGCGGAGAGGAGAGCGCGGGCGCGTCGTTCCTGCGCCGCGGCGGCGGGATGTGGACGACGGACAAGGACGGCCTCATCGCCTGCCTGCTCGCCGCGGAGATGACGGCGGTCACCGGCCGGGATCCCGGGGCGCTGTACGAGCAGCTGACCGAGCTGCACGGCGCGCCGGCGTACCGGCGCCCGCCACGCCGGCGCAGAAGAAGATCCTGGCGGCCCTCACGCCGGCGAGCCTGAGCGCGGACACGCTGGCCGGCGCCCCGGTGACCGCCGCGCTGTCGCATGCGCCCGGCAACGGCGCCGCGATCGGCGGGGTGAAAGTCGTCACCGACGACGCCTGGTTCGCGGCCCGCCCGTCCGGCACCGAGGACGTCTACAAGATCTACGCGGAGAGCTTCCGCGGCCCGCAGCACCTCGACGAGGTGATCACACAGGCCCAGGCGATCGTGGACGCCGCCCTCACCCGCGGCTGACCGGGACCCGCTCCCGGCCAAGTGCGGGAGCGGGTCAGGCGGGCAGCAGGCGCTCGATGAAGTCCTGGAGCTGGTCGATGTTGCGGCATTCCACCATTTCGTCGACCAGTTCGGCGTAGACGTCGGTCGCCGAGTCGCCGGAACCCCAGTAGGTGCGCGGCTCCGGGTTGAGCCAGTAGGAGTGCCGGGCCTGTGCGCACAGCCGCCGGAACACCGCCGCGGACGTCGACCGGTAGTTGTTCCGTGCGTCGCCGAGGATGAGCAGCGACGTCTTCGGCCCCACCGCCTCCGGGTACTTTTCGGCGAAGACCTCGATGGCGTGGCCGTAGTCGCTGTGCCCGTCGAAGAAGACCAGGTCGGCCTCGGCGGAGATCCGCGCCATCATGTCGCCGAGGTCGAGGCCGCGCAGGTAGCGGGTCACCTCGTCGGTGGTGTCGATGAAGGCGAACGCGCGGACCTTGGAGAACTGCTCGCGCAGCGCGTGCGTCAGCATCAGGGTGAAGTGCGCGAACGATGCCACCGAGCCGGAGACGTCGCACAGCACGACGAGCTCGGGTTTGTGCGGCTTGTGCGGGCGGTGCTTGGTGTCCACCGGCACGCCGCCGGTGGCCAGGGCCGCGCGGACCGTGCGCCGAAAGTCCAGCCGGCCGGTGCGGCCGAGGCGGCGCCGCGCGGTCAGCCGGGTCGCGAGGCGCCGCGCGAGCGGCTGGACCTGGCGGCGCAGCTCGACGAGGTCACGCTGGGAGGCGCGCAGGAACTCGACCTGGTCGCTGAGCGGCTTGACCGCGCTGCGCTCGACCGCCTCGATGCCGCGTTCCTCGGCCATCCGGCGCCGCACCTCCGCGCCGACCAGCTCCTCGAAATCGCGGATCCGATCAGTGATCGTCTGCCGGGCGGCCCGCTCGGCGAGGCCGCCGCGCTCGGAGTCGCCCAGCAACGCCGAGAGCAGGTCGGCGATGAGCGTCTCCGCGGACATCGCGCGCAGCACCCGGTACAGAAACCAGGAGCGGCCGGCGCTGCCCTGCGACGAACCGAACGCGTTGACCGCCTGTCGGGCGAGCTGGCGCAGCGCCTCGTCGTCGCCGTCACGCAACGCGTCGAGCAGCTCGTCGCGCAGCGCCTGCCGCAGCGCCGTCAGCTCCTCCGGCGTCAGGTCGCCGGGTTCCAGCTCACCGTCACCGGCGGCCGTCGGGTCGCCGAGGAGATCGTCCAGCGAGACGCCGTTGCCGATGCGCGGCGGGAAGTACAGATCGAACAACGTGTCGAAGGCGGGCCGGTACACCGGCCGCTTACACAGGGTCGCGGCGAACGAAGCTCGCACGGCGTCGCGGTCGGCCCAGCCCAGGGCCCCGACGGCGCGGGCTGCATCCACCGTCTCGGCGCTGCTGACCGGGACGCCGGCCCGGCGCAGGGCGGCGGTGAACTCGACGGTGCGGTCCAGCAGGTTCATGCCGGCGCCCCCCTTAGTTCGCGGTGAGCTTGAGGTGGCTGATGGCGCGGGCCTGGTCGCTGGCGTGCTTGAGCACCACGTCGAGGGTGGAGGCGACGGCCGCATCGTCGAAGGTGTCGAACCCGAGCGCGAGCACCGTGTGCGCCCAGTCGATCGTCTCGGCGATGGACGGCGCCTTCTTCAGCTCCATCGCACGCAGCGCACGCACGATCCGGACCAGCGACTCGGCGTGCTTCTCCGGCAGGTCCGGCACCCGGGAGAGCACGATCTCCTTCTCCCGCTCCGCCGAGGGATAGTCCAGGTTGAGGTACAGGCAGCGCCGCTTGAGCGCCTCGGAGAGCTCCCGGGTCGCGTTCGAGGTGAGGATGACGAACGGGCGCTGGGTCGCGCTGATCGTCCCGAGCTCGGGAATCGTCACCTGGAAGTCCGACAGCACCTCCAGCAGCAGGCCCTCCACCTCTACGTCGGTCTTGTCGGTCTCGTCGATGAGCAGGACCGTCGGCTCCTCGCGACGGATCGCCGTCAGCAACGGCCGGGACAGCAGGAACTCTTCGCTGAAGATGTCGTCGTGGGCCTGCTGCCAGCCCTGCGCGCCGGCATCGCCGGAACCTGCCTGGATACGCAGCAACTGCTTCTTGTAGTTCCATTCGTACAGCGCGCGGGCCTCGTCGAGACCCTCGTAGCACTGCAGGCGGATCAGCTCGGCGCCGACGGCGGTGGCCAGGGCCTTGGCAAGCTCGGTCTTCCCGACGCCGGCCGGGCCCTCCACGAGCAGCGGCTTACGCAGCCGGTCGGCGAGGAAGACCGTGGTGGCGATCGCCTCGTCCGCGAGGTACCCGGTCCCGCGGAGGCGTTCCCGCACGTCCGCGACGTCGGCGAAAGCGTGTTCCTGAAGCGACATGGCCACCTTCCGTCCCCGTGTCAAGCATCGCCACGTCCATAGTGCCAGGATGAAGCCGCAGACGAGCGGTTACGACCCGTCTGCGGCTCTGGTCCGGGCCTGGGTGGGCGAAGCCGTGGTGCGCACTGGGATCCCGCGGCGCCGGCCACCGTCGGCATCGGTGCAGGTCAGCTCACGAGATGGCCGTCGCCGACGCCGACCCACGTGGTCGAGGTCAGCTCGGGCAGGCCCATCGGCCCCCGGGCGTGCAGTTTCTGGGTGGAGATGCCGATCTCGGCACCCATCCCGAACCGCTCGCCGTCGGTGAACCGGGTCGAGGCGTTCACCATCACCGCCGCCGAGTCGCACGTCGTGATGAAGCGTCGGGATGCGCGCAGCGAGCGGGTGACGATCGCCTCGGTGTGCCCGCTGCCCCAGCGGCGGATGTGCGCCACCGCGTCGTCGAGCGAGTCGACGACCCGGACGGCCATGTCCAGCGACAGGTACTCGGCCGCCCAGTCGTCGTCGGTGGCGGGCACGGCATGCTGGTCCACCGCGCACACGGCCTCGTCGCCGTGCACGGCGACGCCCGCGTCGTGCAGCGCGGCCAGGACCCGCGGCAGGAACCGCTGCGCCACGGCGCGGTGCACCAGCAGCGTCTCCGCCGAGTTGCAGACCGAGACCCGGTGGGTCTTGGCGTTGACGGTGATCGCGAGCGCCTGGTCGAGATCCGCGTCGACGTCGACGTAGACGTGGCAGTTGCCGACCCCGGTCTCGATGACCGGCACGGTCGACTCCTCCACCACCGCCCGGATGAGCCCGGCCCCGCCGCGGGGGATGAGCACGTCGACGAGGCCCCGCAGCCGCATCAGATGCTTGACGGAGTCGTGATCGAGGCCGGGGACGAGCTGGACCGCGTCGGCCGGCAGGCCGCCCGCCGCGGCGACGTCGCGCAGGACCTCCACCAGGGCGGTGTTGGACCGGACCGCCGACGCGCTGCCGCGCAGCAGCACCGCGTTGCCGCTTTTGAGGCACAGCCCCGCGGCGTCCACGGTGACGTTCGGCCGCGCCTCGTAGATGATCCCCACGACGCCGAGCGGGACGCGGACCTGACGCAGCTCCATGCCGTTGGGCAGCAGCCGCCCGCGCACGACCTCGCCGACCGGGTCGTCCAGCACGGCGACCTGCCGCAGCCCGTCGGCCATGCCCGACAGGCGGGCCGGGGTGAGGGTGAGCCGGTCGACCATCGCGGCGGGAGTTCCCGCCGCCTGCGCGGCCGCGACGTCCTCGGCGTTGGCCGCGAGGATCTCCGCGGACCGGGCGAGAAGCGCCTCGGCCATCGCGAGCAGCACGCGGTCCTTCTCGCCGCGGCTAACCGGGGCCAGCAGGGCCGCCGCCGCCTTCGCGCGCACTGCTACGTCTCGGACAGCCTCCGCAGAGGTGATCATTTCGGGATCCTCCGTAAGTGTGGGCGCCGCGGCGCAACCCACCCTGCTGAGGCTACCGGCGCCGGGCGGCACCCGCGTCCGGTCCGTGCGGACCGGGTACGGATCGGACGCGGACCGGGGGACGAATCAGGCGTTCTGGCTGCACAACGGCACCTTTCACGACCACGGCGGACCCCCGTGCCAATCGGGCGCGGGTGCCTGCCTACCGTGCTCGCATGCTCGCTCTGCACACCTCCGACTGGCATCTCGGCCGTGGCCTGCACGGCCATGACCTGCTGGCGGCCCAGGCCGCGTTCGTCGACCACCTCGTCGAGGTCGTCCGGGCGGAGTCCGTCGACGTGGTCCTCGTCAGTGGCGACGTGCACGACCGCGCCATCCCGCCGGTGCGCGCGCTGGAACTGTTCGACGAGGCGCTGTCGCGGCTGCGGGACGCGGGCACCCGGGTCGTGGCCATCAGCGGCAACCACGACGCCGCCCGCCGCCTCGGCGACAAGTCCGGCCTGCTCGACCCGCGGATCCGGATCAGGACGGACCCGGCCGCGGTGGGCGTCCCCGTCGTCGTCGAGGACGCCGACGGCCCCGTGCGGATCTACGCGATCCCCTATCTGGAGCCGGCGACCGCGAACGCCCTGCTGCCCGGCCCAGACCTGGCCGGCGCGGACCCGGCCGGCGCGGCGTCGTTCTCGCAGGCGGCGACGATGCGCCGGGCGATGCGCGCCATGCGGGCCGACCTCGACGGCCACCCGGGCGCCCGCAGCGTCGTCCTCGCGCATGCCTGGGTCACCGGCGGTGCGGGCAGCGACAGCGAACGCGACATCTCCGTCAGTGGGGTCGGCAACGTGCCGTCGAGCCTGTTCGACGGCATCACATACACCGCGCTCGGTCATCTGCACCGCCCGCAGGCGATCACGCCCGCCGTGCGTTACAGCGGCTCGCCGATGGCCTTCTCCTTCTCGGAGGCCGCCGACCGCAAGACCTCCCTGCTGGTGGACATCGGCCGCGACGGGATCAGGGCGGTCCGCGGCGTGGCGGTGCCCGCCGAGCGGCGGATGGCGGTGCTGCGCGGCACCCTGAACGAGCTGCTGACCGCCGCGAGATTCGCCGCCCACGAAGGGGACTTCGTCTCGGCGGTGCTGACCGATCCGGTCCGGCCGGGCGACGCGATGGCGACGCTGCAGCGGCGGTTCCCCCACGCCCTGCGCCTCGCCCACGAACCACCCGCCGGCGCGGGCGACGACCGCAGCTTCGGCGAACGGACCCGCGGCCGGACCGACCTGGAGATCGCCACGGCGTTCGTGGCCCACGTGCGCGACGATCCGTCGCCGCGGGAACGGGCGCTGCTCACCGACGCGCTCGACGCGGCCCGGATCGCCGAGGAGGCGGCCTGATGCGCCCTCACCGGCTGCGCCTGGAAGCGTTCGGGGCCTTCCCCGACCGCGTTGACGTCGACTTCGACCGGGTCGGCAGCGGGGGTCTGCTCCTGCTCTGCGGCGAGACCGGCGCCGGCAAGACCACGCTGCTCGACGCGATCGGGTTCGCCCTGTTCGGCAAGGTGCCCGGGATGCGCGGCAAGGTCACCGGCGATCCGGACCTGCGTTCTCACCATGCCGCCGCGTCGGCCCGGCCAGAGGCGAGCCTGGAGTTCTCGGTCTCGGCCGAACGCTTCCGGATCACCCGCAGCCCGGCGTGGGACCGATCGAAGCGGGCCGGCGGAACCACCCGGGCCCACCCCACCGCCCGGCTGGACCGCCACACCGCCGAGGGGTGGGACACCATCGCCAGCCGGCCGCAGGACGTCGGGCATGAGATCGGCCTGATGCTGGGAATGACGCACGACCAGTTCTTCCAGGTCATCCTGCTGCCGCAGGGCCGGTTCGCCGACTTCCTCCAGGCCGGGCACGACGACCGGGAGAGGCTGCTCAAGACGCTGTTCGGCGTCGGCCGCTTCGAATTCACCGAGCAGTGGCTGCGCGACCGGGCCAAGAGCGGCCACGACGAGCTGGGGGTCGCCACGGCCGAGCTCGGTCGGGTGGCCGCACGCATCGCCCAAGTCGCCGGGGCGGCTGAGCCCGCCGATCCGACCGACGATCCCGCCTGGGCTACCGACCTCGCCCGTCAGGCGGACGCGGCGGCGGCGGTCGCCGAGGCGGTCCAGCGGACTGCCGACCAGGCCCGCACCGCCGCCGACGCCGCACTCGCCGGTGCCCGCGACCTCGTCCGCCGCATCGAGCGGCGCCGGACGCTCACAGCGCGCCGCAACGAGTTGGCCGAACGCCGCGCCGCCGTCGATCAGCTCGCCGCCGAGGCCGATGCGGCTCGACGGGCCGCAGTCGTCACCCCCGCGCTGACCGAGCTGCGCCGACGCACCGTAGCCGCCGAGCAGACCCGCGCAGCGGCGGATGCCGCCCGGCAGCGCCTGGCCGCACACCCCGCCGGCCTGCTTTCCACGGACCCGCACTCCCCCGGCCAGCTCACCGCCCACCATGGCGACCGCCCGAGCGGGCCCCCCGACGTCGACGAGCTCCTCGGACTCGTCCGACTCGCCCACGTCGAAGTCGGCCGGCTCGAAGGACTGGCGCGGACCCGGGCGGAGGCCGAGGACGACGACCGGGCCGCTCGGCAGGCCGAGCGCGACGCAGAGGAGCATCGGCGCGACGCCGAGGCGCTCGCCCACCGGCTCGACGACGAGCTGCCGGCAGTCCGGGCGGCGGCCGAATCCCGGGTGGCCGCTGCGCGCCGGGCCGGTGCCACCCTGCCGGCCCTGACCGAACGGGCCCGGTGGACCCGGGAACTCGCCGGCGCGGTCGCTGACCAGCATCGCGCCCGCCGGGACGCCGACGTCGCCCGCGACCGCGCCGCCGTCGCCCGGTCTCAGGCCGAGGACCTGCGCCGACAGCGCTTCGACGCGATCACCGCGGAGCTCGCCGCCGCACTCGTCGACGACACCCCGTGTCCGGTGTGCGGCGCGTTCGAGCACCCCGATCCGGCGGAGGGCCGCGCCGATCACGTGAGCAAGGAGGAGGAGACCACCGCCGAGCAGGAGGCGGATCGAATCGCCGCTGAGGCGGCGGTGGCGCTGCGCGCCGCCGACCGGTGGGAGACGCAGGTCCGCACGCTGCATGCCGAGCTGGCCCGCGAACCGTCCGCCCCCGTGGACCCGCCCGCCGAGGAGGCGCTGGCGCAGGTGCGGCGCTTCGATCTCGCCGAGCTGCTCGACGACCGGGCACCCGCGTCGGCGGGCCGGCTCGCCGAGCTCGCCGCCGAGGTGGACGACCAGGTGACCGCCTACACCGACGCCGCCGTGGACCTGGCCCCCGCCGAAGCCGCCCAACTCGCCGTGTACGAGGAGGACAAGGACGTCGCCGCCCGCCTGGCGGCGTCACGGTCCAGCGAGCAGGCGGGGCGGCTGCGGGCGGCGCAGCTGCACCAGCTGGCCGCTACGCGGCTCGCCGCGGTACCCGCCGACCTGCACGACGCCGAGGCGCTCACGGCACGCCTGGACGCGGTGACGGCACTCGCCGACGACCAGCAGGCCACCCACGACGCGGAGCTGGCGGCCGAACGCGCCCGCGCCGAACACGTCCAGGCCGGCCTCACCGCCCTCGATCTCGTCCGCCAGGCCGAGTTCTCCGACCTGGACGATGCAGCCGCCGCCGTCCGCGACACGGACTGGCTACGGACCGCCGAGCGCGAGGTGCAGGCGCACCGGGACGAGACGGCCGCGGTGGCCGCAGCCCTCTCCGACGACAATCTCGCCGTCGATCCGGCCCTCGCCGAGCACTTCATCGATCACCCGGCTGACCACCTAGCCGAGCACGAGGCGGCCGCCGGGGCAGCCCGACAGGCGCACGAGGCAACCGTCGCGGCGCTCGCGCAGGCGCGCGGGCGGGCAGCCGAACTCACCGCTCTGCACACCACCTTCACCGCGGACCTCGCCGCGTTGGATCCTCTGCGCGCCGAGGCCGACGAGCTGCATCAGCTGGCCGAGCTCGCTGCGGGCCGCGGCGGCAACACCGAGGGAATGCCGCTGTCGAGCTTCGTGCTCGCGGCTCGGTTGGAGGAGGTAGCGATCGCGGCGAGCCGTCGGTTCGCCGCGATGAGCGGCGGGCGGTTCACCCTCGTCCACGACACCGGGGAGCGGCGCGACCGGCGACGGCGGGCGGGGCTGGGACTGCTCGTCGAGGACGCGTGGACGGGCCGCCGACGCAACACCGGGACGCTGTCCGGCGGCGAGACCTTCCAGGCTGCGCTGTCGCTGGCCCTCGGGCTCGCCGACGTCGTGACCGCCGAGGCCGGCGGGCGGCGGATGGATGCGCTGTTCATCGACGAGGGCTTCGGGACACTGGATCCCGACAGCCTGGACGAGGTGATGGGTGTCCTCGACGAGCTTCGCTCCGGCGGGCGGCTCGTCGGAGTCGTCAGCCACGTCGCCGACCTGCGCCAACGCATCCCGAACCAGATCCGGGTCAGCAAAGGCACGAACGGCAGCAGCGTCGAGACCACCCCCTGACCCGGCACCTCGGCACCGAACCCAAGTCCGATGCCGAGGGGGACGGCCGGTCAGGACCGGTCCCCGGCCGGAACCCCGTACGGCGCACCGCCCACCGGACGCACGCCGCGCGCCGCCGCCGCCCCGCGTCCTGCCACCGGCGAGGCTGTGCCAGTGCGCGGTTGCGACGCGCCGTACAGACTGCGGCCGTGCGGACTGCGGTGCGTTCTGCACGGCCAGCGGGCGGTCAGCGGGTCGGCAGCAGCAGGACGAGGTCGTCCCGGTGCACGATCTCCCGCTCGTAGGAGGGGCCGAGTTCGGCGGCGAGTTCGGCGGTGGACCGTCCCAGCATCGCCGGCAGCTCCGCCGCGTCGAACGCCACCAGTCCCCTGGCCACCGGGCGACCGTCGGGATCGACGAGATCCACCGGGTCGCCCGCGGCGAAGTCGCCCTCGACGCCGGTGACCCCGGCGGGCAGCAACGACGCCCGCCGCCGCACGACCGCCGCGACGGCGCCGTCGTCCAGGCGTAGCTGCCCCTCCGGCGCGGTGGCATGGGCCAGCCACAGCAGCCGGGAGGCCCGGCGCGGTCCGGTGGGATGGAACACCGTCCCGACCTCCTCGCCGCGCAGCACGGGCGCCGCGTTCGCCGCCGAGGTGATGATCGCGCTGACCCCGCCGGACGCGGCCATGCGGGCAGCCTCGATCTTGGTCGCCATGCCGCCGACGCCGACGCCGGCGGTGCCCGTCCCCCGGGCGGTGAGCCCGGCGAGATCCGCGTCCGAGCGGACCTCCCGCAGCAGGTTCGCCGGCCCGTGGCGGGGATTGGCGTCGTAGAGACCGTCCACGTCCGACAGCAGCACCAGCAGGTCCGCGGACACCAGGTGGGCGACGATCGCGGCGAGGCGGTCGTTGTCACCGAAACGGATCTCCTGGGTCGCCACCGCGTCGTTCTCGTTGACGATCGGAACGACGCCGAGTTCGAGGAGCCGGTCGAGCGCGGTACGCGCGTTGCGGTAGTGGGTGCGGCGGATGACGTCGGTGGCGGTGAGCAGCACCTGGCCGACGCGGAAGCCCGCCCGGCCGAACGCCGCGGCGTAGCTGTGCACCAGGGAACTCTGCCCGACGCTGGCCGCGGCCTGCTGGGTGGCGAGGTCACGCGGCCGGCGGGCCAGCCCGAGCGGGGCGAGACCGGCGGCGATCGCCCCGGAGGAGACGAGCACGAGCTGCCCGGCCCTGGGCAGCAGCGCGGAAACGAGGCTGTCCAGTCGGGCGACGTCGAGACCGCCCGCAGCCGTCGTCAGCGACGACGACCCGACCTTGACGACGACACGCTGCGCATCGGCGACGAACGCCCGCATGTGGCGCCCCTACGCGTCCGTGTCGACGGCGCCGCCGGTGCGGGCGTCGGCGCCCGCGGCGTCGGAGTCCGCCAGGCGGGACCGCCGCGCCCGGGCCATTCGCTCGGCCCGGGTGAGCCGGACGGAACCGCTCAGCCGGTCGTCGCTGCCGCGCGGGCCGAGGGAGACCGGGGCCGGGCCCGCTGCGACGGCCCGGGTGCCGGCAGCCGGTTCGTCGGCACCGAGACGATCCTCGGTGGCGTCGCCGACGCCCGGCCCGCCGACGCCCAGCGTCGGCTCCCAGTCGAAGGTGACGTCGCCGATCGTGACCTCGACGCCCGCGGTCGCGCCGAGCCGGGCGAGTTCCTTCTCCACTCCGAGCCGGGCGAGCCGGTCGGCGAGGAACCCGATGGCCTCGTCGTTGGTGAAGTCGGTCTGGCGCACCCACCGCAGCGGCTTCGCCCCGGAGATGAGGAAACCCTCGCCGAGGGTCGTCACGGTGAAGTCCGGTTCGTTCACCGCCCGGGGACGCAGGACGATGCGGGTCGCGGACGGGCTCGGCGCCGCCGCCCGCAGCGCCGCGACCCGCTCCGCCAACGCCAGCGACAGCGCGTGTACCCCCCGCCGGGTGGCGCTGCTGACCGCGAACACGTCGAGCCCGCGAGCCCGCAGATCAGCGGTGACCAGGTCGGCGAGGTCGGCGGCGTCGGGCACGTCGATCTTGTTGAGGACGACGAGCCGGGGTCGGTCGGACAGGTCGGCGGAGTACGCCGCGAGCTCGGCCTCGATGACGTCGAGATCAGTCAGCGGATCGCGTCCCGGTTCGAGCGTGGCGCAGTCCAGCACGTGCACGATCACCGAGCAGCGCTCGATGTGCCGGAGGAACTCCAGGCCCAGGCCGCGCCCCTCGCTGGCGCCCGGGATGAGGCCGGGGACGTCCGCCACCGTGTACGGCGGGTGATCTCCCGCCTGGGCCACCCCGAGGTTGGGCACGAGGGTCGTGAACGGGTACTCGGCGATCTTGGGCTTGGCGGCGCTCAGCACCGACACCAGGGACGACTTCCCCGCGCTCGGGAACCCGACGAGCGCGACGTCGGCCACCGTCTTGAGTTCGAGGACGGCGTCGAGCTGCTCGCCGGGCTCACCGAGCTCGGCGAATCCGGGGGCCTTGCGACGGGCGGAGGCCAGCGACGCGTTCCCCCGGCCACCGCGGCCGCCCCGGGCGAGCACGAACGCGCTGCCCGCTCCGACCAGGTCGATGATCTGCTCTCCGACGCCGTTGAGGACGACCGTGCCGTCGGGCACCGGGAGGATGAGGTCCTCGCCGTCGGCTCCGTACCGGTTCGACCCCTGGCCGGGGCGGCCCCGCGAGGCCCGCTGATGCGGATGGAAGTGGAAGTCGAGCAGGGTGGTCACGCTCGGGTCCACCACGAGGCGAACATCGCCGCCGCGGCCGCCGTCACCACCGTCCGGACCGCCCAGCGGCTTGAACTTCTCCCGGTGGATGGAGGCGCAGCCGTGGCCGCCGTCCCCAGCCGCCGCGTGCAACACCACCCGGTCGACAAAGGTCGGCATCGCTGCGTCCTCTCACCCTGCTTCGTGTCCTACAGTCTGCCGACCGTCGTCGGCCAGCAGCCGCTACCTCTATCGTGCGCCGGGTCCGCGACGCGGCGCCTCCTGCACAGCAACGCCGCAGCACATGCCAAAGCCGCGCGCACCGAACCCCGAGGCGGGATGATGCACGCGGCTATGTGCTTGGCATCGGGGACAGCGAACGCCGTGTCGGGCGGACCAGGTCTGGCACACCCGATCGGCATCGCCGCCCGGTCGAGTCAGGCGGCGGGCGCCGCCACCAGCTCGACCACGTTCACGACGCGGCGACCACGCCGGTGGCCGAACTGCACGTGACCGGCCGACAGCGCGAACAGCGTGTCGTCCTTGCCCCGCCCGACCAGCTCACCCGGGTGGAAGTGGGTGCCGCGCTGGCGAACGATGATCTCGCCGGCCTTGACCAACTGGCCGCCGAAACGCTTCACGCCCAGCCGCTGAGCGTTGGAGTCCCGACCGTTGCGCGAGGAACTCGCGCCCTTCTTATGCGCCATCTCGCTCAGGCCTTCCCGGTCTCGATGCCGGTCACCTTGAGACGCGTCAGCTTCTGGCGGTGGCCCTGACGCTTGTGGTAGCCGGTCTTGTTCTTGAACTTGTGAATCCGGATCTTCGGGCCCTTGACGACGCCGACCACCTCGGCGGTCACCTCGACGGACGCGAGCGCGCCGGCTTCGTGGGTGACCGACTCGCCGTCGACGAGCAGGAGGGCCGGAAGGTTCACGGCCACGCCCGGCTCTCCGGGAAGGAGTTCGACGTCGACGACATCGCCGACGACGACCCTGTGCTGCTTGCCGCCGCTGGCAACGACCGCGTACACCAGATCTCCCTGCTGTTGTTGAACCGCTGTGACCGCGCGGAACCCAGGTTCCCCGCGGAGCTTTGAGTGCGCCCCCCCGCCACCATCGGCCGCAGAGCAGCCGTCCGGCGGCTCTTCCGGTGGGCCGGGCCCGGTCCGGATGAACGCGCGGACTTCACCTTACAGGTCATCGCCGTGGGGGTGACGATCGGGAGCCGCACCGCCCTGTTCCCCGTGCACGGGCCATATTCCCGGATGACCCGGACGGGCCATGGTGAAGCACGCCGGGGAAGGGGAAACATGGAACGTCCGCAAGGCGCAGTTCCACGATAGATCGTGAGGCTTCGACTCCGGAGGCTATGCCGCATCGGAGGCGATGGGGCGCATTCGAAGGCGACAGCGCGCGTTCGGGGGCTATGGAGCGCATTCGGGGGTGGTGAGGATGGTCTGGCAGCTACTCGTCTGGACCGCAGGCGCCGGGACAGCTACGGCTCTTGCCGTGGTCTGCCGCCCGGCGGCCGAGGCGGCCCGCCGGCACGGTTCGGTTCCCGGCACGGTCCCGGCCGCGGCCGGTGCGCTGGCAGCGCTGGTGGTGGTCGGTCTCGCCCTCACGGCGTTCGCCGGCGTGCCGCCCTGGGCGGGTGCCTGCTGGCTGTTGGGAACCGCCTTGGCGGCAGGCTGGATCGCGCTGCGGCGCCGGGATCCGGCGGCCTGGGGAGTGCCGGCGCAGCCGGCGGGTGAGGACCCGGAGCCGGACGACTCGCCGCGCCAGCGGATGAGTCCGGACCTCGCCGATCAGGATGATCTCGTCCAGTCGCTGACAATCGCTTCGTACGCGCTGCAGATGGGCGACGCGGGGCGCGCCCACCAGGCTGTCGAGGTCGCGCTGTCCCGCTCGCGGGCCACCCTGGATCTGCTGATGCGGGAGAACCCCGGCCGCGGATTCGTCCGCCCCGGGCCGGCAACGCCCCAGAGCCCGGCAGGTCCGACCGCCGCCGTCTGAGGCTGGTACGCCCCCGGCGCCGGCCGGTCGCCCCGCCCGCCCGGAAGGATCCGAGGGGAAGGGCGACCAGCAGGGTTCAGTCGTTCAGTCGTTCGTCAGGTGGCGGTGAACTCGGCCGACGGCGGCACGGACTCCAACGAATCGGCCGGCTTGGAAACCGGACGGGACGCCCGGCGCCGGCGGCTCCGGACGGGCTTGCTGGCGGTCGCGCCGCTGTCAACGGTGGCGAGGCTGTCGGGGTCGTCGGAGTTCGCGTAGACGGGCGGTGTCGTGGCCCCGCCTCCGGCCGTCGACGCGAGGGTCACCGTCGCGTCGCCGCCGGCGTCCGCCGCCGCGGGGACGTGGCCGTTGCTGTTCACCGCCACGATCGGCCCGGAAGCGGCGTCCACCACCACGACCGCGGATTCCGACGGCGAGTCCGGCGCGCCGCCGGCATCGCCTGCCGTCGGGCCGGTGCCGTCGTTGTCCGTTGAGGCCGGCGGGACGATGCCGGCCTCCGTCACCGTGGCGCCGGCCAGCTCGATGGCCGCGGCGGGAGCGCCGGCCGAGGCGGAAGCGACGAGTGAGGGTCCGCCGGCGGCGCGGGTGGCGGCGCCGCGCGAGCGCCGACCCGACCCGCCGGACCCGGACCCGACCGCAGCCGGTTCGGCCTGGCCGGCACCGGACCCACCGGAGACGGCCGAGGCGGCCGAGGCGGCCCCCGAGTGGGCGTGGCCGCCGCTGCCGTTGAGGTGGATGAGCACGCCGCGGCCGTTGCAGTGCACGCACGGCTCGCTGTACGCCTCCAGCAGGCCCTGACCCACCCGCTTACGGGTCATCTGGACCAGGCCGAGGCTCGTCACCTCCGCGACCTGATGCCGCGTGCGGTCACGACCGAGGCACTCGGTGAGCCGGCGTAGGACCAGCTCCCGGTTGCTCTCCAGGACCATGTCGATGAAGTCGATGACGATGATCCCGCCGATGTCCCGCAGCCGCAGCTGGCGGACGATCTCTTCGGCGGCCTCCAGGTTGTTCTTGGTGACGGTCTCCTCGAGGTTGCCGCCCTTGCCGGTGAACTTGCCGGTGTTGACGTCGATGACCGTCATCGCCTCGGTGCGGTCGATGACCAGCGATCCGCCTGAGGGCAGCCAGACCTTGCGGTCGAGCGCCTTGGCGAGCTGCTCGTCCACCCGGTAGTCGACGAAGACGTCGCCGGTTCCCGTGTAGCGGCGGATGCGCGGGCGAAGGTCGGGGGCGACGGCGTCGATGTACTCCTCGATCGTCGCGGCCTCGCCGGAGCCCTGGACGACCAGCTCGGTGAAGTCCTCGTTGAAGATGTCGCGGATCACCCTCACGACGAGGTCCGGCTCGCCGTAGAGCAGGGACGGCGCCGACGCCTTCTTGGCGCGGCGCTGGATGTCCTCCCACTGCGCCGCGAGCCGCTCGACGTCACGCTCGAGCTCGGCCTCGCAGGCGCCCTCGGCGGCGGTGCGCACGATGACGCCACCGTCCTCGGGCGTGATCTTCTTCAGGATGCTCTTGAGTCGCGCGCGCTCGGTGTCGGGCAGCTTGCGGCTGATGCCGGCGTTCTGACCGTCCGGCACATACACGAGGTACCGGCCCGGCAGGCTGATCTGGCTGGTGAGCCGGGCGCCCTTGTGCCCGATCGGGTCCTTGGAGACCTGGACCAGGACCGACTGCCCCGACTTGAGCACCTGTTCGATCTTGCGGGGGCGGCCGTCGAGCCCGGAGGCGTCGTAGTTGACCTCGCCGGCGTACAGGACGGCGTTGCGTCCCTTGCCGATGTCGACGAACGCCGCCTCCATGCTGGCCAGCACGTTCTGCACCCGGCCGAGGTAGACGTTGCCCGCGTACGACGCGGAGCTCGCGCGGGTGACGAAGTGCTCGACGAGCACGCCGTCCTCGAGGACGGCGATCTGGGTGCGGTCACCTGCGTGGCGCACGATCATGCGACGCTCGACCGCCTCGCGGCGGGCGAGGAACTCGGCCTCGGTGACGATCGGTGGGCGGCGCCGGCCGCTGTCCCGGCCCTCACGTCGCCGCTGGCGCTTGGCCTCCAGCCGGGTCGAGCCGCTCAGGCCCCGGACCAGATCGTCGTCGCGGCGGACCTCACGCACGTGCACGACGGTGTTCGGCGGGTCGTCGACCACCCCCGGCTCGTCGCCGCCGGAACGCCGACGCCGACGCCGACGCCGACGCGAACCGCCCGCGCGATCGTCCTCGTCCTCGTCCTCGTCCTCGTCGTCGTCGTCGCCGGCGTCGGCGTCGGCGTCGGCGCGGTCCGCCGCCTCACCGCCGTCCACCGCGGCCGGCTCCGCCGCGCCGCTGCGCCCGGGACGATCGGTGGCGTCCGCGACCACGCGCGGGCCTTCGTCGGTCTCGGTGCCGTCCTCGTCTCCGCGGGCCCGGCCACGGCCGCGGCGGCCACGACGGCGGCGGCGGGTGGAACCCGACCCGCCACCCTGGTCGTCCTCGTCGAACTCCCCGTCCTCGTCGACGGCGGCGAGTTCCTCGGCTGCGATATCGATATCGATATCGGTGTCTATGTCGGTGTCGGTGACCTCGTCGGCGGCCGCCGGCTCCGGCGCCTGGAAGGTCACCATCGCCACCGGGCGGCGGGCCGCCGGGCGGGATACGGGCTCGGCGGCCGGTTCGTCGCCGATGCCGGCCCAGGTCGGGGCGGTGGCCCGCCGGGTCCTCGTCCGGGAGCGGGTGCCGGCCGGTGCCGATTCGGCGGCGGGCGGTACGACCTGGGCCTGCTCATCTTCGATGGTCGCGGAGCCGAGTGGGGCGCTCGCAGCGACCGGCTCGTCGACGAAGGCCGGGTCCGCAAAGACAGCCGGGTCGGCAACAGCAGACGGCTCAGCATCGGCCTGCGACTCGATACCGGCCCGCGGCTCAGCGACCGCGGACGGCCCGGCGACGGGAGTCGAGGGAGCCTCGCCGGCTGATCCCTCGCTTCCCTGTGCCGGACCGGCGGGAGCGTCTGCTGCCGGCGCGGAGCCGGACGCGGGCTCGACGGGCGCGGCCTTGGCGGCCGTCGCGCGACGCCTCGTGGTCCGGGTACGGGTGGCGCGAGGCTGGGTGGCCTCGCCGCCGCCGACCTCGACGGGCGCGGCGGAGGTCGGCGCCGGTTCGACGACGGACGGCTCGCCGGCCGGCAACTCGCCGACCGGGGGTACGGCTGGTGGCGTCACAGGGCCGGAGGTGGCCCGGCGCGAACGGGTCCGCTTGGGCTTCGGCGTGTCCTCGACGGGCGGCGCCGCCGCGGCCTCGCCGGCCGGCGCCGTTGTGGCGGACGGGGACTCGGTGGTGGCGCCCGCGGCGACGAGCGGGGTAGCGACGGTGGCGGACAACCCTGCCGCTGCCGTGTCGGCGCCGATCAAGGGCTCAACAGAGGCCGGGACCTCCGCCGCGGCGACGTCACGGACGGCGCGACGGCTGCGGGTCGCCCGGGTGCGCCGGGCCGGCGCCGGGGACTCGGCGCCCCCGGCCGCGCCGTCACCGCTGGTCGCAGCGGGATCGGTGGTCGCAGCGGATGCCTCGGCGGCCTCGGCGGCTCCGGCGGCGGCCGGATCGGCCGCCTCCGCTACCTGCGGCGCGGCCGGATCGGCCGTGGCCGCACCGGCCGCCTTCGCCCTGGTCGCGCGGGTGCGCGGGGTGGGGCTGGTCCTCGTCCGCCGCCGGGTGGTTGCCGGCGGCTCGGCTGCCAGGGCGGCACCGTTGCCGGAGACGGACGCGGGCGCCGAGGAATCGGCGGTGTCGCTGGTCACGCTCGGGGCGGCGGTTGCCACGGCGCCGTCGGGAGTGGACCCGTCCGGGTGCTCGGGGGGCGGCCCGGCGGCCCGCCCTGCGGCCCTGCGCCGACGGGGCGCAGGGCGGGTGGCTTCGGATTCGGTCTGGGTGGTCAGGTCATCGTCGGGCACGGGTTAAGAAGCCTCTCGGGCTCCCGGGCGCGCTGCCTGGTGCAGTCGCGGCCGCGCAGAAGCCAATGTCTCGGTCCGGCTCAGTTGCTGCCGGGGAAGCCTGCGACGCCCTGCATCACGCTGATGATCGACCTGCTAGCCGGCCAGCGTCGTTGCGGTCCGGCGCTAGCGGGTCCGCCAGCGTCCCATCATCGCGCAGTCGGCCCTGCTCCAGCCGGGTTGGCTCGGGCGGCACCGACGGGCGCAGACCGGCTACCACGCCAAGGGCGGTCAGCACGTCGTCTGGTCGCACAGCGGGCGTCGTGTGCCGCACGACCAGCTCCAGTATCGCACACGTGTCGTTCCCTGCACGACAAACGGCCAAGACAATGGCGGCACGCACATCGAACCGGCGCCGACCGTCCTTGGTCGCCCGCTCGACCTCGACGACCTCGTGCCGCAACAGCTCGGTCACCGCGCCGCGCAACTCGGGCTCCGCGACCCCCGGTAGCCGCACGACCCACCGGGAGGCATCGATCCGCTCCGCGAGCCCCGTCCCCTCGGCTACCACGGCGCCCACCACGTCCAGCCCGGGCGGCAACGCCGCGTCCAGGTCGGCCTGCAGCTGCGCCGGCTCCACCTCGACGGCCAGCGCCAGCTCCACGTACTCGGCCTCACTGGCGGCCCCGGTGGGCGCGGCGCCCACCCAGGAGATCCGGGGGTGCGGGCTGAAGCCCGCCGAGTACGCCATCGGCACCGCCGCCCGGCGCAGCCCCCGCTCGAACGTGCGAGCGACGTCCCGATGTGACAGGAATCTCAGCCGTCCCCGCTTCGCGAAGCGCAGCCGGACCCGTTGGACGACCGGCGGGGGCGGCGGCCCCTCAGGCCGGCGTGCCACTGCTCACCGCCGCCGGGCGGAGCCGGGAACCGGCTGCCGGCCTATCCTCGACGCCGCCGGGTGCGGCCTCGATGTCGACGCCGTCAACGCCATCGACGGACACCCCAGCGGCGGCGACCACCGGCGTACCCGCCGACACGCTCACCACCGGCAACAACGACCGGCCGGTCGGGCCGATCTGCGTATCGGTCCCCATCGTCGGGCAGACGCCACAGTCGTAGCAGGGGGTCCAGCGGCAGTCGTCGAGCTCGGTGCCGCGCAACGCCTCCTGCCAGTCGGCCCACAGCCAGTCCCGGTCGAGGCCCGCGTCGAGATGGTCCCAGGCCAGCACCTCGCGCTCGTCGCGCTCGCGGGTCGTGAACCAGTCGAGACCGACCCCGAGCGGTTCGAGCTCGGCGGCGCACGCCGACTCCCAGCGCTCGAACGAGAAGTGCTCGCTCCAGCCGTCGAAGCGGCCGCCTTCGCACCAGACCCGCTCGATCACGGCGCCGACGCGGCGGTCACCGCGGGCCAGCAGGCCCTCGATGATGCCGGGACGGCCATCGTGGTAGCGGAACCCGACGGCGTGAGCGATCTCCTTGTCGGCTCGTACGGTGTCGCGCAGCAGCTTCAGCCGCGCGTCGGTCACCTCGTGCGACGCCTGACCCACCCACTGGAACGGGGTGTGCGGCTTCGGGACGAAGCCGCCGATCGACACCGTGCAGCGAATGTCGCGGTGGCCACTGGCGCGACGGCCGGCCCGGATCACCTCCCGGGCGAGGTCGGCGATCTCCAGCACGTCCTGGTCGGTCTCGGTCGGCAACCCGCACATGAAGTAGAGCTTCACCTGGCGCCAGCCGTGGGCGTAGGCGGTGCTGACGGTACGCACCAGGTCCTCGGCGCTGACCATCTTGTTGATGACCTTGCGCAGCCGCTCGGAGCCGCCCTCCGGGGCGAACGTCAACCCGCTGCGCCGGCCGTTGCGGGAGAACTCGTTCGCGAGGGTGACGTTGAACGCGTCCACCCGCGTCGAAGGCAGGCTCAGCGAGATCTTCTCGTTCTCGTACCGGTCGGCGAGGCCGGTCGCGATCTCGCCGATCTCGGTGTGGTCGGCGCTGGACAGCGACAACAGGCCGACCTCGGAGAAGCCGGTGGCCCGCAGACCCGTCTCGATCATCGCGCCGACGGTCTCGATATTCCGCTCCCGCACCGGCCTGGTGATCATCCCGGCCTGGCAGAACCGGCAGCCCCGGGTGCAGCCGCGGAAGATCTCCACGCTCAGGCGTTCGTGCACCGTCTCGGCCAGCGGGACCAGCGGGGCCTTCGGATACGGCCAGGCGTCAAGATCGGACAGCGTGTGCTTGCTCGGCCGGGTCGGGACGTCGTCGCGGTTGACGGTGACCGCCTGGATGCGGCCGTCGGGCCGGTAGGTGACGTCGTAGAACGCCGGCACGTAGACCAGCCGGCGGCGGGCAAGCCGGGCCAGCAGCTCGGTGCGCCCACCGGGGGCGCCGGCCGCCTTCCACCCGCGGATCACGTCGGTGATGCCGAGGACGGCCTGCTCGCCATCACCGAGCACCACGGCGTCGACGAACCCGGCGATGGGCTCCGGGTTGAACGCCGCGTGCCCACCCGCGACAACCAGCGGGTCGGCCTCGCCACGGCGCTCGGCCTGCAGGGGGATCCCGGCGAGGTCGAGCGCGGTGAGCAGGTTGGTGTAGCCGAGCTCGGTGGAGAAGCTGACGCCGAGCACGTCGAAATCCCGGACCGCCCGGTGCCCGTCCACCGTGAACTGCGCCACGCCGTGCTCGCGCAGCAGCGCCTCCAGGTCGGGCCACACCGAGTAGGTCCGCTCGGCGAGCACGTCCGGCTGCTCGTTGAGGATCTCGTAGAGGATCTGCAGCCCCTGGTTGGGCAGGCCGACCTCGTAGGCGTCCGGATACATCAGCGCCCAGCGCACCACGGCGGCGTCCCAGGGTTTGACGATGGAGTTCCCCTCGCCGCCGACATACTGCACGGGCCTTCGCACCCGCGGGAGCAGCGGCTCCAGGCGAGCGAACAGCGACTGTCCGGACATGCAGGCGAGCCTACGGCACGGCGACACCCCACCACGCCGCCCGCGCGATCGCCGGACCTCCCCCCAGCCCGGCGGCTACGAAGCGTAGGGGTCGGAACGCGCGCGTAGGCGGACGTTCTGCAGCAGGCCGACGCCGATCATGTTGGCGAACATCGACGAGCCGCCGTAGGACAGGAACGGCAGCGGCAGGCCGGTGACCGGCATGATCCCCAGGCACATCCCGATGTTGACGAACGACTGGAAGGTGAACCAACAGACCACCCCAGTGGCGATGAGCGCACCGAAGGAGTCCTGGGAGCCGAAGCCGATCGACAGCGCCCGCCACAGCACCACGCCGAGCAACACGATGATCCCACCGGCGCCGAGATACCCCAGCTCCTCACCGGCCACGCTGAACACGAAGTCGGTCTGCTGCTCGGGGACGAACTGCCCCTGGGTCTGCTGGCCGTGCAGCAGACCGCGGCCGGTCACGCCGCCGTTGGCGATCGCGATCATGGCCTGGGCGACGTTGTAACCGGTGCCGGAGGAGGCCTTGTTCTCGGAGACGAACGAGGTGAGCCGGGCCTCCTGGTACAGCTGGAGCAGGTGGAACTGCAGGATCGCGCCGCCGAAGAGCACCCCGCACAGGATCAGCCCCAGCACCCAGCGCCGCGGCGCCCCGCTGACCGCCAGCATGCCGAGGGTGGTGAAGACCAGCACCATCACCGTGCCGAAGTCCGGCTGGAGCATGATCAGTGCGATCGGGACGACGGTCAACCCGAGGACGAGCAGCACGTCGCCGTGACCGGGGGCGCTGCGCCGGATCCCGGTGTGGCGGTCCTCGTGTTTCTCCCCGAGGATCATCGCGGCGCCGACGACCAGCGCCACCTTGGCGAATTCCGACGGCTGGAGCTGAAAGCCGGCCGGCAGCACGATCCACGAGTGCGCACCGTTGATCGTCGACCCGAACAGCAGCACCGCGACGAGCCCGACGAGCGAGCCGAGATAGACGAACGGCGCGTAGGCGCGCAGCACCCGGTAGTCGACGAGGGTCGCGACCGCGCCGAGCACCAGCCCGATGGCGAGGTTCAGCAGATGCCGCTTGAGGAACGTCTGCGGATCACTGCCGGCCTCGCCGAAACGCTGGCGGGTCGCCGACCACACCAGCAGCGCGCCCACGACGGACAGGCCGATGACGCACAGCTGCAGCGTCCAGTCGAGCCGTCGGAGCGGCGAATGGCGCCCCGAGGCGCGGTCCCGCAGCTGCCCGATCCGCCCCCGCACGGGTACCGGGGACGACCGCAGCGCGGTCGGTCCCGCCTCCTGGGTCACAACGCCTCCTCCCAAAGATCGCCCGGTCGTCCACGCGCGCCCGGGACCACACCCGCGCCGGGTGGTCCGGCGGAGCAGGTCACGGGCGCGCGAGGCCCGCGGGCGGCGCTCGGCTCGGCGCCGA
>NZ_CADCWT010000046.1 GCF_902806485.1 Candidatus Frankia alpina | reverse complement strand
CCATTTCCGACCTGCCGTGCGAATGCGTTCCCTGCCGGGCTTTCTCGGCCATGCCCAGGCTCCTCAAGGTCGTCGCAGCAGCCCGACGACAATGCGGCGAATTCGCGGGCCGCGCGGTGTCGAACCGCGGACCCGTCGATTCTCCCAGCCTTTCCACCGCCCGGCCCGAGATCAATCAGGGTTGCCGGCAGGACGAGATCGCCACCCGGGCCGTAAGGAACCGTTCGAAATTCCGGCGGCATGCCTCAAAGAACCAGTGCTCCGCCGCCGGGCCACTCGGGTTCGGCGCATTCCCCGGCGGGCTGCGACGCGACGAAACGGGCGGTCAGAACAGGGTGGGGATGGAGGGTTCGAGGCCGCGCAGCTCGTCGTAGTCCACGACGGCGCAGCCCAGGCCGCGGTCGGCGGCCAGCAGCCGGGCCTGCGGGGTGATGGACTGAGCGGCGAGAATGCCCCGCACCGGGTGTGGCAGCGCCGGGTCCGCCTCCAGCCGGACGAGGTAGCGGGTGAGCTGCTCGACCCCGTCGATCTCGCCCTTGCGCTTGATCTCGACGGCGACCGTGGAGCCGTCGCTGTCCCGGCAGAGCAGGTCCACCGGCCCGATCCCGGTCTCGTACTCGCGGCGGATCAGGGTCAGCCCCGCAGCGATCGCGTCCGGCCGATCGGCGAGCAGGACCTGCAGGTGGGCCTCAACGCCGTCCTTGCGCAGCCCCGGGTCGATCCCCAGCTCGTGGCTGGAGTCGTGGAGAACTTCCTCGAGGGTGATGACGAGCCGCTCGGCGGCCCGGTTGGTCACCCGCCAGACCCCGCCGTCCTCCGCGATGACACAGGGCGGGCTCATCCAGTTCAACGGCTTGTAGGCCCGACCGTCGGCGTGGATCGACACCGACCCGTCCGCCTTGACGAGCACCAACCGGACGGCGCTCGGCAGATGCGCGGTGAGACGCCCGACGTAGTCGACACTGCACCGAGCGATGACGAGCCGCATGGTGTCACGTTATCGCGGCCCCCTGGCCTGCCCCCCAGAGGCTCCAAGGGGACCCCGATCCACCGGGGTCCGCCGAAGACGGTCAGGCCGGTCGCCCGCTCACATCTGGCCGTCGCGGGCGCAGACGAGGTCGTCGAGGAGCTCACGGCGGCCGGCGTAGCGGGTGGCCAGATGTTCGGCCCGTTCGGCGGAGAGTCGGCCGAGCCGGGCGGGATCGGAGTTGTCCTGTATGTCGGCTCGCTTCACGACGACGGCGAGCGGGTGGGCCAGGTAGTCCCGCATCGACTCGTCGGGCCGGTGCGACAGGGCGGCGACGGCGGCGACGACCGGCACGGGATAGCCGGCGGCCGTGAGGTCCGCGAGCGTGGTGTCGCTGTCCTCGACGACGTCGTGCAGGACGGCGGCGAGCTGCGCGCAGTGCGGATCCACACCGGCGGGCCCGGCGGTGTGGACGACCGTCGCCATGACCCGCAGGGGATGGCCGATGTACTCCTCGCCGCCCTTGTCTACCTGGCCGGTGTGCATGCGGGTGGCGAAGGCGATGGCGTCGTCCAGCGTCGGGCCGGCGGTCGGGCCCCGGTCCGGTGACGTGCCGGGATGGTCGGATTCGGCCGCGTCAGGAGTGGTCGAGGGCATGCCTCGACCGTACGACGTCCACGATGCTCCGGATTATGGCACTGAGCTCATAGTCCCGGGGCGTGAACACCGCGGCGACCCCGAGCCGGGTCAGTTCCCGCGCGTCCGCCGGCGGGATGATGCCGCCGGCGACGACGGGGATCTCCCCGGCCCCGGCGGCGCGCAGCCCGTCGAGCACCTCGGGCACCAGGTCCAGGTGGGCGCCGGAGAGCACCGACAGGCCGACGACGTGCACGTCCTCCTCGACGGCCGCGGCCACGAGCTGCCCGGGGGTCAGCCGGATCCCCTGGTAGACGACCTCGAAGCCGGCGTCGCGGGCGCGCACGGCGATCTGCTCCGCGCCGTTGGAGTGACCGTCCAGGCCGGGCTTGCCGACGAGCATCTTCACCGGCCGCCCGAGCTCCTTGCCCGTACGGGCCACCAGGACGCGCAGCTCGTCGAGCCCAGCCACATCCCCGCCCCCGCCGACGGCGTCGCTCACCCCGGTCGGCGCGCGGTACTCGCCGAACACCGCTCGCAGCGTGTCGGCCCACTCCCCGGTGGTGATGCCCGCCCGCGCGCAGGCCAGCGTCGCGGGAACCAGGTTCGCCTCGGTGCCGGCGGCGGTGCGCAGCCCGAGCAGCGCCTCTGCGACGGCGGACGGATCACGCCCGGCCCGCCAGGCGGCGAGCGAGTCCCGGGCCGCGGGCTCGAAGGACGGGTCGACCGTCTGGATCGCCGTGTCGAGCTCGGCGAGCAACGGGCTCGGCTCGGTCTCGGTGAACCGGTTCACGCCGACGACGACGTCCTCGCCGCTCTCGATCCGCGCGCGCCGCGCCGCCTGGGCGCAGACAAGCGCCGACTTCAGGTAGCCGCTCTCGACGGCGGCCACCGCCCCGCCCATCGCCTGGACCCGGTCGATTTCGGCGGTCGCGTCCGCCACCAGCCGGCGCACCCGCTCCTCGATGACGGGGGAACCGGTGAACAGGTCGTCGTACTCCAGCAGGTCGGTTTCGTGGGCGAGGATCTGCTGGACGCGCAACGACCACTGCTGGTCCCACGGCCGGGGCAGGCCCAGCGCCTCGTTCCAGGCGGGTAGCTGCAGCGCCCGGCACCGCGCGTCCTTCGACAGGGTGGCGCCGAGAGTCTCCAGCACGATCCGGATGACGTTGTTCTCCGGCTGGGCCTCGGTCAGCCCGAGCGAGTTGACCTGCACGCCGTAGCGGAACCGGCGCGCCGCCGGGTCGCTCACCTGGTACCGGGAGCGCAGCAGGTCATCCCACAGCGCTCCGAACGCCCGCATCTTGCACATCTCCTCGACGAACCGCTCCCCGGCGTTGACGAAGAACGAGATCCGGGCGCACACCTCCCCCATGCGCTCGGCGGGGATCGTCCCCGTGGCCACCACGGCGTCGAGGACAGCGATCGCCGAGCACATCGTGAAGGCGAGCTCCTGCACCGGAGTCGCCCCGGCCTCCTGCAGGTGGTAGCTGCAGATGTTGATCGGGTTCCACCGCGGCAGCTCCGCCACCGAGTAGGCGATCAGGTCGGTCACCAGCCGCAGCGACGGCCCCGGCGGGAAGACGTACGTCCCGCGCGAGAGGTACTCCTTGATGATGTCGTTCTGCGTGGTGCCGGCCAGCTCGGCCGGGTCGGCGCCCTGCTCCTCGGCGACGACCTGGTAGAGCGCGAGCAGCCACATGGCGGTGGCGTTGATCGTCATCGACGTGTTGGTGCCGGCCAGCGGGATCCCGTCGAACAGCCCGCGCATGTCGCCGAGGTGCGCGATCGGCACGCCGACCCGGCCCACCTCGCCGCGGGCGAGCGGATGATCCGGGTCGTAGCCCGTCTGCGTCGGCAGGTCGAAGGCCACCGACAGGCCGGTCTGCCCCTTCGCCAGGTTGCGGCGGTACAACGCGTTGCTCTCGGCGGGGCTGGAATGCCCCCCGTAGGTGCGGATGATCCACGCTTGGTCGCGGGCTCCACGTCCACCCTCGGTGCCGGTGCCGGTGCCGGTGCGATGACCGCTGGCGGTGTGGGGGTGTGACTGTGCCGTTCGGGTGCCGTGCCGGTCCGCCGAGCGGGTGGACAGATCCGTCATCGCCGCCGCCTCCCTGGAGTGCTGCGCCAAGACCGGTGGCGAGGCCACCGGGGTGGACGCGGGCGGGGTCATCACGCCGGCCTCGACCCGCGAGGACCGCGGGCGACGAGTCGAGGCTAGGCCGCGCCACCCCGGCCCGCCCGTCGGCGCGTGGCGAAGTACGGCGGCGCCGGTTCAGCCCGCGCAGGGAGCCGGCTGGCCCTTCCATTCCTGGATGAGGGCCGCGGGGATCTGCGTGCAGGCGCCAGGGCCGTTGCTGACGATCGTCCACGGCCCGGTGCCGATCCGCCGCCACACGTACGGGTCAGCGGGCGGGTTGGCGACGCTCGGAACCTGGATGCGGCCGATCGCCCAGTACTCGTCGTGCGCCGCGTCGGCACCCTCGATGGCGCCGAAGAACATGCCCGGCGGCACGGTCACCTGAGCGGCGGTGATCGTGCTGTTGCCCGCGGCCTTCATCCGCGCGGCGACCGTCCAGGACAGGGCCAACCGCAGGGCGACGGGGTTCGGCTCGTCGTCGACTCGCATCTGGCGGGCCCGGCCCTGTTGGCGTGCGGCGTCCCAGGACGCGGTGCGCAACGTCGGCGTGAGCTCGGGCGCTGTCTGGCCGGCCGTCGTGCCCGACGTGCCGCCGCCCGCGCCGCGGTCGGCGGTGGCGTAGCCGATGCCCACTCCGATCAGGACCGCGACGAGGAACGCCGCGACCACGACGATCGGCCGCAACTCCCGCACGCCGAGAAGTCCCGCGGGTCGCGCACTGCGTTCGCCGGCGATGTTCACCCGCGCGGGCACCTCCAACGTCCTGCAGACCTCCGTCCGGCGTCCAGCATGCCATCAGCCGGGCCAGTGACCCAAAAGCAGTACCCGATCAGCAGGTACCCGGCAAGCATGCCGCATCGGCAGTCCCCCCGGTACGCGGGCGCGCCCGAGATCACGGTACGCATCCGCCCCGGTCCGGTCCGCTTTACCCGATCGCCGACCACGAGCGCGGCGCCACGAGGCGGGGTGGGGTGGGGTGAGGTGGGGCAGGCGGGGCAGCTCAGGCGTGCCCGACGTGCACCAGCTCGGTCGACTCCTCGAACCGCAGCAGCCGCCCGAGCCGGTCGGCGGCGAACATCCGGCCCAGCGCGCTCGGCACGTCGACGAGGACCATGGATCGGCCCGCCGCCCTGGCCCTGCGGGCCCCGCCGAGCAGCACCCCCAGCGCCGCGTGGTCGCCGAGCTCCAACTCGGCGACGTCGACGCGCAGCGGCCCGCTGCCGTTGTCGATGGCGGCGTGCAGCAGGGAGCGCAGCGTGCCCACCGTCCGCACGTCCACCCTGCCCACCAGCCGCACCGCCTGTCCGGGGCGACTACCCGCCCCGGACAGGGCGTACATGTCCACCACGTTCACGCCGTTGTTCATGTGGTCTCCAGTCCCCGGCCACCCGGTACCCCCGCTCACCGTGACGCCGGCGCTACCAGCTATCCGCGCCGACCGCGGGTAGCACCCAGGTGGGTTCCGCGCATGGCGGACCGTCGTGCGCCCTCCCGCCTCGGCCGAACCGTCGTCGCTCGGCCACAGGGGGTCGGGGCCGGTCACCTCGATCATCCCAGCCGTCGCGGCGCGATGTCTCCGCTGTCGGATTCCGTACCGCGATCAGGACGGATCACGGCGGGATTTCCTGCCGATCCGGCGGGCATCTGGGACCATGGAGGCCGGATTGCCGACGGGCGAGGAGTTCCGCCCGAGGCTCCCTCGCGGCCCCGTACCCGGCCGCCGCGCAGTGATCGGGAGGTGCCAGGTGGCCGTGAACGCGGCGCAATACCTCGTCGAACCGGCGTTGGCGATGCTGACCGTGGGGCTATTGATGATCATGGCCCGCTGGGCGTCCACCCCGCTGCGCGCGCTGCCCCGCGGGGTCGTGCTCGGCCACGACTTCGGGCTGCTCGTCCCCGTCGCCGTCGTCGACACCCCCGCCGAGGTGAGCCGGGCCCGGGCCGCCCTGCGCACGCAGGGCATCCGCTCCACCTGGGCGATGGCGATGACCCCGCTGCACATCGACTCCGCGGGCAACATCCTGTCCCGCCCCCGGCAACGCTGGCACGTGCTCGTCTTCGGCGCCGACGCGCCCCGCGCCGCCCGAGCCCCTGTCGACCCCGCCCGGCGGGCTGTCCTCGCAGACCTGAGCCTGCCCTCAGCCCACCGCGCGGGCCAGCCCTCAGGCGACCGCCAGATCGGAGACCCGCCGGATGTCGGCGCCGAGCGCGGTCATGTTCTCGACGAACCCGGCGTAGCCGCGATCAATGTGGTAAACGTCGGTCACCTCAGTGTCGCCCTCGGCGACGAGGGCGGCGAGCACCAGGCCCGCGCCGGCCCGCACGTCCGAGGCCATCACCCGGGCCGCCGTCAACCGGGCCGCGGGCCGCACGATGACGTGATGGCCGTCGGTGCGCAGGTCCGCACCGAGCTTGTGCAGCTCGCGGCAGAACACGAAGCGGCTGTCGAAGACGTTCTCGGTGATCAGCGACGTCCCGCTGCTGATCGCCTCCAACGCGATGATCTGCGGCAGCAGATCCGTCGGAAACCCGGGGTAGGGCAGGGTCACGACGTCGATCGAGCGCGGGCGGTCCCGGCCGACCACCCGGAACCCGTCGTCCCGGACGTCGATCTCCGCGCCGGCCTGCACCAGCTTCTCCAGCACGATCCCGAGATGCCCGGCCCGGCCGTGCCGGATCATGATGTCGCCGCCGGTCATCAGCGCGCCGATCGCGTACGTGCCGGCGACGATGCGGTCCGGCACCGTCCGGTGCTCGACCGGGGACAGCGCGTCCACTCCGTCGATCACCAGGGTCGACGAGCCCGCGCCGTCGATGCGCCCGCCCATCGCCGTCAGCATCGCGCAGAGGTCGGCGATCTCGGGTTCCTGCGCGGCGTTGTCGATCACCGTCGTGCCCTTGGCGAGGACGCCGGCCATGAGGAGGTTCTCGGTGGCGCCGACGCTCGGGAAGTCCAGCCAGATCGACGCGCCCTGCAGCCGGCCCGAGCAGCGCGCCACCAGTACCCCGGCCTCGACGTCCACGAGTGCCCCGAGCTTCGCCAGCCCGTTGACGTGGATGTCGAGCGCCCGCGCGCCGATCGCGTCCCCACCCGGCAGGGCGACCCGAGCCTCCCCGCACCGGGCGACCAGCGGGCCGAGCACCGCCACCGACGCCCGGATCCGCCGGACGAGGTCCCCGTCGGCCGCGAACCCCGGCGTCTCGGGGACATCGATGCTCAGCCGGCCGCCGCCGACGTCCCGTTCGACCACCGCCCCGAGCCCGTCCAGCACCTCCGCCATCACGGTGACGTCGAGGATGTCGGGCACAGCGGACAGAGTCGTGCGACCGACGGCCAGCAGGCTCGCGGCCATCAGTTTGAGAACCGAGTTCTTCGCGCCCGGGACGGCAACCTCGCCGACCAGCCGGGTGCCGCCTGTCACGACGAAGCGCTCCACGGACCTCGATGCTAGGTCCTGGCACAAAGATCTTCACCGGCACCCACCGGATTGACCTCCACCACCCTGTGCGCTTGCCTCATCCCGGTCCGTCCGCCGCCACGACAGACACCCCGTCGTGCGCCCGGACGAACGGCTCGCTGCGCCCGGCCAGGGCATCGCTCACCCGCACCGCGAACGCCGGCACAAACCTGGCCTGCACCTGCGCCGGAGACAGCCAGCCGACCTCCCTCGCCTCCTCGGTCGCGGCGTCGATCGAACCCTCCTCGAGGTCGCACAGGAAGACCATCGCGACCACGCCGAGCGGCAGGTTCAGGTACACCCCCGTCAAGCGGACCGGTCGGACGAGCGCGCCCGTCTCCTCGACAACCTCACGGCACAGCCCGGAATGGATGGTCTCGCCGCGTTCGAGGACCCCTCCGGGAATCTGCCAGGCCCCGGTGTCTCTGCGGCGGATACACAGAATCGACCCGTTCTCGTGGAGTGTCACTCCGGCTACGCTCACCGAATGCATGTGCGGAACGTACCCTTTGCCACACGGAAACCGGGGTGAGCCGCAGTCTCAGTCAGCGACTGGCGGACCTGCCGCCGGAGACCGATCCGGGGTTCCGCACCGCCGCTCGAGCCCTGCTGGCCGGGCCGGACGCGGGCGACGAGATCCTCACCGCGATCATCGAGGACGCCGACCTGCCCGAGTAGACCCGATTCAACGCTTTCTACTGCCTGCAGGCACGGGCCTGGCGACGCAAGGACCACCGCCGACACCGCGCGAACACCGACCGCTACCAGTCGCGGTTCAGCCGGCATCCGATGTTCTTCTACTTGCAGGCCGAGTACTACGCCGCGCTCGGCGACGACCCCGCGAACCTCGACGCCGCGTTGACCTTCGCCGTCGAGGCGGCCGAGCGGTTGATGGGTGTTCCTGGCGTACTGCACCTGGCCGCCGAGATCATCGCGGACCGTCATGAGCGTGATCCTGGCAGCGACCCGCGCCTGCTGCTGGACGCCGAACGGCACGTCCGTCAGGCCATCGCCCTCAGCGACGGCCGGTACCCCCGCTACCACACCACCCACACCACCCACGCCACCCACACCAGGATCGCGACGTTGCGGGGCGCGTTCACCGCCGCCCGCGCCAGCATCGCGCGGGCCATCGAGGATGAGGACTCGACCGGCGCCGAGTACGCCCTGCGCATCGGGGATTACCAGCTCATCCGGTCGTGGATCCAATATGCCCAGGAGGCCGAGCGTCTCGGCGCCCGGCAGGAGGAGGCGACCCGCGAGTTGCGGCAAATTCGCAGCCAGGTGCTGGAAATCATGGGTCTGCTGGCCGCGGTGATCGCCTTCATCACGACGGCGGCGAACATCGCGGCCGGCCAGCCGGCCCGTCCGGCCGCCGGGTTGCTCACCTTGGCCGGCGGCGTCACGCTGCTGGTCTTCTGGGGCTTCCATGTCCTGCTCATCGGCACCGTCAGCGGCGGTTCCGCCTGGCGACGGGTCGCGCCGGCGGTCGTCGGGGTCATACTTGTGACGGCGGGTTTTCTCATGACCGGGTGGGGGCCGACGGGTGCGGGTGCTGCGGTCCATCAGTCGGTCGGACAAGGCGCATAACGAGGATGCGGCCGGCTGCCGGCCGGACGGGCTGTGGGTGATCGACGGCGCGACCCCGCTAGGAGGCGAGGCTGCGGTGGACGGCCGCTCCCCGGCGGCCTGGCTCAGCGGCACGGCCGACGCGTTCCTGGCCCGGGTGCCCTGGGAGGGCCGTCCGCTGCGGACGGTGCTGCGAGACCTCATCGGCCATGTTCGAGCGGAGGGGCGGCGAGCCGGGCTGCAGACCGACGGCTTCCCGACGGCCACTCTGAGCCTGGCCCGCGTCCTCGACGATCGGCTCGATCTCTGCCTGCTCGGCGACAGCCCCATCCTGCTGCGCCAGCCCGGCGCGACCGTGCTCGAGTTCCTCGATCCGCAGTTCGTCGGCGTGGAGGAGGCCCTGCTCGATCAGGTCCGCACCGCATTCGACCGCGGAGAGGTGGCCGCTGACGCCGGCGCCGGCAACCGGGAGCGACGACGGCGGCGCAACACGCCGCGAGGTTCGTGGGTTCTCGCGGATGTGCCGGCGGCCGCCGACCATGCCTTCGTCACCAGCGTCGCCGTGGCGCCGGGAACCGAACTTGTCGTCATGTCCGACGGTTTCTCGCGTGCTGTGAGCCCCTTCGGTCTCGTCCGCGACGACACCGCGCTACTCGACGAGATCGTCGCGGGCCGCGAGTCCGACCTGCTCGACCGGCTACGGGCCGCAGAGCGCGCCGATCCCACCTGCGCGCGTTTCCCCCGCTTCGGGATGAGCGACGACGCGACCATGCTCTACGCCCACCTCTGACGTCCACCCGCGCCGGCCTCCCGGCGGTCCGCCGACGTCCACACCCAGTCGCGATGCGCTTCGTACACTGCGGTGCGATAGGTACGGTTCCGCGGCCCAGACCGCGCAGAACGCACCGCAATCCGCGACGGCCGCCGGTGCGCGAGCTACCGTGCGTCAGCGAGGCCGACGCCGACCGAGGCCGAGGCCGGGATCTGAGCTTCAGGTCCGTCGCCCGGTGCGGGGCGGGCTCCCTAGAGTGGGGGTATGGCGGTACACCTCACTCGGATCTACACCCGCACCGGGGACGACGGCACGACGGCGCTGGGCGACATGTCCCGGGTGGCGAAGACCGATACGCGGCTGGCCGCCTACGCCGACGTCGACGAGGCGAACGCGGCGATCGGCGTGGCGCTTGCCCTCGGGGGGCTCGCGGACGATGTGCGGGCGGTACTCGGGCAGGTCCAGAACGATCTTTTCGACGTCGGCGCGGACCTGTGTACGCCGGTCGTGGCCGAACCGGCCTACCCCCCGCTGCGGGTCACCGAGGCATACGTGGACCGGCTGGAGGAGGCGTGCGACCGCTTCAACGCCGATCTGCCGAAGCTCGACTCGTTCATCCTGCCCGGCGGCACGCCGGGCGCCGCGCTGCTGCACACCGCCCGCACGGTGGCCCGCCGAGCGGAGCGCTCCGTCTGGGCCCTGCTTGACGCCGAGCCCGAGCGCACCAGGCCGCTGCCCGCGCGATACCTCAACCGCCTGTCGGACCTGCTGTTCATCCTCGCTCGGGTGGCGAACCCGCAGGGGGACGTGCTGTGGCGCCCGGGGGCCCACGCCTGACCGGCGTCCCCGGCGCAGTCCTGCCTATACCGGAGGGTCGACAGTCCAGTCAACCCAATTGTAGACTGGCGATCATGAGTGCGACGGTACGCGTGAGTGACAGGACGCGGCAGCGGGTCGCGGCCCTGGCCGCGTCCACCGGCCAGCAGATGCAGACCATCGTCGACGAGGCCGTCGAGGCCTACGAGCGCGAGCTGTTCTGGCGCGGCTTCGAGCAGGGTTACGACCAGCTCGCCGGCGATCCGGACGGCTGGGACGCCGTCGAGGCCGAGCGGTCGGCCGAGTCGCCGGCCCTGCGGGACGGGCTGGACGGGCTGGACGGGCTGGAGTGATCTCACCTCGCCGCGGCGAGGTATGGATGGTCGACTTCGGCGAGCCGATCGGCCACGAACAGGGGCTGCGCCGGCCGGCGGTGGTCGTGTCCGCGGATCGGCTCAACCGCAGCCGCGCGGGCCTGTCCATCGTCGTTCCCGTCACCAGGACCCGCCGTGGGCTGCCCTCCCACGTCGAGCTCGCGCCGGGCGGCATCGGCCTGCGGGAGACGAGCTACGCCAAGGTCGAGGACGTCAAGGTCGAGGACGTCAAGTCCGTGTCGCAGCAGCGGTTCGACCACCGCCTCGGCGTGGTGGGCCCCGACCACCTGCTCCGGATGACCGAGGCGCTGAAGTTCCTGCTGGAGATCTGAACGAGCACGGGCGCGTCCCCCGAGAGGGAACGCGCCCGTGACTGCCGACGTCGGCTAGCTGCTCAGCGTCGCCGTTTCGGCCAGGATGCTGACGCCCTGGTGGGTGACGGAAATGAAGCCGCCGTCGACCTGGGCCGAGATCTCCCGGCCGCCGGTCTTGACCCGGACCGTGCCGCCCGAGACCAGCACCCCGAGCAGCGGCACGTGGCCGGGCAGGACGCCAAGATCACCGTCGGTGGTCCGGACGACGACCATGTCGGCCTCGCCGGACCACACCTCCTGCTCGGGCGAGACGATCGCGACCCGGATCGGCATTACAGGTTCTCCGCGTTCTTCTCCGCGTCCTCGATGCCACCGCACATGAAGAACGCCTGCTCGGGCAGGTGGTCGTAGTCGCCCTGGGAGAGTCGCTTGAACGAGTCGATGGTCTCGTCGAGCGGGACGAACTTGCCGGGGATGTTGGTGAACTGCTCCGCGACGAAGAACGGCTGCGACAGGAACCGCTGGATCCGCCGGGCCCGGTTGACGAGGATCTTGTCCTCTTCGGAAAGCTCGTCGATGCCGAGGATGGCGATGATGTCCTGCAGGTCCTTGTAGCGCTGCAGGATCCGCTGCACCTCGCGGGCCGTGTCGTAGTGCTCCTGGCCCAGGTAGCGGGCGTCGAGGATCCGGGAGTTCGAGTCGAGCGGGCTCACCGCCGGGTAGATGCCCAGGTCGGAGATGGACCGATCGAGCACCGTCTGGGCGTCGAGATGGGTGAACGTCGTCGCCGGCGCCGGGTCGGTCAGGTCGTCCGCGGGCACGTAGATAGCCTGCAGCGAGGTGATCGAGTGGCCGCGGGTCGAGGTGATGCGCTCCTGGAGCACACCCATCTCGTCGGCGAGCGTCGGCTGGTAACCCACGGCGGACGGCATCCGGCCGAGCAGGGTGGACACCTCGGAGCCGGCCTGGGTGAACCGGAAGATGTTGTCGATGAACAGCAGCACGTCCTGCTTCTGGACGTCCCGGAAGTACTCGGCCATGGTCAGCGCGGCGAGGGCGACCCGCAGCCGGGTGCCGGGCGGCTCGTCCATCTGGCCGAACACCAGCGCGGTGTCCTCGATGACGCCGGCCTCGGTCATCTCCAGGAACAGGTCGTTGCCCTCGCGGGTGCGCTCGCCGACACCGGCGAACACCGAGACGCCACCGAACTCCTTGGCGACCCGACGGATCATCTCCTGGATGATGACGGTCTTGCCGACGCCGGCACCGCCGAACAGGCCGATCTTCCCACCGCGCACATACGGCGCGAGCAGGTCGATGACCTTGATCCCGGTGGTGAACATCTCGGTCTTGGACTCGAGCTGGTCGAACGCGGGCGCCTGCCGGTGGATCGACCACCGCGCCTCGGCGTCGACCTTGTCGACGTCGAGCGGGGTGCCGAGCACGTTGAACACGTGCCCCTTGGTGGCATCACCGACGGGCACGGAGATCGGCCCGCCGGTGTCACGCACCACGGCGCCGCGAACCAGACCGTCGGTCTGCTGCATCGAGATGGTGCGCACCGTGTTGTCGCCGATGTGCTGGGCGACCTCCAAGGTCAGCGTCAGGGTCTCGCCGCCGATCGTGCGGTCGACCTCAAGCGCCTGGTAGATCTCTGGGAGCTCGTCCGGCGCGAACTCCACGTCGACGACCGGTCCGATGACTCGGGCGACCCGGCCGATCCCCGGGGTCCGGCCCTCAGCCGTGGCCGGCGAGCTGGTGGTGACGGTCATGGCGTCCTCAGTTTCCCATCATTGCCCGTCGCCGCAGCCTCGGGCTAGCCGTACTCTCTGGCACCTCCGGCGCCGTCGACAAGGCGAGCGCGTCCCCGCCCGCCTCGTCGACGGCGCCGTACTTCTACGTTGTGGTCGGTCGGTGTCGGCTGGTCCCGGCGGTCGAGATGAGGTGGGTGCTCGTTGCCTGGCGGTGCCTCACCTCGACGACACGCCCTCCCGCGTGAGGACGCCCTGTAACCAGTGTCACCTAATGTTTCCGGCGACGCGACGACATGGGGGACGACCTCGTCTCCCGGTCGCGCGCCGCCGGATCATGTCAGGAGGCCGATGCCAGGGCGTTGGCACCGCCGACGATCTCGGAGATCTCCTGGGTGATGGCATCCTGCCGGGCCCGGTTGGCCTGCCGGGTGTAGCTGCGGATCAGGTCCTCGGCGTTGTCTGTCGCCGACTTCATCGCCCGCTGCCGCGCCGCCGACTCCGACGCCGCCGACTCCAGCATCGCCGCGTACAGGCGACTTTCGACGTACCGGGGCAGCAGCGCGTCGAGCACCGCCTCCGCGGACGGTTCGAACTCGTACTGGGGCAGCGGACCGCCGGCCGGCGGCTCGTCAGTCTCGGTGAGCACCATCGGCAGCAGCCGGCACGCGACCGGCGTCTGCGTAAGCGCGGAGACATACTCGGTGTGGACGACGTGGATCTCGTCGACCCCGCCGTTCTCACTGGATGCAACGAACGAGGCGATAAGAGCGTCCCCGACCGACTTGGCGTCGGCGTAGGTCGGCTGCTCGGAGAAGCCGGTGTACTCGCCGCTGATCGCCCGGCCGCGGAAGCGGTAGTAGCCCACTCCCTTACGGCCGATGACGTGCAGCTCCGGCTCCTTGCCCTCCAAGCGCAGCAACTCGATGAGCTCGTTGGTGCGCCGCAGCGCGTTCGAGCTGTAGCCGCCGGCCAACCCCCGGTCGCTGGTGATCACCACAACCGCGGCCCGGACGGGCTGGGATCGCTCGGTGGTCAGCGGGTGGTTGATCGTCGTCTGCGACGCCACCGCCTCGATCACCCGGGTGATCTCCTCGGCGTAGGGACGGGCCGCGGCGACCCGCGCCCGAGCCTTCGCGATCCGGGAGGCCGCGATCAGCTCCATCGCCCTGGTGATCTTCTTCGTCGACTGCACCGAGCGAATGCGCCGCCGATACTCGCGAAGCTGCCCCGCCACGGGTCAGCCCTCGTCGGCGGTGCGTGCCGGCCCCCGGTGGACCGGGATCGACTCCTGCCGCACCGCACTCGGGTCCAAGGGCAACGCCCGCGCCTCGTTGATCAGCGGGCTGCCGTCGGACAGCGTGAACTGCTGCTTGAACTCGGCGATCGCCCGCTCGAGCTGGCCGACCGTTTCGTCGCCGAGCTTGCCGGAGCCCAGGATGGTGTCGTAGATCCCCTGGCTCGACCGACCGAGGTAGTCGAGGAACTCGCCCTCGAACCGGCGGACGTCCCCGATCGGCACGTCGTCGAGCTTGCCGGTGGTGCCGGCCCAGATCGTGACGACCTCCCGCTCGACCGGGAACGGCCGGTTCTGCGGCTGCTTGAGCAACTCGACGAGGCGAGCGCCCCGGGCAAGCTGGTCACGCGAGGCCTTGTCCAGGTCGGAGCCGAACGCGGAGAACGCCTCCAGCTCGCGGTACTGCGCGAGGTCCAGGCGCAGTCGGCCGGCGACGGACTTCATCGCCTTCGTCTGCGCGCTGCCGCCGACGCGGGACACCGAGGTGCCAACGTTGATGGCGGGGCGCACGCCCTGGTTGAACAGGTCCGACTCCAGGAAGATCTGGCCGTCGGTGATCGAGATGACGTTCGTCGGGATGTAGGCCGAGATGTCGCTGGCCTTCGTCTCGATGATCGGCAGCCCCGTCAGCGACCCGCCGCCGAGCTCGTCGGACAGCTTCGCGCAGCGCTCCAGCAGGCGGGAGTGCAAGTAGAACACGTCGCCGGGGTACGCCTCACGGCCCGGCGGGCGGCGCAGCAGCAGCGAGATCGCCCGGTACGCCTCGGCCTGCTTGGACAGGTCGTCGAAGACGATCAGCGAGTGCTGGCCGTTGTACATCCAGTGCTGGGCGATCGCGGAACCCGCGTACGGAGCGATGTACTTGAAGCCGGCCGGCTCGTCGGCCGGGGCGGCGACGATCGTGGTGTAGGCCAGCGCGCCGGTCTCCTCGAGGGTGTTCACCACCTCGCGGATGGTCGTCTTCTTCTGGCCGATCGCCACGTAGACGCACTTGACCTGCTTCGACGGATCGCCCGAAGCCCAGTTGTCCCGCTGGTTGATGATCGTGTCGATGGCGACCGTCGTCTTGCCTGTCTGCCGGTCACCGATGATCAGCTGACGCTGGCCGCGGCCGATGGCGGTCATGGCGTCGATCGCCTTGATGCCCGTCAGCAGCGGCTCCTTCACCGGCTGGCGCTGGACGACCGAGGGCGCCTGCAGCTCCAGGGCTCGGGTGCCCTCGGACTGGATCTCGCCGAGGCCGTCGATCGGCCGCCCGAGCGGGTCGACAACCCGGCCGAGGAAGCCGTCCCCGACCGGGACGGCGAGGATCTCCCCGGTGCGGCGGACCTCCTGCCCCTCCTCGATCGTCTCGGACTCACCGAGGATGACGGTGCCGATCTCGCCGACTTCGAGGTTCAGCGCGAGACCCAGCACGCCGCCTTTGAACTCCAGCAGCTCGTTGGTCATCGTGTGGGGAAGACCCTCGACCCGGGCGATGCCGTCACCGGTGACGACGACCCGGCCGACCTCCTCCCGGCCGGCGGAGGTGGCCTGGAAGGAGTCGACGTACTCCCGTAGGGCGTCGCGGATCTCCTCCGGCCGGATGGAGAGCTCAGTCATCGCTTATGTCCTTCGTCGTTCATCGCTGGCAGGGCAGGTCGCCTGGGCACTGTCATGGTCATGACCGCCACCCGGCTATCGGAGCAGCGCCCGGCGCGCGGCGGCCAGGCGGCGTAGCACGCTGCCGTCAACCACCTCGTCGCCGACCTTCACCACGACCCCGCCCAGGAGATCGGGATCGAGATCAACCTGAAGTTGAATCTGGCGGCCGAAGTACCGGCTGATCGCCACGCCCAGGCGGGCGATGACCTCGTCGGTCAATGGCACCGCCGTGCGCACGATCGCGACGACCCGACCCCGGCGGGCCGCGGCGATCCGGCTGAAGTCGGACAGGCGACGCTCGACGTCACCGTGGATCCGGTCGGCCGCGGCCTGCTGGGCCAGCCGCAGCGTGACCGGGTGGGCCCGACCGGACAGCAGCCGGGCCAGCAGCGCGTTCTTGACCGACGCCGGCGCGGCCGGGTCGGTCAGGGCCAGGGCTAGCTGCGGATTCTGCCCGAGAATCCGGGCGAACCGGAACAGCTCGTCCTCGACCTCCTCCAGCGCCCTGTCCCGCTCCGCCTCGACCAGCAGGGCCTCGACGCTCAGTTCGAGCAGCGCGTACTGCAGGTCGACCGGCCGAGACCAGCGCGCCGAGACCGCGGTCTGCACGATCCGCAGGCTCACCGCCTCGAGCTGGCGACCGAGCAGCCGGGCCGCGAGCTCCGTGCGTGCCGCCGGGGGCGCTCCCGGGTCGGTCAGCGCGCGGCGCACGGTCGGCTCCCGGTGGAGCAGGTCGGCGACGGCCCGCAGGTCGTCGGCAACGCGGCTGGCGTCCACCGGGGTGACGACGCCCAGCGGCGTCGCCGTGGCCTCGTCGAGGGTGGCCCGCGCCGTGGCGAGCCCGTGCCTGCTGGCTCCCTCCACCGTCAGCCTCCCGACCCCACCGGCGCGGGGGTGCTGCCCGCGCCCTCGGCCGAGTTGTCCAGGGCAGCGATGAAGTCGTCGACGAGCCGGGCCTGGGTGGCAGTGCTCTCCACCTGGTAGCCGACGATCTTCGAGGCGAGATCGATTGCGATCACACCGACCTCACGGCGAACCTGGGCCACGATCTGCGCCCGGTCGGCCGCGAGCTGAGCGTCGGCGCGCTCCTTGATCTCGGCGATCTCCCGCTGCGCGGACGCGCGGAGCTCCTCGACGATCTGCCGGCCCTCGGTGTGCGCATCGTCCCGGATGCGCGCAGCCTCGGTCCGGGCCTCGGTGAGCTGCGCCCGGTACTGCTCCAGCAACGCCTGCGCCTCGCGCTGCGCGGCCTCAGCGCGGGCGATCCCGCCCTCGATGCGCTCGGTGCGCTGCGCGTAGGTCTTCGCGATCTGCGGGCGGATCTTCCAGAAGAAGAAGGCCACCAGCAGCCCGAAGGCCAGGGTGCCGATGAGTAGTTCACTCAGCGGCGGGATGAGAACGTTCTCGTCGGAATGCCCGCTCTCGCTCGCAGCGAGAAGGATGACGGTGGCTGATGCGCTCATGGTCGCTACGCCGGTTTACGGGAAGACGAAGGGAACGACGAAACCGATAAGCGCGAGAGCCTCGGCGAGAGCGAAGCCGATCAGCATGTATCGGAAGGCGACCTGCTCCGCCTCGGGCTGCCGGGCAATCGCCTGGACGCCGAGGCCGAAGATGAGACCGATGCCGATGCCCGGGCCGATCGCGGCCAGACCGTAGGCCACGGCGCCGAGGCTCCCGGTCACGGCGTCCTTGGAGGCGAAAACGAGCAAGGGGTCCATTACGGTGCTTTTCCTATTCAGTCGGGCACCGGGACTCGGCCGGTGCTGAGGGGAGTGTCGGAATCTAGGCGTGGGCCGCTGCCGGCACGCCCACCGGGGCGTGCTCGGCGAGATCCTCGGACGGAGCAACCTCGTGCTCTCCGCGCGCCATCGCCCCGCCGATGTAAGCGGCGGTGAGGATGGTGATGATGTACGCCTGGAGAGCATCGATGACGAGCTCGAACGCCGTGAGGACGACCGCCACGAGCAGGGACGCGACGCCGAATACGAAAGGAGGCTTGGGCAGCAGATAGTCCGCGCCCAGCGAGAAGACCAGCAGCAGGAGGTGACCTGCGAACATGTTCGCGAACAGTCGGATGGCCAGCGTGAACGGCCGGACGATCAGCGTCGACAGAATCTCGATCGGGCCCAGCAGCAGGCGGATCGCCAGCGGCGCCGTGGGCGCCGGGTCGATCATCTCCTTGAAGTACGCACCGGCTCCGTTGTCCTTGACGCCCGCGTAGATGAACATCACCCAGGTGACGACCGCGAGGACCATCGGCACCGCGATGCGCGAGGTCGCCGGGAACTGGGCCGCCGGGATGATCGCGAGGAGGTTACTGACCAGCACGAAGCTGAACAGAACCAGCAGGTAGGGCGTGTAGCGGGCGCCCTTCTCCCCGATGACCCCACGGGCGATCTGCAGATCGACGAAGTCGTATGCCGACTCGCACAGGTTCTGGATGCCGCGAGGTATGATTTTAGCTCGACGGAAACCCAGCCAGAAGATCACGCCCACGAAGAGCGCGGCGAAGATCGTAAGCGCGGTGGCCTTGTTGAGGTAGAGATTGACCGAGCCGATCCCGACATCGAACCAGTGCGGAGTCTGGAAGACCTCCTTCGTGGGGCCTTCGAAGCCCTCATCAGCGAGGACCGGCACGACAAACACCTCCATGATCGATTAGGTAGCGCATGCACGGCTCCGCGAGGTTGCCGTGCCGGCTGCAGATTGCCCCACCCTACCGGGTTCGCACGACACGCCCACACGGAAGAACGACCCGTAGCCAACCGGCGGCAGCGCTTCGAGGGACGCCTCAACAAGCCCAGGCCCTGATGGGTGTCGGCAGGCCGACGTCCTGTTGCCCGCGATACTATCCACACCGGCGCGCCACAGGCACCAACTCGCTTCGAGGTTCACCCTGGTTCATGTGCGCGTTGTCCGCGGGTTTCGCTCCGTTGATGACGTTTCCACATAGCGTGACCACCTCATGACGTCCAGTTCGCACCGACGCCCGCCCGGGGGCCGTCGCTCGGCACGGTGCACAGGACGTGCACGGGTTGCGGTCATCTCACCACTCCCTCCCTGCGGTCCACCGCCTGCGCCCACTCTTACCCATTTCGCCCGCGGCGTCGATGACCTGGTAGGTCATGGTTGCGCCGGTGGGATCGGTGCGCGGTCGCCGCACGTTTTCCCGGTGACCGGGGAGATCGCGACGATTCGGACCGACCGCACCCATGGAACAGCCGGGAATGGCTGGATAGACAGGTCCACGGGAGGGAACGCCCCGGTCCATTCGGAACGGGACCGCCGGGACCAACGGGAGGGATCAAACGGGACAACCGGAACGTCCCCACCAACTCCGATAAAAGGGGCGAACGGCCCCCAACCAACCGGGCTAGTGCTGGGTCAACCGGTAGATGACCAGATACATGGCGGCCGCCATGCCGACTGCGAGGCCGATGGGCAGGAACAGCGCCCGGAAGCCGAGCAGCCGGTCGGCACCGAAGCCCACCAGTCCCCAGAACGCCATCCCCGCGATCAGAGTTCCGAAGACGTTCCATGCCTCGCCGGGGTGATGACCACCCTGGGCACGCTGCCGGGGCGGACGGCCGGACACCTGCGGGGTTCTGGCACTTTCGGGCAGTCCACCATCGGGCCCACGCCGCCGCGTGCCGTCACCGGCCGGTCCCGGAGCGGGATCGCTCATCGCGCCGGCGGCCGCCGCGTGGCGTCCCAGGCGCCGGGGCGGTCCGGGTCAAAAAAGGGCACACGGGTGTGGGTTGCGACCCACAGTTCCGCGCCCATCCAGGCGAAGACACCACCGAAGATCGACCAGGCGAAGGTCGGCAGGTCAAGCGCCGAGCTGTCCTGGAGTCCCAGCAGCACCACCCCGAGCACTGCGATCTTCAGCGCGTAGGTGCCAAGAGCCGCGGGCAGCAGCAGATGCGGCGCCCGGCGCGCGACCGCGCCCACCGCCAGCTTGCTGATGGTGAAGAACGCGACGACGATGACGAGCCCCAGCGCCGTGCTCAGCGCGCCGGTCCCGCCGCCCGTCCCCGCGGAGATCGCCACGGCGGGCACCGCCAGCGCGAGCGTGAGAATGAGGCCGAGCCGGATCACCCGGGCCGCCGGCACGATCATGCGCGCGCCGACTTCTGCGTGCGGACCAGCAGCGCGAGCAGCGCCGCGAGCCCGACCCCGACGGTGGCGACGAGGATCGGCAGTGGGGAGGCGGAGAACGATGCGGCGACACCGCCGAACCCGACCAGAGCCGCCCAGAAATACATGAACAAAACCGCCCTCACGTGCGAATTGCCAATCTCCAGCATCCGGTGGTGGAGATGCATCTTGTCGGCCGCGAACGGCGATCGTCCCGCCCGCGTGCGCCGGATGACCGCGAGCCCGAGGTCGAGGAAGGGGACAGCGAGGACGGCCAGCGGGATCGCCAACGGGATCAGCGACGGGTACGACCGCGAGGGTCCAGCGTAACCCCCGTAGGCGACCTGCCCGGTAACGGAGATCATCGAGGCGGCCGACAGCAGGCCGATGAGCATGGAGCCGGAGTCGCCCATGAACAGCCGGGCCGGATTGAAGTTGTGCGGCAGGAACCCGACGCACACCCCGGCGGTGACCGCGGCTAGCAGCGCCGCGGGCGAGGCCCGGTAAAAGCCGTCGATCACCGCGATCTCGTAGGCAAAGTAGAACGTCGCCAGCGACGCGATCGCCGCGACCCCGGCGGCGAGCCCGTCGAGCCCGTCGATGAAGTTCATCGCGTTGATCAGAAGGACCGTGGCGAGGATCGACAGTGGAACTGCCGTCTCCGGCCCGAGGCTCAGCGTGGTCTCGCTGTCCCGGTCGATGGCGAACGACCACTGGACGCCGAGCAGCACCATGATGCCGGCGGCGGCGACCTGGCCGGCGAGCTTGGTCAGGGAGTCCAGCTCCCACCGGTCGTCGGCGACCCCGAGCAGGCAGATCAGCGTGCCGGCGATGAGCACCGCCCGGGTCTCCGACCAGTCCTGGGAGACGACGGACAGGAACGGCAGCCGGTCGGCCACCTCCAGCCCGGCGTAGAGGCCGGCGAGCATCGCGAGGCCGCCGAGCCGAGGCGTCGGGATCATATGGACGTCGCGGTCGCGGACCCCGGCGACGGCGCCGATGCGCATGGCGAAGGCCCGGGCCAGCGGCGTGGCGAGGAACGTCACCGCCGCCGAGACCACGAAGACGAGCAGGTACTCGCGCACCGTCGGGTATCTCCCACTGCCGACCCGGATGTGGTGGAACCTGGAAAACCCGCGGTGACTACCGCGGGTAGGCGGGATGCCGTTCGACGAGCGTGGCCACGCCCGCAGCGACGTCCGCCGCGCCGGCGGGATCACGCACCGCCCGGGCGATCAGCGCGGCGATCTCCTTCATCTCGCTCTCCCCCATCCCCTGGGTGGTGACGGCGGGGGTACCCACCCGGATCCCGGAGGAGACCGCCGGCGGCTGCGGGTCGTAGGGGATCGCGTTCTTGTTCAGGGTGATGCCGGCGGCGTCGCAGCGGGCCTCGGCGTCGCGGCCGCTGACCCCGAGCTCGCGCAGGTCGAGCAGCGCGAGGTGGGTGTCGGTGCCCCCGGCGACCGGCCGGATGCCCTCGACGGCCAAGCCCTCGGCCAGCACCTGCGCGTTGGCCACCACCTGGCGAGCGTACTGCGCGTAGGCGGGGGTGGCCGCCTCCCGCAGCGCGACCGCCTTCGCCGCCACCGCATGCATCAACGGTCCCCCCTGGCTGAACGGGAACACCGCCTTGTCGATGCGCGCGGCCAGCTCCTCGCGGGCGAGGATCATCCCGCCCCGAGGGCCACGCAACACCTTGTGCGTAGTAAAGCTGACGACGTCGGCGTACGGCACGGGGCTGGGGATCACGCCACCCGCGACCAGCCCGATGAAGTGGGCCGCGTCCACCATCAGCCACGAGCCGACCTCGTCGGCGATGGACCGGAAAGCGGCGAAGTCGATCAGGCGCGGGTAGGCCGTCGCCCCACAGATGATCATCTTGGGTCGGTGTCGGCGAGCCAGATCGCGCACCTGGTCGTAGTCGATGAGCTCGGTGTCCTCGCGCACGCCGTAGGCGACGACGTCGAACCACTTCCCGGAGAAACTCACTTTGCTGCCGTGGGTGAGGTGACCTCCATGCGGCAGCGACATCGCCAGCACCGTGTCGCCCGGGGTCAGCAGCGCCGCATATACCGCGAAGTTCGCCGACGTGCCGGAATGCGGCTGCAGGTTGGCGTGCTCTGCGCCGAAAAGCTCCTTCGCCCGGGCGATGCCGATCTCCTCGGCCCGGTCCACCACCTGACAACCGCCGTAGTACCGCCGACCGGGATAACCCTCGGCGTACTTGTTCGACAGCGTCGAGCCCAACGCCGCAAGCACCGCCGGCGACGTGAGGTTCTCGCTCGCAATGAGTTGCAGGCCCCCGCGTAGCCGAGCCAGCTCGTCGAGCACCACACCGGCGATGTCCGGATCCGTGTCGGCGAGCTGGTCGAAGTCCGGGCCCCAGAACGGGGTGCTCATGGCGTACCTACCTCCTGCGCTCGTGCCGCCCGATCGGGACCAACGGTCCTCTGCACCGGTACGGCCCTCCACTCGGGCCGGCTCAGGGCCAGCTCAACGGGCGGCCGGCTCCCGGACGAGGGGCAGGATCTCGCGCAACGCGTCAAGACCGACGGCGCCGCTGCGGACCACGACCGGCACCTCGCCGGTGCAGTCGACGATGGTCGAGGGCACCGCCGCCGGGCACGGCCCGCCGTCGAGGTACACCTCGGCGGCGCCGCCGAGCTGGTCGACCGCCTCGTCCGCCGTGGTCGCCGGCGGCTGACCGCTGATGTTCGCACTGGACACCGCCATCGGCCCGGTCCGACCCAGCAGCTCGATCGCCACCGGGTGCAGCGGCATCCGCACCGCCACGGTGCCCCGCCCCTCGCCGAGATCCCAGCGCAGCGACCCGGCGTGCCGGACCACGAGCGTCAGCCCACCCGGCCAGAACGCCGAAATCAGGTCGGAGACCTGCGGAGTCATCCGGTCGATGAGCCCGTCCAGGGTGCGCCAGGAGCCGACCAGGACCGGGACCGGCATGTTCCGCCCGCGCCCCTTGGCTGCGAGCAGCGAGGCCACCGCCTCCCGGTCGAACGCATCGGCGCCCAGGCCATACAGCGTGTCGGTGGGCAGCACCACCAGCTCGCCTCGGCTCACGGCGGCGACCGCCGCGTCCAGCCCACGGGTCCGTTCGGCCTCGTCGGAACAGTCGAAGCGCTGCATCACCCCTCCTCTGCTGTCGCTCGCTCCCCGCCGCCGGCCTGGCGACGGCCGCTGACGAAGCGGTCCCGCCCGGCCAGGTCGGGATGATCGGCCACGTCCACCCACCGCCCGTCGGCGCGCAGCAGGCCCGGCGCGGCGGCACCGTGGCCGTCGGCGTGCTCCACGACGAGCAGGCCCCCCGGGCGCAGCAGCCGGGCCGCCAGCGCGACAACGGCGCGCACCACGTCAAGCCCGTCCGCACCGCCCCACAACGCCTGGGGCGGGTCATGCTCGCCCACCTCGGGCTCCACCTCGTCGCGGTCGGCATCCGGAAGGTACGGCGGATTGCTGACGATCAGGTCGACCGACCCGGTTAGCCGGGCGAGCGACGCGGTGGGCGCGGCGGTGACGTCGGCCTCGTGAACCGTAACCGGAAGTCGGCTCGCGGCAACGTTACGCCGCAGCCAGTCGAGGGCCGCAGGGTCCACCTCCACGGCGTGCACCCGGGCCCCGGGCACCTCCCCGGCCAGGGACAGCGCGATCGCCCCGGACCCGGCGCACAGGTCCACGCACACCGGCCCGCGCGGCTCCAGGGACGGCACGGATGGCGAGGTCAGCGCTGGCGGCGAGGTCAGCGCGGCGATGGCCCAGCCGACGACGGACTCCGTCTCCGGGCGCGGGATGAACACCCCGGGGCCGACGGCGAGGTCGAGGTAGCGGAACCCGGCGAGGCCGGTCAGGTGCTGCAACGGCTCACGTCGGGCCCGGCGGCCCACGAGCTCGTCGAGGTGCGCAGCGGCCTGCGCGGGCAGCTCGTCGACTCCCACCAGTCGGGATCGGGAGATCCCCAGGGCGAACGCGGCCAGCTGCTCGGCGTCGGCCCGAGGGCTGGCGACCCCGGCCGCGCGCAGCCGCTCGGCGGCCTGCGCGAGGGTCGCGGCGGGCCCGCGGGTCACCGACGGGCCGATCATGATGCCTGGGCGTCCAGCCGGGCCTGCAGATCGGCGGCGGCGAGCGCGTCCAGCACCTCGTCGAGCTCGCCGTCGAGCACCTGGTCGAGGTTGTGCGCCTTGTAGCCGACCCGGTGGTCACTGATCCGGTTCTCGGCGAAGTTGTAGGTACGCACCCGCTCCGAGCGGTCCACGGTGCGGACCTGGCTGGCCCGCGCCAGCGACGCCTCCGACTCGGCTTTCTCCCGGGCGACGCCGAGCAGCCGGGCGCGCAGGATCCGCAGCGCGGACTCCTTGTTCTGCAGCTGGCTCTTCTCGTTCTGGCAGGACACCACCAGGCCGGTCGGGACGTGGGTGATCCGGACCGCCGAGTCGGTGGTGTTCACGCTCTGCCCGCCGGGTCCGGACGAGCGGAACACGTCGATGCGCAGGTCATTTGCGTCGATCTCGACATCGACCTCCTCCGCCTCGGGAAGCACCAGCACCCCGGCGGCGGAGGTGTGGATGCGCCCGGCGGACTCCGTCACCGGCACCCGCTGGACGCGGTGCACCCCGCCCTCGAACCGCAGGCGGCCGTAGACGCCGTCGCCGGGCGCCGAGCCGCGCGCCTTCACCGCCACGCTGACGTCGCGGTAGCCGCCGAGATCGGACAGGTTGGCGTCGAGGATCTCGGTCTTCCAGCCGCGGCGCTCCGCGTAGCGCAGGTACATCCGCAACAGGTCGCCGGCGAACAGGGCCGATTCCTCACCGCCCGCGCCGGCCTTGACCTCGAGGATGGCGTCCCGGGCGTCGTCGGGATCGACCGGGACCAGGTAGGCACGCAGCCGCTCGTTGAGTCCGACGAGTTCGGCGTCGAGATCGTTGACCTCGCCGCGGAACGACGTGTCCTCCACGGCGAGCTCGCGGGCGGTGGCGAGGTCGCCCTCCACCCGCTCGAGCTCCCGGGCCAGATCGACGACCGGGGCGAGCTGCGCGTAGCGGCGGCTGAGGGCACGGGCCTTCGCGGGGTCGTTGTGCACCGCCGGATCGGCGAGCTGCCCCTCGATCTCGGCGTGCTCCGCGACGAGGCCGTCGAGCGGGGACGTCATGGTGTTTCCTCTTCGCACATCACGGTCCCGGACGCCGCACAGCTCCGGGAGCCAGGGTCGGCGGGGCGGCGCTGCCTGCCCCGCCCCGGACGCAAACGGCGCCCGCCCGGGGATCCGGACGGGCGCCGTGGCCGCACTACTTCGCGCCGCCGACCTTCTCGCCGGGGCGCCGCCGGCCGAACCGGCGCTCGAACTTCTCGACCCGCCCGCCGACGTCGAGGATCTTCTGCTTGCCCGTGTAGAACGGGTGGCACTGCGAGCAGACCTCGGCGTTCACGACGCCGTTCTCCTTCGTGCTGCGGGTGGTGAAGACGCTCCCGCAGGTACAGGTCACGGTCGTCTCGTGGTAGGTCGGGTGGATATCAGCCTTCATGGTCCCTCTTTCGATGTGGCCGCCGGGTCGCCGTCCGGGCTGGAGGGCGTGAACCGGAGCCGTTCTGCTGCCAGTCTGCCAGAGGCGGACGCCGCGTCCGCCGGCACGCTTACCA
>NZ_CADCWT010000045.1 GCF_902806485.1 Candidatus Frankia alpina | reverse complement strand
ATAGTTTTGTGGGTGGGCGACCCCCAGACGGACGAAAACCCGTTGCCAAGGTCGATCACCGTGGCGACCCTGAACGGGAAGATCATCTGGTCTCCGGGGCGGCTCGGGCGGCCAGGCCTACTCGTGGTGGCGTGCGGTCAGATCCGGGCTGCGCGGCACCGGATACGCTCGGAGGAAGGCACGATCCCCGCTGCTGTGCTTGCCCACCCGTCCGCCGTCCACTCGCTCGACCGCCGTCCACCAAGGCCGCCGTTGCGCCGCGAGAGCGGTCGATGGGTCGCTGCGGGTACTCGGAGGGGTCGTCGAAGGGTCGGAGTACCAACGAGTTGGGATGGCACCAGCGAATGAGTGAGACGGCCGAGCACGGCACCGGCGAGGATCTGGGCTTCCGGTACGACGCCCGGCTCGCCGCGGACATCGAGCGCCGGTGGCAGCGACGGTGGGCCGATGAGGGCACGTTCAACTCCCCGAACCCGGTCGGGCCGCTTGCCGCGGGCTTCGACGAGGTCGCCGGGCGCGAGCCGTTCTACATCATGGACATGTTCCCCTACCCCAGCGGCACCGGCCTGCATGTCGGGCACCCGCTCGGGTACATCGGCACCGACGTGTTCACCCGCTACCAGCGGATGTCCGGCCGCCACGTGCTGCACCCGTTCGGCTACGACGCCTTCGGCCTGCCCGCCGAGCAGTACGCCATCAACACCGGCCAGCACCCGCGCACGACCACCAACGCCAACATCGCCAACATGCGCCGGCAGTTGTCCCGACTGGGGCTTGGTCACGACACCCGCCGCGAGATCGCCACGACCGACGTCGGGTACTACCGCTGGACACAGTGGATCTTCCAGCAGATCTTCAACGCCTGGTACGACCCGCAGGCCGGCCGGGCGCGGCCGATCGCCGAGCTGATCGCCGAGTTCGAGGCCGGGACCCGCTCGCCGGTGGCCGGCCCCGCCGCCGGCAACACCGCCGTGTCGGTCGACGCCGTGCGCGCCGCGAACCCGGCGGGCCTGCCCTGGGCCGAGCTGGACCGGGTCGCCCGCCGCCGGGTCGTCGACGCCCACCGGCTGGCCTACATCTCCGAGCAGCTGGTCAACTGGTGTCCCGGGCTCGGCACCGTGCTGGCGAACGAGGAGGTCACCCCCGAGGGCCGCAGCGACATCGGGAACTACCCGGTGTACCGCCGGCCGCTGCGGCAGTGGGTGCTGCGGATCACCGCCTACGCCGAGCGGCTGGTCGCCGACCTCGACCTGGTCGACTGGTCGGATTCGATCAAGCAGATGCAGCGTAACTGGATCAGTCCGAGCGACGGCGCGAGCGTCGAGTTCCCCCTCGTCCCCTCCGGCACGGCCGATGCAACCGCCACGGCCACCGGTGCCACGGGTGCAGCCGGTGCCGCCGCGCCGGCGCCGCGCATCGAGGTCTACACCACCCGCCCGGACACCCTCGCCGGGGCGACCTTCCTGGTGCTCGCGCCCGAGCATCCGCAGGTCGACGCGCTGGTCGCCGACGCCTGGCCGGCGGGCACCCCGGCCGCCTGGCGTTTCCCCGCCGGCCACGGCGCCCCCACGGGCACCGACGCCGCGGCGGGCGCCGAGGCGGCCGCCGCCGACCCGGCCTGGACGCCGCGCGCCGCGGTCGAGGCCTACCGGGCGTTCGCGGGGCGGCGCAGCGACCGTCAGCGCGGGGAGGAGATCGACCGCACCGGCGTGTTCGCCGGCGCCTACGTCCGTAACCCGGTGGGCGGCGCGGAGATCCCGGTCTTCCTCGCCGACTACGTGCTCGTCGGCTACGGCACCGGCGCGATCATGGCGGTGCCGGCGCACGACGGCCGCGACTTCAGCTTCGCACGGGCCTTCGGCCTGCCGATCCCGGCGGTGCTGGCGCCGAACGAGCAGTGGTACGCCGAGTACGGCGTGACGCCTGGTGCGCCGCCGTCGGCCTGGCCGGACGCATTCGGCGGTGAGGGCGCCTACCTGCCCGGCCCGGCGGGCGCCCCCGTACTCACCGGCCTGGGCAAGACCGACGCGATCAAGACGACCGTGCACTGGCTGGAGGACGCCGGTCACGGCCGGTCGGCGCGGTCCTACCGGCTGCGGGACTGGCTGTTCTCCCGGCAGCGCTACTGGGGCGAGCCGTTCCCGATCGTCTTCGACGACGACGGCCTGCCGCACACCGTCCCGGACGAGCTGCTGCCCGTCGAGCTGCCCGAGATGACGGACTTCCGGCCGACGGCGATGGCCGAGGACGACGCCAGCGACCCGGTGCCGCCGCTGGCCCGCGTCGCCGACTGGGCGAACGTCACCCTCGACCTCGGCGACGGCCCGAAGCGCTACCAGCGCGAGACGAACACGATGCCGCAGTGGGCCGGCTCCTGCTGGTATCACCTGCGTTACCTGGATCCGACCAACACCGAGCGGTTCGTCGACGAGACCGTCGAGCGGTACTGGATGGCCAAGCCAGGCGCGGCGGCCGGCGACGGCGGCGTCGACCTGTACGTCGGCGGCGTCGAGCACGCGGTGCTGCACCTGCTCTACGCCCGGTTCTGGCAGAAGGTCCTCTACGACCTGGGGCACGTGTCGTCCAAGGAGCCGTTCAAGCGGCTGTTCAACCAGGGCTACATCCAGGCCGACGCGTTCACCGACGCCCGCGGGATGTACGTCCCGGCGGCCGAGGTGACGGCGAGCGGCGACGGCCGGTTCACCCATCAGGGGGCGCCGGTCGACCGTCGCTCCGGGAAGATGGGCAAGAGCCTGAAGAACAGCGTCAGCCCGGACGAGATGTACGACCGCTTCGGCGCCGACACACTGCGGGTCTACGAGATGGCGATGGGCCCGCTCGACGCCGACCGGCCCTGGCACACCGACGACATCATCGGCTCGCACCGATTCCTGCAGCGGCTGTGGCGCGCGGTCGTCGACGAGAGCAGCGGGGCGGTCGCCGTCTCCGACGAGGAGCTGGACGCCGAGGCCGCCCGCATCCTGCACCGGACGATCATCACGTTGGCGGCGGAATACGCGGGCCTGCGGTTCAACACGGCCGTCGCCCGGCTCATCGAGCTGACGAACTTCGTCTCGAAGCGGTACGGCCAGGCCGCGGCGACCCCCCGAGCCCTCGCCGAGCCGCTGGTCCTGATGGTGGCGCCGCTGGCCCCGCACATCGCCGAGGAGCTGTGGGCCCGACTCGGGCACACCACCTCGGCGAGCCGCGCGGCCTTCCCCGCGGGCGACCCGGCGCTGGCCACCGAGCCCGAGCGGACCATCCCGGTCCAGGTCAACGGGAAGGTGCGGTTCACCCTTCAGGTGCCCGATGGTGCCGCGGAGCCCGCGATCCGCGAGCTGCTCACCGCGCATCCCGACTACGCGCACCAGACCGAGGGCCGGACGATCAAGAAGATCATCATCATCCCCGGCCGCATCGTGAACATCGCCCTGGGCTGACCGCGTATCCCTTGCCCTTCCGGAGGGATAAATCGGGCACGAAATCCTCCGGAAGGACAAGGAAGCGGCCTGAAACGGTGTGCGGTGCGGCTCCCGGCTCAGCCGCCGGAGGACGGGGGGCCGGGCTGGACAGGCAGGTCGAGATGCTCGCTCCCGCCGCCCGTGGCCGCGGCATCGCCGACGACCTCGCCTTCGATCACCGGGCCCTTCCGGCCTGCCAGCACCGACCGGCGGCGGATCGCCTGACGGGGATCGACCAGGCCGGTGGGCCGGTCGGGATCGACCCCGAGGAAATCTCCGTTCGCCACGTTCGCGCGCATCCGGCGCAGGCTCTTCGAAAGCATGAAGAACAGCCCGGCGGAGACCACGATCAGCCCCACGACGATGAGCAGCCCGAGACCACCCGCGCTGCTCTCCTGCTCGGCCAGCACGGAACCGGCGAAGATCTCGTTCACGGTGACGTCCTCACACCAGGGTCCATCTCTGCGGTCATCACCCGCCGCTGTGCCGCGCGAGCGCACGGCCGGCTCCGCCCCACGCGGACGGTGCGCCGTGGGCTCCCGGCGGTACCCACCCTCGACCCTACGCCGCGCCGGAGCGCCCGCGGCGGGCGCTGATCAGCCCCCGCCGAAGCCCCCACCCGCCACGCGCGCCCTCACACGCCGTTGAACAGGTCGTCCTCGGGCAGGGTGCCGACCTCAATCAGCGAGCGGGCGAGCTGGTAGTCCTCGGTAGGCCAGGTCTCCCGCTGGACGTCGAGCGGAATCCGGAACCACCATCCGGTGGGGTCAACCTGGGTGGCGTGCGCGATCAGGGCGCGGTCGCGGGTCTCGAACCAGTCCGCGCACGGCACCCTGGTGGTCAACCGACCCGCCTCCGCCGCCCGGCCGGCCCACTCGTCGAGGCGGTCGGTGTAGGGGGACTCCAGGCCGCGGGCCAGCAGCGCCTCGTGCAGGGCGAGGATGCGCTCCTTGTGAAAGGTGAGGTGGTAGTACAGCTTGAGCGGCTGCCAGGGGTCGAGCCCGGCATCGACCCCGACCTCGGGATAGCGCTCGGGATCGCCGGCCGCCTCGAAAGCCTCGATGCTGATCTTGTGCGTCATGATGTGGTCGGGGTGCGGGTAGCCGCCGGACTCGTCGTAGGTCGTGATGACCTGCGGCCGGAAGGCGCGAATCAGCCTGACCAGGGGCTGGACCGCGGTGGTGACCGGCGTGGTGGAGAAGCGCCCCGGCGGCACAGGCGGCGGGGCGTCGCCCTCGGGCAGGCCGGAGTCGACGAAACCCAGCCACTCCTGGCGGACACCGAGGATGCGTCGGGCGTTCTCCATCTCCTCGCGGCGGACCTCGACGATGCGCTCTGCGACGCCGGGTCGATCCATCGCGGGGTTGAGGATGCTGCCCTCCTCACCGCCCGTACAGGTCACAACGAGTACGTCCACGCCCTCACTCACGTAGCGCGCCATCGTGGCCGCGCCCTTGCTGGACTCGTCATCAGGGTGCGCATGGATGGCCATGAGACGCAGGCCAGGCCGCTCGTCGACCGAAGGCATGCCACCATTGTCGCTGATGGCTGGGCCGGACCGCGGCCATCGACCGGGGTGGCCGCGACGTGACCGCCGTGCGACACCGCCGTGCGGAACCCTGGAGCCTGCCTCCACGTTTGATCTGGAAAAGTCACCCAACGCCGTGGCACAATGCACCGTCCGCTCACGCGGCGACGGGTGTAGCGTCACCGGCCGGCGTACCGACATCGGAGTCGGTCCGGCCCCGGGACCGACGGAGTACGGCACCCGTCCGCCGCGCTCCCGCTCCGCCAGGTGCGCGGTCATGGTCGAAACCTCGGACTGACGGATCGCCTGTGAGGGTAGGAACCGCTGGTCCAGAGTCTCCCGGCGGTCGAGGAGCCGCCGCCGGAGTCAGCGGGCTCGACCCAGGATTCCTTGATTCACCTTGATATCGTGACCCTTTTGATGTTCACCGAGGAGCGTGACCCGCGTGACGCAGCAGACTTGGCTCACTCAGGAGGCATACGACCGGCTCCGCTCCGAGCTCGACTACCTCACCGGCCCTTGGCGCACGGAGATCGCGACCAAGATCGAGGCGGCCCGTGAGGAGGGCGATCTCAAGGAGAACGGCGGCTACCATGCAGCCAAGGAGGAGCAGGGCAAGCAGGAGGCCCGGATCCGCCAGCTCATGGACCTGCTGCGCGACGTGAAGGTGGGCGAGGCTCCCAACACGAGCGGGGAGGCCGGCCCGGGCACCGTCGTCGAGGTGCGCTTCTCCGGCGAGCAGGAGACCGAGAAGTTCCTCATCGGCTCCCGCGAGGACCACAGCACTCCCGTCGACGTCTTCTCCCCCGCCTCCCCGCTCGGTGGTGCCGTGACCGGCCACAAGGCCGGCGAGACCGTCAGCTACACACTCCCCAGCGGCCGCTCCGCGAAGGTCAAGATCGTCTCGGTCGCACCTTACGGCTCCTGACGGCACCCGGACCTGGCTCGGCCATGCCACTTCGGCCGGCCAGGGGATCACCCATCGTGGCTGGCACGCCGGCACCTACGAGCCGCCCGCCCGAACAAATCGGGCGGGCGGGGCCGCTTCCGGCGAAGCAGACGGAGGTACCCCCCCGACTACGCCTGCAGCGGACGGCAACCGACTTGGCTGCGCCGCGGGCGGTACCGACGTACCGTCGACGCGTGGAGGATCTGCCGGCACCGCCCCGTCATTCCGTGCCACCGACCGCGACGCCCCCGGCCACCCCGCCGGCGGGTGCCGCTCCGCCGTACGTCACGGTGGGTGAGCTCCGCCGCAGCGGGCATGTGCACCGCCCCGTGCGCACGGAGCTGCGGGACAATCTTGTCGCTCTGATGAAGGGTGAGGCGCCCCGCTTCCCGGGCATCGTCGGGTTCGACGAGACCGTTCTGCCGCAGGTCGAGCGCGCCATCCTGGCCGGCCACGACATCGTCTTCCTCGGCGAACGCGGCCAGGGCAAGACCCGGCTCATCCGCACCCTGTTGAGCCTGCTCGACGAGTGGTCGCCCGCCGTCGCCGGCTGTGAGATCAACGACCACCCCTACGAGCCTGTCTGCGGCCGCTGCCGGGCGCTGGCGGCTCAGCTCGGCGACGATCTTCCGATCGGCTGGCGCCACCGCTCCGAGCGGTTCGGCGAGAAGTTGGCGACCCCGGACACCAGCGTGGGCGACCTGATCGGCGACGTCGACCCGGTGAAGGTCGCCGAGGGCCGCACCCTCGGCGACCCGGAAACGGTGCACTACGGCCTGGTGCCGCGGACGAACCGCGGCATCTTCAGCGTCAACGAGCTACCCGATCTCGCCGAGCGCATCCAGGTGGCACTGCTCAACGTGCTGGAGGAACGCGACATCCAGGTCCGCGGCTACCTGCTGCGCCTACCGCTCGACCTGTTGCTGGTGGCCTCGGCGAACCCCGAGGACTACACCAACCGCGGCCGGATCATCACCCCGCTCAAGGACCGCTTCGGCGCCGAGGTCCGCACGCACTACCCGCTGCAGCTCGCCGACGAGCTCGCGTTGATCCGCCAGGAGTCGGTGATCTCCTGGGCGGGCTCACCGCTGGGCACCCCCGAGATCGCCGATCACCTGCTGGAGATCGTGGCAAGATTCACCCGCCTCATCCGCGAAGCTCCGCAGGTCGACCAGCGTTCGGGCGTGTCGGCCCGGCTGGCGGTGGCCGCGGCTGAGACGGTGGCCGCCTCCGCGGTCCGCCGCGCGGCGCTGACCGGGGAGGAGACGCCCACCGCCCGGGTGGTCGACCTCTCCGCCATCGTGCCGGCGGTGCGCGGCAAGGTCGAGTTCGACCAGCTCGAGGAGGGGCGCGAGGACGAGGTGCTCGCGCTGTTGCTGCGCCGCGCGATCGCCGAGACGTTCCGGGCCCGCCTCGCCGGCGCCGATCTGACCGGGCTGCAGAACCGCTTCGAGGCCGACGGCCCGGTCGAGACGGGCGACATGGTGCCCGCCGCCGAACTGCTGCGCCGGGTCGGCCCGGTGCCCGGACTCGCGGCGATCCTGAACCGGCTCGGCGTGGACGGCGCGGAGTCGCCCGGCCTCGCCGCGGCGGCGCTGGAGCTGGCGATGGAGGGACTGCACCTCAACCGCCGATTGGCGAAGGAGGAGCTGCCGGGCCGAACAGTCTACGGCTCCTGATATGACACCAGTGGGAGGACCCCGGTGAGCTCCGGCACATTCCGCTACGGCCCCTGGGACGGCGGGCCCGACCCGCTCGCCTCCCCCTTCACCGCGGCCGGCGCACTCGACGAGATGTCCCGCCAGATCCTGGAGGGCCGCACCCCCCGCGAGGCGCTGGAAGCCCTGCTGCGCCGCGGTATGCCCGGCCGCCGCGGGCTGGACGACATGCGCCGCGCCATCGAGCGGCGCCGGCGCGAAGCTCGTTCCCGCGGCCGGATGGACGGCACCCTGCAGGAGGTCCGACGGCTGCTCGACACGGCCGTCGGTCAGGAGCGGGCGGCGCTGTTCCCCGATCCGTCGGACGAGGCTCGCCTGCGTGAGGCCGAGCTCGACGCGCTGCCCGCCGACCCGGCGCGCGCGGTGCGGTCGCTGACCGAGTACGACTGGCGTTCCCCTCAAGCCCGCGAGACCTACGAAAAGATCTCCGAGCTGCTGCGCAGGGAGGTCCTCGACACCCAGTTCAAGGGGATGAAGCAGGCCCTGGAAGGGGCGACGCCGGAGGATTTCGCCCGCATCCGCGACATGATCGGGGCGCTGAACACCCTGCTGGAGGCCGACGCCCGCGGCGAGAACACCGACGAGGCGTTCGGCGAGTTCATGCGCCAGTACGGCGGGTTCTTCCCAGAGAACCCGCAGTCACTCGACGAGCTGGTCGACGCGTTGGCGCGCCGCTCGGCGGCTGCCGCCCGGCTGCTCGCGGGGCTCACCCCGCAGCAGCGCTCCGAGCTCGCCGACCTGATGTCCACCGCGATGGAAGACCTGGGACTGGCCGCCGAGATGTCCCAGCTCACCCAGGCGCTACGCGCCTCCCGCCCGGACCTGAACTGGGGCGGGCGGGCCCGCGGGCGCGGCGGGCGGCTCGGTGAGGGCCTCACCGGGGACGAGCCCTTGGGCCTCGGTGATGCCACCTCGGCGCTGGAGGAGCTGGCGGAACTCGACGAGCTCGCCGCCTCGCTCGGGCAGGACTATGCCGGGGCGTCGCTGGAGGACATCGACCCCGACGCGGTCGCCCGTGCCCTCGGTCGTTCGGCCGTCGACGACCTGCGCAGCCTGCAGCAGGTCGAGCGGGAGCTCGAACAGCAGGGTTTCATCACCCGCCGCGCCGGCAGCCTCGAGCTCACCCCGCGGGCGGTGCGCCGGATCGGGCAGACGGCGCTGGCGCGGATCTTCCGCCAGGTCACCGCCCGCGGCCGCGGCGATCACAACCTCACCGACGCCGGTTCCGCCGGCGACCTGCTCGGCACCTCGCGGGCCTGGCAGTTCGGCGACACCCAACCGATCGACGTCGTCCGCACGGTCCGCAACGCAGTGTTGCGCGCCGGGCCACCCGGACAGGGCCGCCCGGTGCGGCTGAAGGTCAGCGACTTCGAGGTCGCCGAGACCGAGCGGCGCACCACCGCCGCGGTCTGCCTGCTGGTCGACCTGTCCTACTCGATGGCCCTGCGCGGAACGTGGGGGATCGCGAAGTCGACGGCGCTGGCGCTGCACACCCTCGTCAGTACCTCGTTCCCACAGGACAAGATCCATATCATCGGCTTCTCGGACTACGCCCGCGAGCTGCGGCCAGTGGAGCTCGCCGGCCTCGACTCCGAGATGGTCCAGGGCACGAACCTGCAGCACGCCCTACTCATCGCGGGCCGGCTACTCAGCCGCTACCCGCAGGCCGAACCGGTCGTCATGGTGGTCACCGACGGGGAGCCCACCGCGCACCTGCTGCGCGACGGCACGCCGTCGTTCTCCTGGCCGCCGATGCCCGAGACCCTGGAGCTGACCCTCGCCGAGGTGGACCGGCTGACCCGCCGCGGGGTGACCATCAACGTGTTCATGCTCGACGACGAGCCGCGCCTCGTGCAGTTCGTCGAGGAGATGGCCCGGCGCAACGGCGGGCGGGTCCTCTCACCCGACCCCACCGCCCTCGGCAGCTACGTCATCCGGGACTACCTGCGTTCCCGGGGACGCCACCACGTCGCCCGCTGATCCGACCGCGGCCGCGGCACCCTGGCTCGGGGCGTCCCTCGTCGGCCGCGCGGAGTCGGCGGGCGGTGGCGGGGTGCGAACGAGGGCGGGGTCGGCGCCGAGCCGCTCCCAGAACTCCGCCATGAGCCGCTCGTAGGCGAAACCGAGGTCCAGGGTGCGCCGCAGCGACCAGACCATGGCGTCCGCCGGCAGCGCGGCCAGCGTGCGGTAAACCTCCAGATGCGCCCGGTGCGCGACAGCCTGGGCACGGGCGAGCCGGGCTACGTCGCCGGGACGGCCGAGGTCGGCGAACGCGAGCTTGAGCAGGCCGAGGTCGCGTAGTTCGGTGCGTCCGGAGTCGGCCGAGGAGAGCCATTCCTGCAGCCTGTGCCGGCCGGCCTCGGTGATCCGGAAGATCCGCCGGCGGCGCCCGGCGGCCTCCCGCTCCTCGGCCAGTAGCCCGGCCGCAGCGAGACGCGGCGGCTCCTTGTAGAGCTGCGCGTGCGGGAACGACCAGTAGTTCCCGACCGACTCGGCGACCGAGACCTTGAGGTCGTAGGGCGTGGCGCTGCCGCGGCGGGCCACTTCCCCGAGGACCAGGTACGACACCGGCGTCAGCGCGATCTCCACCATGGTCTTCATGATACGACTTGACCCATACCGTCTCTTTGAGACTATCCTTGCCTTGAGCGATAGTCCGAGTCAGACGATTGTGGAGGTGGGTCACCGTGCCGACGATTCCCTGGACCATCCCGCCCGACCGCAAGCCCGGCGGCACCGATCCCGAGGACGGCACCATCGAGGTCATGGCCTCCCACTTCGTCCTCACCTCGGCCCGGCACACGGTCACCGATGCCGCGTTCGTCGATGGCCATCCGGCGGGCCCTGCTGGCCGCGCCCGGCGCCCTCGGCGTCTCACTGGTCGCCCGCCCGTTGCGGCGCGAGTACTGGACCCTGTCCGCGTGGACGGACCGGGCCGCGCTGGACGCGTTCGTCGGCGACCCGCACCACCGGGAGACGATGCGCCGCCTCGGGCCCGCGATGGCTCGGTCCCGTTTCGTCTTCTGGTGCCCGCCGGCCAGCGCCGGCGCCCCCACCTAGACTCAGGCCCACGAGCACCTCGCCGCGCCGACTGACTGACCATCCCGCGGGGGTGCGACCGACGGCCCTCGATTGACCGCCCTCGCCCGCCGCGGGGGATCTGATCGGCACCCCGTAGGCGCCCGCCGCGCCCCGACCATTCGGATCTCAAACTCTGCTACTCTGCGCGATCGTGGGATCACGGATGGCAGAGGAAAGCGCGGCCAACGCGAGGCATCAGGCGGATCTGCAGCAGCGTAGGCAGCGTCCTCGCCCACCAGCCCACTCGCGGCTGGTGGCCGCGGTGCTGCTGACGGCGGGCGTGGGGCTCGCTCCCACGGCCATGCCCGCCTCCCCCGCCCAGGCCACACCGGGCGGCGCGATCCTCGCGGACGGCCTCGACCACATCGGTGGCCTCACCGGCCTCACCGACCTGCCAGGCGCGGGTGTGCGACCGGCAGACATCGCCACCGAGATCACCCGGGGGCAGCCGTCGCCGCTGTCGGCGCCCGGCGCTGTAAGCACCGCCGAGCAGCGCGAGGTCGAGCGGTACTGGACAGCCGAGCGTCGCGACCGGGCCTTCGGCACCCACATCACCGACCGCTCCGACGCCACCACCGACGCCGCGACGGCCGCGGCCGCCACGTTCGCCGACGATCCGAACCCCGGGCTGTCGAACGCGCCGCCGCCGCCCAGCGACGGCACACCGTATGCCCAGGGCGGGCTGGTCACGGCAACCACCGGTCGGCTGTTCACCACGATCGGCGGCGCCGACTTCGCGTGTTCGGCGAGTGTGGTGACGAGCCCGGGGCGCGACCTCGTCGTGACCGCGGGGCACTGCCTGCACGGCGGAGCCGGCGCCCAGTTCGCCCAGCGGGTCGCCTTCGTTCCGGGCTACGTCGACGGGACGATGCCGTACGGCATCTGGACCGCCCGCCGGCTGACCGTGACGCCGGGCTGGGCGAGCGGTTCGAACTTCGACGTCGACGCCGGCTTCGCGTTGTTCAACACCCACGGCGGCCGGCACCTCGAGGACGTGGCCGGGGCCCAGGGCATCACGTTCGGCCTGCCGCGCACCTACCCGCAGTACAGCTTCGGCTACCCGCGCCTGTTGCCGTACGACGGCAGCCAGCTCATCTACTGCGCCGGGCCCGGGTCCGGCGACCCGTACGGCGGCCCGTCGATCAGGGTGGGCTGCCGGATGACGGCGGGGGCGAGCGGTGGCCCGTTCATCACCGGGTTCGGCCGGCTCGGGCCCGGGCACGGCTGGATCGACGGGGTGGTCAGCTACGCCTACGCCGGCTCCACCGGCCGTCTGTACGGGACGCACTTCGGCGATGGGGTGAAGCTGCTCTACTACCAGTCCTACCGACTCTGACTTGGCAGAGCGCACAGGACCGAGACAGCTCGCCCATAGCCGGTGCACAGGCACGGTGTGTCGATCGGTACCGTCCCCCCATGCCGCATCCGGGCAGCTTCGGGCTCCTCCTCACCCTGCACATCCTTCTCGCGATCTTCATGGTCGGACCGCTGACCCTGGTGTGCGCGTCCGTCCCCAGCCTGCTGCGGACGGGATCGCGCACCCTGCCGATCCGGCGGCTCGCCGCCCGTCTGGTGCGAGGGTTCGCAGTGGCCTCGCTGCTGATCGTAGTGACCGGTACGGGGATGGTGCACCAGGGATCGTTCGGCAGCGTGCGGTCGTTCAGCGACTCCTGACTGCTGGGCTCGCTGGTGCTGTGGGTGGTGGCGTGCGGGATCTGCCTGGCGGTCATCGCGCCCAGTCTGTCGCATGCCATCGCCGAGATCGACGCCGGCGGGGACGCCCGTCGCCGGCTCGGTTCCATCACCGGCGGCGCCGTGCTGAGCTCCGCCTGCTGGGTCGTGGTCATCGCCCTGACGGTGGTCAAACCCGGGGCCTGAGCCCGGCGCGCGGTGGCTCGTCAGCTCGCGGCGGCGAGGGAGCGCCGGCCGGCCTCCCCGCGATCGACGACGTCCTCCAGCTTGTCGAGCACCCGATCCCATACCTGTCGGGGCAGGTCGTGGCCCATCCCGTCGATCTCCAGCAGTTCCGCGGCCGGGATCGCCGCGGCCGTCAGCCGGCCGCCGATCACCGGGATGAGCGGGTCGGCGCCGCCGTGGACGACCAGGGTGGGCGGGCGAGCTGCGCGGTGCGGTCCGGGGCGCAGAGCACTGCTGCGACCTGGCGCAGCACGCCGTCGGGGTTGGTCCGGCGGTCCCAGTAGATCTCGGCGCGCCGGCGCAGCCAGGCCTCGTCTGGCGCGAACTCCGGCGAGCCGAGGATCTCGTGGGCCTCGTGCGCGGCGACGACGGACTGCTCCAGGTCGAGCGGCGCCGGGCGCAGGAACAGCCCGATGGCCTCCGGCGTCGGCTGCACCCGGTGGTCGCCGGGGTGTGACATCACCGACGTGAGGCTGCGGACCCGCGCCGGGCTGCGCAGCGCGGCGATCATGCCGCCCATCGACAGGCCCAGCAGGTGCGCCGACTCGACGTCGAGCGCGGTGAGCAGGCCCAGTGCGTCGGTGGCGAGGTCGGTGAGCCCGTAGGGGGTGAGGTCGAAGCGCCCAGCGATGATCGCCCCCAGGTCGTCGAGGTGGGTGGACAGGCCCCCGTCACGGTTGTCAAAAATGATCACCCGGTAACCGCGCCGAGCGAGCGCGGCGAGCAGGTCGGGATGCCAACCGACGAGCTGCTGCCCGAGACCACCGATCATCAGCAACGGCAGGCCGTCGTCGTCGCCGTGGATCTCGTAGGCGAGATCGATGCCGTTGACCGTGACGATGCCCATGGTCGGAAGGTAGCCATCCCGTGCCCGACACGCACGTCTTCCAGGCCGAATCGACCCAACGTCACCCATTCGGGCCCGCCCACCGCCCCGCCGACGGCGCTGATCTCGCCAGTCGTCCCGCCACGCCTGACCGCGCACCCTTCAGCCAGCCACTACTTTATGTATCTCTCCAACTCCATAGAGTGGCCACATGCGGTTCGTTTCCCCCGTGCCTCCCGCCGCGCGCCCGATCTTCCTGGACGGCCATAGGTGATCTTTCCGACGATCGAGTTCGCGGCGTTCTTCGTCGTGGTGATGGCGACGTCCTGGCTGCTGATGCCCCGACCGGCGCTGTGGAAGCCGTTCATCCTCCCCGCGTCGTACTTCTTCTACGGCTTCGCCGACGCCCGGTTCGTCCTGCTCATCGTCGCCTCCACCTTGATCAACCAGGCGGCCGCGTGGGCGATCCACCGGTTCCGGGACCGGCGCATCCTCGCCGCGGCGATCGCCTGCGACCTCGGCCTGCTCGGCTGGTTCAAGTACTACGGCTTCTTCGCGCTGTCCGTCGATCGCGCCCTGACCGACGCCGGGCTGCCCGCCCCGCTCCCGCTGCTCCAGGTGGCGCTGCCGATCGGGATCTCGTTCTTCACCTTCCAGGCGCTGAGCTACGTCATCGATGTCCACCGCGGGATCACCCCGCCGGCACCGCTGCTCGACTTCGCCGTCTACGAGGCGTTCTTCCCGCATCTGGTGGCCGGTCCCATCGTGCGGGCCAGCGAGTTCCTCCCGCAGCTCGCCACCCCGCGGGACCCAGCCCGGGTGCCGACCACGCGGGCGGCGTTCCTCATCCTCGGCGGACTGATCAAGAAGGTCGTGCTCGCCGACGTCATCGCCTCCCGGCTGGTCGACCCGGTCTTCGACGCCCCCGGCCAGCACTCGTCCACCGAGATCGGTGTCGCCATCTACGGCTACGCCGTCCAGATCTACTGCGACTTCTCGGCCTACTCCGACATTGCCATCGGGATCGCGCTGCTACTCGGCTTCCGCTTCCCGGACAATTTCGACCGGCCATACGCGGCGCGCAGCCTGCAGGAGTTCTGGCGGCGCTGGCACATGACGCTGTCGCGCTGGCTGCGCGACTACGTGTACCTGCCCCTGGGCGGAAGCCGACGCGGACGCCGCCGGACCCACCTGAACCTCATGATCACCATGACCCTGGGCGGCCTGTGGCACGGGGCATCGTGGACCTTCGTACTGTGGGGGGCGCTGCACGGCGCCGCCCTGGTGACCGAACGCCGGCTACGGGCCCGGCGGACGGGACGGACGGCCACCGCCCGACCGGCGCAGATGCCGTTGCCGCGCGCCGAACGCGCCGCCGACGTGCCCGCGCAGCCCAACGTGCCTGCGATTGACTCAGGAACAGAGGCCTCCTCGACAGCGCCCACGTCCCGGGCGGTCGGGTTGGCCACGGCGCCCGCACCGGCCGCCGCCGGGACCGCGGCCCGGGTCGCCGGCCCCGTGCGCGGCTGGGCGGCCCGCCTCGCCGTCTTCCACTTCGTCTGCGCGACCTGGGTGCTCTTCCGCGCCCCGGATCTGGACACGGCGGGCCGCCTGTTCGCGCGGCTTTTCACAGCCGGCGGCCCGGCGCCGCTGGTCACCCCCTCGGTCGTGGCCGCGATAGCGGTGGGCCTGACCACGGCGGCCGTCCCGCAGCACTGGTGGACCAGGGCGCAGGCCAGGTTCACACAGATGAGCCTCGGCCCGCAGATCGCCCTGCTGACCATGGCCATGATGGTCATTTACGCGGTTGTCGGGCAACAGGACGTCGCCCCGTTCATCTACTTCCGCTTCTGAGGACGGCCCACCGGGGCGTGGGGCCGCCAAGTCCCGGTGAAGCACCTAAGGTAATCGGGCCACCACGGATGATGAGTTCCGGTCCATCCTCCACAGCCGTCGACGGAGCCCGTGACCATGACCGAGCGCGACGATGCGGTGCCAACTGGGCCGCCGGCGTCCGCGCCCGACCCGCCGCCCGCCGGCCCGCCGCCGCAGACCCGCCGCGGCCTGCGGGGTCGCCCCTCCACCCGGGACCGCCCCCCCACCCGGGACCGTCCGCTGGACCGGTCAGCCGGGTCGGCGCCGGCGCAGCCATCCCCACGTCATCGCGCCGGATCGCCACGGGCGGCGGCGGACGCCGTCCCGGCACGCCGCGCCCTGCTTCTGGTCGTCGCGGTGCTGGGGCTGCTCGCCGTGCTGCGCGCGCCCGCCATGGTGCACGCCGGCGAGGGCATGCGCCCCGGACTCACCCGCACCCTGCTGCTGGGAGCGGCGCGGCCGGTCGAACGGGTGACACACCTCGTGCGCCTGGACACGCCGGACCGCTGGCTGACACGCGCCTTCGGCCACCGGACCGCGCCGCACGGGGGCGCCTCGGAGCTGGCGACCGCGGCGAGCCACGCGGCGACCGGCCGCACCGGCACCACCGGGGCACCCGCCGCCCCACTCACCCCCCTGCGCCGGCCCACCGCCGCCGACCCGCTACGGGTACTCGTCACCGGCGATTCGCTGACCGAATCCCTCGGCCCGACCATCACGAACACGGCGCCGGACACGGTCCGAGCCCAGACCGAGACCCGGTTCGGCACCGGCCTGGTCCGGCCCGACTTCTTCGACTGGGCCGCCCATGCCCGCGTCCAGGTCGCCGAGCGCGACCCGGAGCTGGTCATCGTCGCCATGGGTGGCAACGACGGGCAGGGCATCACGCTCGCCGACGGCACGGTGCTGCCCGCCGGATCGGCCGAGTGGGCGGCCGAGTACCAGCGGCGGGCCGGCGTCGTCATGCGGATCTGGACCGCAGACGGAGCCAGGCGGCTGCTCTGGCTCAGCCTGCCCCCGGCCCGCTCGGACCGACTGAACGGCTACTTCCGCCAGCTGAACGCCGCGACCGAGGCCGCGGCGGCGGGGGTGAGCGGCGCGAGCTACCTCGACCTGGCCCCGTGGCTGTCGAAGGACGGTGCCTACAGCGACTACCTGACCGGCGCCGACGGCCAGGCCGTGCTCGCCCGATCCCACGACGGGGTACACCTGGCCCTCGACGGGGCGAGGATCGCCGCGGCGCACGTGATTGACAACATCCGGAGCACCTGGCGGCTCGGCTGACACCGCAACGGTCCGGTCCCGGTCCGGTCCGGTCCGGTCGGGCCGGCCGGCCGCGGTCAGCGCACGCGGAACCCGAAGCCGGTGCCGTCGAGGTCCGCGCGCGCCCGGGTCACCGCCGCGTGGGCGTCCGCCAGCACCTCGCGGACGGACGGGCGGGCGGCATCGGCTGTGGCCAACGCGGCGAGCAGGTCCTCGGCGAGAACCGCGAGCTGGTCGGGCAGGGCGTGAGGGGCGAGCCTCGGCGGGCGCACCCCGGCGGGGGCACCCGTGCCGATGCGCTCGCCGAGCGCGGCCAGCTCGTCGAGGAGCCGACCCGTGCACTCCGCCCGGGTCATCCCCGAACCCACCGCGACGTCCCAGGATGAGCCGGCCCATCCTCGGACGCGGCGGATGAGCAGATCCGCCTCCCGGGTGAGATCACCGACCTCATCGGACATCCGGGCATGATACCCCACGAGGCACGAACGGGGCCTTGCCCTTTGCTGTGGCCTGGGGCACCCTTGCGACATGAGCCGTTGACGTCGGGTTTCACTTCTGGAGGCGCGCATGTCGCTGAACCGCTCCCCGCAGACCAATCAGACCCATCAGACCCTCATCGAACGGATCCCGCAGGTGACGGGCCACGGGGTGAACCACTGGCTGAGCCGGCTGGACGACGGTCCGGGCCTGCTGCGCTTCACCGAACGGGTGAACTGGCTGCGCGCCGAGCACAACCTTCCGCACAGCTTCGCCGCGGCCCTCGTCCACGAGGCGGACCTGCGGCGGCGGGCAAGCCGGGCGTAGACGCCCGTGGCGCCGTGGCCGGCCCACGGCGACGCGGCGTCGTGGCCTGCGTGGACGGCCCGCCACGGCGCCCCCCGCCAGGTGCACCGCGTCCCGTCGGAGACAATGGGCGCATGGACCTCGCCGCAGCTACCGAGTTCGTCCGCGATCATCATCGGGCGGTCCTGAGTACCACCCGTCGGGACGGCAGCCCGCAGATGTCGCCGGTGTCGGTCGGGTTGGATGCCAAGAGTCGCCTGCTGATCAGCACCAGGCTCACCGCCTACAAGGTCGGGCACGTCGAGCGGGATGCGACCGTGCGGCTCTGCGTGCTGCCGGACGACTTCTTCGGACCGTGGGTGCAGATCACCGGCACCGCGGAGATCGTCCGGCTGCCCACGGCGATGGAACTGCTGGTCGATTACTACCGCGACCTCGCCGGCGAGCATCCCGACTGGGACGACTACCGGGCGGCGATGGTCCGGGACCAACGCTGCATCCTGCGCATCACTCCCACCGCTGCCGGCCCGGACCACTCCGGCTGAGCCGATCCCGCCCCTGCGGCCGGCCTACTGGGCCGCCCTGGGCTCCACCCCTGGCGCGGCGCCGCGGACCCTACTGGCGCAATTTGGACAGCAGCCGCAGCATCTCCAGGTAGACCCAGACGAAGCCGATCAACAGGCCGAAACCGGCCCGCCACGCCTCGGAACGCGGTGCGCCGGTGGCGATCGCCCGCTCGATGTAATCGAAGTCGAGGATGAACTGGAGGCTCGCGACGCCGAGCACCACCACGCTGAACAGGATGCCCAGCGGCGTCGCGTCGTTGATGATCGGCAGGTGGCTGCCGCTGACCGCCCTGATGACCAGGTCGACCAGGCTGAGCAGGACGACGCCGAGCAGCACGCCGGTGACGACGCGGGCCATCCGCGGGGTGGCTCGCAGCCGGCGGCTGCGATAGGCGAGGAGCATCACGACGAAGATCAGCCCGGTGCCGAGCAGGGCCTGCGGGACGATGCCCCCGAAGGCGTCCTCGTAGTAGCGCGAGATCGTCCCCACCGCGACGCCCTCGATCAGCGCGAATGCGATGACCAGGGACGGGCGCAGCCGGTTGCGCATCGAGACGACGAGGCTGATGACCAGTGCGATGAGACCGGCGGCCAGCGCGATGCCCGGGGCGTCGCGCCCGACCACCCAGCCGACGGCACCGCCGACGCCCAGCAGGGCGAACAGCCCCAGCGTGTGCACGACGACGTCGTCGATGGTGAGGGTGGTCGGCTGCCGGTAGTGGCTGGCGAGCTCCTCCGGGGTGGGCGTTGGCGGCGGCGCGAACCCGCCGCGGCGCAGCACGGGGTTGGAGGAACGAAGGTCGGCCATTGAGCCGGCTCCTCTCGGTCGCCACCGGGGCGATGCCACCGTCATCGTCTGATGCACGTGTCAACCCCCGCAACGAACCCACTGCCGGGTAGGTTCCCGCCGGTCGGCCGATACCGCGCCGGGCCGGGGAACCCGCCAGCCGCGAAAGTTGTAACTAATTCAGAACGGAAAGTAGCGGACGGGGGCGAGCAAGGAATCATTGCGCCCCCCTCGCCGCGGCTCACCTCAGCATGGCGACGAAGCCTTCCATGCCGATCACCCGCGGCGTTCATCAACGCGCGCGGGCAGTCAGCAATGGATTGTGCCGGTGGTCGGAGTCGAACCGACACTCGAGCTGTTTTTAGGACAGCCTCCTCTACCAGTTGGGATACACCGGCTCGTCTACATCGTTGATGTTTCTACCACGCTACGTAGGGTCTGGGAATAACACATCGCGGAAAAAGTGGTCCGGAGATGGCGGCCCCACCGAAAGCGTGACTCTTCGTGACTAGGGCGCTGCCGCATTGCCATCCCCGCCGATCAGTGGGCGGCCCAGATCGCTGGAATGCCGAGCTCGCAGCTCGTTAGCGGCGTCGGGCCAGTCCGGAGTTGCCGGAATGCCGCCCCCACCTTGGTGCCGTTAAGCGACGGCGGCCGGTGAACCCCCCGAGAGACGGGGATTCACCGGCCGCGGTGCGGTGCGGCCGGGGCGCGGCCCGCGGGCACGGACGACAGTCAGCTCCGCGGTTGCGCGGCCTGCGAGTTCGCCTCCGCAGCGGCGGCCGGCGTGGGCGTCCCCGGTGGGTTGGACCCGGTGGGGATGGCCTCGTCGGCGGTGGCATCTGCGGCTGAGTCGTCGATCGCGGCCGGCGGGCCCGGTGCCGCGCGCGAGTCGGGGGCCTCCGCGGGCCGCTCGGGAGCCGTGGCGGCCTCGGGGGACGCCGCCATGCGGAACTCCGCCCGGGGGTCGGCGAACGAGCCCAGCGAGACGATCTCTCGGCGGAAGAACAACGCCAAGGTCCAGTCTGCGACCACGCGGGCCTTGCGGTTCACCGTGGGCACCCGGCTGAGGTGGTACGTCCGGTGCATCAGCCAGGCGGGCCAGCCTCGCAGCCTGACCCCGTACACCTCGGCCACGCCCTTGTGCAGCCCCAGGGAGGCCACGCTGCCGGCATAGCTGTGCTCGTAGGGCCTGATGGGCGCGTGCCGCAGCTCGGCGAGAAGGTTCTCCGCCAACCGGCGGGCCTGGCGGACGGCATGCTGGGCGGACGGCGCGGTGGTCACCCCCTCGCCCTTGGTCAGGTCGGGCACGGCCGCGCAGTCACCGGCGGTCCAGGCGTCCGCCGCCCCGTCGACCTGGAGGAAGGCGGTGGCCCGCAGCCGGCCACGGTCGTCGAGCGGGAGATCGGTCCGGGCGAGCATCGGGTTGGGCTTGACACCCGCAGTCCACACCACGGTGCCGGCCTCGAACCGCTCTCCGCCGTCGAGAACGACGTGGCCGTCGAGCAGGCTTTCGACCTTGGTGTTCAGCTTCACCTGGATTCCGCGATGTTCGAGCTGCTTGACCGTATACAGCCCCATTGCGGGCGAGACCTCCGGAAGAATACGGTCCGTCGCCTCCACGAGAACCCAGCGCATGTCCGCGGGCTCCAGATCCGGGCAATAAGAACATGCATCACGCGCCATGTCCTCAAGTTCGGCGAGCGCCTCAATTCCGGCATATCCGCCACCGATGAAGAGGAATGTGAGCGCACGCCGCCGCACCGCGGAATCGGTCGCCGACGCGGCCGCGTCGAGCCGACTGATGACCTGGTTTCGGAGATAGATGGCCTCGGCCACGCTCTTGAATCCGATTCCCTGTTCGGCGAGGCCCGGGATCGGCAGCGTCCGGGCCACCGAACCTGGACATATCACCAGGATATCGTACTTAAGGTCGAAAGTTTCGCCCAGCAGCGGCTGAACGGACGCCGCGCGTTGCTCATGTGACACTGCCACCACATGACCACTGATAACCCGGCACCCTTTGAGCACCTTACGTAGCGGAACGACCACGTGGCGTGGCTCAAGGTTACCGGCGGCCGCCTCCGGGAGAAACGGTTGATAGGTCATGTATGAGTTGGGTTCAACTACGGAGATGGTCGCCTCGTCCCCGTCCAGCTTCCGCTGAAGCCGCAGGGCCGTGTACATGCCGACGTATCCTCCGCCGACGATGAGGATGTGCGGTGCCTGCCCATAGCCCATACGAAAACGGTACCCACGGGGGCCGAGTTACACCCTGCATCGAGTCCCCCGGCCCCGCCAATTCCGTGACGCAGGACGCCAATTCGCCAGGCCCTTCGGCCCATCTCGCGACCACCACGGCAGTGCCGTGGCTCATGTGCTGTGTCGGCGACCACAACACGAGGGCTTAGACGCGATGCTCACCCACTTCTGCCAGTGCCGCCGCGGAGCCGAAAACCGTGTCCAGCATCACCTCGGTGACCCGTCCGGTGAAGGTGTTCTGCTGACTCGGGTGATAGCAACCCACAACGCGGACCCCGGCCTCGGGAAGATCGGCCTGGGCCCCATGGCCAAACGGCACCCGGGGTGCCGGTACGGAGTACCCGGCCTGCGCCAGCGCCGGCCACAGCGCCGTCCACGCGAAGCCGCCGAGAACGACGACGACCCGCAGCGTCGGCCGGACGAGCTCCAGATCCCGGACCAGCCACGGGCGGCAGGTGTCCCGCTCCGCCGTCGTCGGCTTGTTCGCCGGCGGCGCGCAGCGCACGGCCGCGACGATCCTGGTGGCCCGCAGGCGCTGGCCGTCTCCCGCGGACTGCGACATCGCCTGGGTGGCGAGCCCGACCCGGTGCAGCGAGGCGAACAGCCAGTCGCCGCTGCGGTCGCCGGTGAAGATGCGCCCGGTGCGGTTGCCGCCGTGGGCGGCGGGGGCGAGGCCCACGATCAGGATTCGGGCATCGGCCGGGCCGAACGAGGACACCGGACGCCCCCAGTACGGCTGGGCGGCGAACGCGGCCCGGCGGACCTGCGCGACCTCCTCCCGCCAGGCGACCAGACGCGGGCAGGCACGGCAGACCGACATCCGGGCGTCGAGCGTATCCGCATCGGGGGCGCCGGCGGCCAGCTCGCGTACCAGTGCGGGCGACGCGGCAACCGGGGTGGTCGGGGCCGCGAAGTCGCCCGGCCAGCCGTCGCCCGGTCGCGCGGGGCCGCGCCGCAGGCCGGCCGTCATCCCGCGGCGGGACCGGGCACGGTCGGCAGGGACGGCGCGGTCGGCGGCGGCGGCACGGCGGCGCTCCCCGCGGCCGGGCTCCCCACGGCCGGCGGGGTGATGGCCAGGGCCAACGCGATCCCGTCGAGGATGTCCCGCTCGCTGGCGACGACCGACGCGGCGCCGGTGCGCTCGACCAGCGTGCGCAGCACGAGCGCGCCAGACGCGATGACGTCCACCCGCCCCGGGTGCATCACCGCAAGCGCCGCCCGCTCGTCGTGCGTCATGCCCAGCAACCGCTCGGTGACGGCGGCAACCTGCTCGGCGCTCGTCACCGACAGGTGGATGCGATCCGCGTCGTATCTCCGCAGCCCGGCGGCCAGAGCGACGACGGTGGTGACGGTCCCGGCGACGCCCACCAGGGTGGCGGCCTCGGTCAGCGGCACCGTCTGGGCGGCGAGGTCGAGCGCGGCATGCACGTCGGCGACGATCGCCGCGGCCTGCGCCGGGGTCGGCGGGTCGTCGCGCAGGTGGCGCTCGGCCAACCGGACGCAGCCGACGTTCACCGAGCGGGCCGCCCGCACGCCGCGCGCGTCCCCGAACACGAGCTCCGTCGAACCCCCGCCGATGTCGGCGAGCAGGATCGGGGTGGCGACCGACGAGACGCCGCCCGTGCCGGACAGACCGATCTTTCCGAGCTGACCGGATGTTCCCGCCGGGCCTGGCGCGCCGGACCCGACGCCGGATGCTCCGCGCGCGTCCGAAGGGCCCGGACTGCCGGATGGTCCGGGCTGCCCGAATGCGTCCGACCGGTCGGACGCTCCCGGCTGGCTCGGCGCCCCCGCCGGGCCCGGCCCACCGAACTGGCCCGGCCCACCGAACTGGCCCGATCCGCCGACGAGATCGCCGATCGCGCCGCCGAACGACAGCGCCGCCTCCTCGTCCCCGCTGATCACCTCGGGGGCGACCCCGAGGATCGCACGGACGCCGGCGACCAGCTCGCCGCGGTTGCGGGCGTCCCGGGTGGCGCTCGTGGCCACCATCCGCACCCGGGTGGCGCCCAGACGCTCGATCTCGGCGGCATAGTCGCGCAGTGCGGCGAAGGTCCGCGCCAGCGCCTCGGGGGCGAGCTCACCGGTGCGATCCACCCCGGCGCCCAGTCGGACGATCTCCATCCGGCGGGTCAGCTCGTGCAATCTGGACCCGTCGTAGTCCGCCACCAACAGGCGGATCGAGTTGGTCCCGCAGTCGATCGCGGCGACGCGGCTCATGCCGGTACCTCTCCCGTCGTCGTCCCCACAGTCCCCACCGGGCCCGCGGCCACGCACAGCCCCCGCTGACCCCAGTCGTCGACGGCGGCGAGCGTCTCATCCCCGAAGGGATTCACCCCCGGCCCCGCGGCCAGGCTGTGCGCGACGAGGACGTGCAGGCATTTGACCCGCTCCGGCATGCCGCCGGCACTCGGGGCGCCGGGCAGAACGTCGTGGGCGTCGCGGCGGGCGAGATAATCCCGATGTGCCGCAGCGTAGTCGGCGGCGAGCTCGGGGTCGTGGGCGAGCCGCACCGTCATCTCCCGCATGACTCCGGCGCTCTCCAGCCGCGACACCGCGGCCGCGGCGCGGGGACAGGTGAGGTAGTACAGCGTGGGGAACGGCGAGCCGTCGGGCAACCGTGGAGCCGTCTCCACCACGTCCGGCAGCCCACAGGAACAGTGGTGGGCGACGGCCAGGACCCCGCGCGGCTCACGGGACAGCTGCCGCCCGACGATCTCGACCTCCGCGGCCGTCACCGCCGTCGACACCACGTTCTCCTCCCGCACCGCGACGCGCTCCTCCCGGGACAGCGACCATGCACCGCTACCGCCGCCTAGCATCGCAGATCCACGAGCACCGCAGATCCACGGGTGAACCCGGGCCGAAGCCGCCGGCATGCGCGCCTACGGCGCCGCGATCTCCGACCACAACCGGCCGTACCAGGCCGAGCTGCCGGACGATCCCCCGTGCTCGCCGTCGCCGCCGGGCGCCGAGGTGGGGGCGGCCGGCATCAGGTAGGCCCGCTCACCCGGCTTGATGTAATGCAGCCGCCGGCGTGCCTCGTCGGAGACCCAGGCCTGGTCGTCGTAGCGCTCGACCGTGGAGCGCAGCTCGTTGACCCGGGTCTGGGTCTGCGCGTTCGTCCGGGCAAGCTCGGAGAGCTTGCTCTGCTGCTTGAGGTACAGCCGCAGCGGATAGGCGAGTGTCAGGACCAGCGCGCAGATCACGACGGCGAGCAGGGTCGCCCTCGTGGTCAACGCGGCACGCGGCGGCGGCATGCGAATCAGGCGGGCTGCCCGTGCCGCGGGAAGGCACCGGCGCCGGCGTAGCGAGCCGCGTCGTCGAGCTCCTCCTCGATCCGCAGCAGCTGGTTGTACTTCGCGACCCGCTCGGTGCGGGCCGGGGCGCCGGTCTTGATCTGGCCGCAGTCGACGGCGACGGCGAGGTCGGCGATCGTGGTGTCCTCGGTCTCACCGGAGCGGTGCGACATCATCGCCCGGTAGCCGGCGCGGTGGGCGAGGTTCACCGCGTCGAGGGTCTCGGTGAGCGTGCCGATCTGGTTGACCTTTACCAGGAGAGCGTTGGCCGCCTTGGCGGCGATGCCGCGGGCGAGCCGCTCCGGGTTGGTGACGAACAGATCGTCCCCGACGAGCTGCACCAAGCGGCCGAGCCGCTCGGTCAGCGCCACCCAGCCGGACCAGTCGTCCTCGGCCAGCGGGTCCTCGATGGACACGATCGGGTAGGCGCCGACGAGGTCGGCGTAGTAGTCGCTGAGCTGCTCGGCGGTGCGGGCACTGCCCTCGAAGGTGTACGCACCGTCCGCGTAGAACTCGGTGGAGGCGACGTCGAGGGCGAGGACGATGTCCGAACCGAGGCGCAGGCCGACCTTGTCGACGGCCTCGGCGATGAGGTCGAGCGCCTCCCGGTTGGTGGGCAGGCTGGGGGCGAAGCCGCCCTCGTCGCCGACGCCGGTCCCCAGGCCCCGGGCCTTGAGCACGCTCTTGAGCGCGTGGTAGACTTCCGCGCCCCAGCGCAACGCCTCCGAGAAGGTGATCGCCCCGATCGGGGCGATCATGAACTCCTGGATGTCGACGTTCGTGTCGGCGTGCGCGCCGCCGTTGAGAATGTTCAACATCGGCACCGGCAGCAGGTGAGCGCTCGGGCCGCCGAGGTAGCGGAACAGCGGCAGCCCGCTGGCGGCCGCGGCCGCCTTGGCCACCGCGAGGCTCACGCCGAGCAGGGCGTTGGCACCGAGGGCGGACTTGCCCGGGGTGCCGTCGAGGTCGATGAGCGTCTGGTCGAGCAGGCGCTGCTCGGTGGCCTCCAGCCCGATGATCGCCGGGCCGATCCGCTCGATCACCGCACCGACGGCCTTGGTGACGCCCTTGCCGCCGTAGCGGTCCTCCTCGTCACGCAGCTCCACGGCCTCGAAGGCACCGGTGCTGGCCCCGCTGGGGACCGCGGCGCGGCCCAACGTCCCGTCCTCCAGGACGACTTCGACCTCGACGGTGGGATTGCCACGAGAGTCAAGGATCTCGCGGGCTCCGACAGCCTCGATGGACGGCACGGCTAGGACCTCCGAATGCGACAACTCGAACGCGACGACACGATGGCACCGAACAGACCGCCGCGGACCGACGCCCCGGAAGCACCCGCACCGCACCGGACACCGCGGCACGCCCGACGGCGTGGCGGGCCCGACGGCGTGGCGGGCCCATGCCGCGGGACGAGCGGGGCCGTCCGGACGAACCGGTCGCTGCGAGACTACCGTCGCGCCCCCGCCTGCGCGGCGCTGATCCCGGCGCGTCGCGGAAGGTTCCGGCCGGGTTCCAGCGGGGGTCCGCTGCCCGCGACCGGCCCCCGGCCGCCCCGCCCACCCCCGACGCGGCGGCCGCGGTGTCACGCATCCCACAGCC